>NZ_BAAGXT010000001.1:0-502835 GCF_054779695.1 Nocardiopsis coralliicola | reverse complement strand
CTGCGGCTGGCGGCGGCGCGCCGGCGCGCGCAGGAGCGCAGGGCGTCCCGGGCCCGCGGCCAGAACGGCGGCCATGGCAACACCGGCGGCCCGCTGGACCCGCCACCGCGGATCCGGTGACCGGCGGAATCCGCCGGCGCGCCGCGAGCGCGGCATGGGCGCCCCTCCGCGCCGGCCTCCGCGGACGGCGGGCGGAGGCGGCGCCGGGCCGGGGCGTTCTAGTGGACGGCTTCTTCGCTGCGCGACGGGTGCCACCCGCGGAATGCGCCCGAGATCGTTGAACGGAGAACCAGCTGCGGACCCGGAGGCGAGGGTGTTCCCGCGTGGTCGCGCCGGCGGATCGAGGCGGTGATCGGGACACTGAAGAACCACCTCGGGCTGGAGCGCCATGGCACCGGCACCGCAGCGGGGCTGCGGGCCGGGCTGTGCCGGCGCACCCTGGCGCTGAACGCGGCCGATCCGGCACAACCGGCCGGGCTCCGGGGGACGCTGTCGCCGACCGCTGACGGCCACTGTCGACGGCGCACATTCCCATCAACGCCTTAGGCGGGCTCCGGCGGCGCGGGGGCGGCCAGCGCATCGAGGAACTCCGCGATCTCCTTGCGGACCTCGTCGGCGACGTACCAGCCGGCCGGGCACTCGGCGAGCGCCCGCTGGGCGGTGCGGTAGGCCGCCGCCTCGTCTCCGCTGCGCAGCTCGATCTCGGCCAGGCCGAGGCGGGCGCTGGCGGTGTTGTCGCGGTCGCCGGCGCGCTGGGCGCCGGCGAGCGCAGCCTCGAAGTCCGCCCGGGCTGCGGCGGTGTCGTCCAGCTCGAGGTAGAGGGAGCCGCGGGCGCGGAGCAGGTCGGGCAGGTCGACGCTGGCCTGCAGATACCGGGCGTGGCGCAGGGCCTCGTCCAGTGCCGCCACGCCGTCGGCCGGCCGTCCGGCGCGGGCGAGCTCTTCACCGAGTGCGGAGCAGGAGATGGCCATCCCCCAGCGGTCGCCCAGCTGGGTGAACCCGGCGACGGCTTCCCGCAGGATCGGCTCGGCCCGCTGCGGCCGGCCGAGCCAGCGGCTGATCGTGCCCGAGCCGATCAGGACCAGCGCGTACATCCACTGCCCGTACCGCGCTCCCACCTCCTCGGCCAGGTGCACCTGCTCGTCCAGTGTGTCGTTCGGCGGGCCGCTGAGCAGGGCGACCAGGTAGTAGACGAACGGGTACCGCGGCACCGCATCCGTGGCGGCGATCCGCGCCCAGGAGGTGTTCCGGCGGAAGAGGTCGGCGGTGGACACCGTCTGGTCGCCGGCGAAGGCCGCGAGGGCCAGGCAGGCCGTCCACTCCTCATCGAGGCCGGGCGGTTCGGCGCCGGCTGCGTCGCGGGCTTCGCCGGCCAGTACCGCCGCCTCCGCCCGCATTCCGCGCAGCCACCAGTACATGCTCAGGCAGGCCACCATGCCCAGCGCGGTCGCGTCGTCACCCGCGGCGGCAGATCGGCGCACGGCGGCGTGCAGGTTGTCGCGCTCGGCGTCCAGCACCGCCAGCCACTCCAGCTGCTCGGCGCTGCGCAGCCGCGGTTCGGCCGCGCTGGCGAGCTCCCGGTAGTGGGCGGCGTGCGCGGCGCGCATCCGCTGCTCTTCGCCGGATGCGGCGAGGTGCTCGGCGCAGAAGGCGTGCACGGTGTCGAGCATCCGGTAGCGGCCGCCGCTGAACTCGACCAGCGACTTGTCCACCAGGCCGCCCAGCGCGGCCAGGGCGTCGGCGCCGCACACCGCTTCGATGGCCGGCGCGTCGGCGCCGGCGGAGAACACCGACAGCCGCCTTCCGAGCCGCTGCTCCTCCGGTCCGAGCAGGTCCCAGCTCCATTCGACCACCGCGCGCAGCGTCTGGTGCCGGGGCTGGGCCGCCCGGCTGCCGCGGGACAGCAGCCGGAAGCGGTCGTCGAGGCGGGCGGCGATCTCCGCGGCCGGCAGGGTGCCCAGCCGGGCGGCGGCCAGCTCGATCCCCAGCGGCAGCCCGTCGAGCCGGCGGCAGATGCGCACCGCCTCGGCGGCGGTGCGGCGGGTCACGGCGAACCCCGGGTCGGCGTCGCGGCCGCGCTCGGCGAACAGCCGGACCGCGGCCGACTCCAGGGCCGTGTCCGGATCGGCGCCGGCGTCTTCCGGCGGGAGCGGCAGGCCGCCGAGCCGGTGCAGCGCCTCACCGGTCATGCCCAGGGGCTCCCGGGAGGTGGCGAGGATGCGCAGCTCCGGCGCAGCGCCGAGCAGGCGCCCGGCCAGCTCGGCAACGGCTCCGACCACGTGCTCGCAGTTGTCCAGGACGAGGAGGAGGCTGCGGCCGGCGAGCGCGTTCTCCAGCCGCTCGACCGGGGGCGGCGCACCGGACGCGGTCCGCCGCAGACCCGACTCCCGCAGCTCCAGCGTGGCGAGGACGAGGGGCGCGATGTCGGCGGGTTCGGTGAGGCGGGAGAGGTCGGCGAAGCCCGCGTCCCCGGGGTATCCGGCCGCGACCCGGGCGGCCAGCCGGGTCTTGCCCGCCCCGCCCGGCCCGGCGACGGTGACCAGGCGGCGCTCGCCGAGGAGCGCGGCGACCCGGCGGACATCGCCTTCGCGCCCCACAAAGGTCGTGAACTGGTGGCGCAGCCCCCACCGCTCCGGCGCCGGGGGCGCGGGAGCGGCGCTGCCGCGGAGCACAGCGAGGTGCGCCTCGGCCAGCTCCGGGGACGGATCCGCGCCGAGCTCGGCGGCGAGCGCGCCGCGGATGGCAGCGAAGGCGTCCAGCGCTTCGGCCTGCTGCCCGGCGCCGCCCAGGGCGCGGATGAGCAGCGCCCACGCCCGCTCGCGGAGCGGGTGGGCGTCGGCGTGCTCGCGCAGGTCCGCCACTGCCTCACCGGCCCGCCCCAGCGCGATGCGCGCCTCGCCGAGGTCCTCCGCCGCCGCTGCGCGCTGGGCCTCCAGCCGCGCTGCCTGCGGCGCCGCGAAGGGCAGTCCGGCGACGTCGGCGAGCGCCTGGCCGCGCCACTCGCCGAGCGCCTCTTCGAGTAGCCGGGCGGCGCTGCGGTGGTCCCCCGCCCGCGCGGCGGTGCGCGCCTGCGCAGTGAGCCGGGTGAAGCGGTGCACGTCCACGTCGCCGGGGTCGACGGCGATGCGGTAGCCGCCGGGGTGGAACTCCACCAGCGGAGCACCGTCCGGCCGGGGCGGCAGCATGCGGCGCAGCCGCGACACCTGCGACTGCAGCGCGTTGGCGGCGTTGCGGGGCGGGTCCGCCCCGTACACGCCGTCGATCAGGGTGCCGGTGGGAACGGTCCGCCCGGCCTCCAGCAGCAGCAGGGTGAGCAGCGCCCGCAGCCGCTGCCCCCCGACCGGGGCCTCGGCTGCCTCGCCCGCCTGCAGCGGCCCCAGGACCCCGAATCGCATACCCCCATTCTTGCCGAAAAGAGGCGGGCGCCGGTAGCGGAGCCCGGGTGCGCGTCAGCCGAGCACGCCGGTGCGGCGCATGCGGAGGCAGTACGCCCAGAAGGCGGCGGTGACCGCCGCAATCCCGATGTCCCAGGAGTTGGTGAAGGCGCCCAGCGCCGCCCACCGGTCCAGCACCGCGAAGGAGACCGCCATCAGGGCGATCTGGGCGGCGGCCGCGGCCAGGGCGGCCGCCGGCGCGTACCGCGAGCGCAGCAGCAACAGCACCGGGGCGGCGAGCCCGGCGGCGATGTTCAGCGTCCACACGGCGCGCAGCGCGACCGGATACCCGCTGAAGTAGGCCGCCGCCTCCGGCCCCCACCCCTGGCTGGCGACGTAGGCCGGATCGGGCCCGAGCAGGTAGGCGTAGTCGCGCGCGCCCATCGCGTACAGCAGCAGCATGGCCGCGCCCGCCGCCCAGAGGTGCCACGGAGTGCGCCCCCGGCCCGCGCCCCGGCGCAGAGTCCCTCCGCCCATTCCGGCCCCGCTCCTCCCGCTGCGCACCGCCGGGCCGGCACCGTCCGCCTCGGCCCCTGCGCCGTATCCTGCCAGTCCGCCGGGGCCGTCCGCCGCCTCAGACGCGGTCGCGGGGGATGTCGGAGGTGTGGGTCGTTGCGGCCACCCGCTCGGTCCCCTCATAGGCGTCGAGCGTGGCGTGCAGGTGGAAGTAGCCGGGGCTCGAAGTCAGGACAGTGCGGGTGACAGTCCGGACCGACCAGTCGTCCCTGCTGAATCCGATGGTCCACACGGTCTCTCCGCGCACGGAGCCGTAGTCGTCCTCCACCCAGCTGTAGGTCTCCACTGCACGCCGGGCCACGTCGAGCCCGATCTCCTCGAAGTGCACCGTGCCCAGGTCTTTGACCACGTTGAGCGAGGAGTGGTACTGGACCAGGTCGCGGGCGATGTCCCAGCGCTCCTCGCCCGGGAGGACCTGGCGGGTGCGGATCGGCGCGGTGCCCTCGGGCTCGCCGAAAGCGGCCGGTTCCGGCCCCGAGGCCGCGCCGTCGGGGCGGGTGGGCAGCAGCAGGCGGGTGGCGGATCCGGGGTAGACGGCCAGCATCACGGGCTCGGGCGAGGGCCATGCCAGCGGCCAGTAGGACGTGGAGATCGCCACCCGGATCCGGTGGCCGGGAGGGAACGCCTGCGCGATGCCGTTGAGCGGCACCGATACGCGGTACCTCCGCCCCGGTTCGAGCGCCGCGGGTTCCGCGTGGCTGTCGCGGTGGGTCAGGTTCAGCAGGCCGTAGGTGACGCGGGTGGCCTGCCCGTCCGGGGCGACGTCAGACAGGCGAACGGCGACCATGGCCTCCGGCCGGTCCACGGACAGCTCCAGTTCGACGACCGGGGCCCCGAGGATCTCCAGCCGCTCGCTGAGCGGCCCGCTGTCGAACACCATCGACCCGCCGTCCTCCTCGCGTTGGTCGTAGGGCAGATCGGGCGGTGCGTTGTAGGAGCACCACTTGCCGGCGAACTTGCCGGTGGACAGCGGTGAGGACAGGGTCGACGGCCGGCCGCCGGAAACCTCGCCCTCCTCCAGGATCCGCCCGCCCCCGAGCGGGCAGACCTTCGGCACCACGCTGGGCGAGGGCCAGGAGTCCTCCCCCACCCAGCGGCCCGGGCGGTCCTCGTAGTGGGTCGAGGGCTCCACGCTGTCCTGCATCCAGGCCCGCAGCATGGGCGCGTCCATGACGTCGTTGCCGGCGCCCTTGAGCCACCGGTCCCACCAGCGCACCAGTTCCTGGAGGAAGCCGATGGCGGGCCCGGGCTTGCCCAGGTGGGGGTACTTGTGCGACCACGGGCCCAGCAGGCCCAGCCGCGGGACGTCGAGCCCGGCGAGCAGCCGGAAGACCGAGTTGGAGTAGCCGTCGGCCCAGCCACTCACCGCCAGCACCGGCACCTGGATCGCACCGAGGTCCTCCACCACGGAACCGTGCCGCCAGTAGGCGTCCCGGCGCTGGTGGCGCAGCCACGTGTCGAGCCACAGGCCGCTGTTCTCCAGCCGTTCGCGCCACATCGCGCGCCAGGCCTCCCCCACCACGGCCGGGTCCGGCGGGCAGGAGTTGTAGGCGAACATGGTCGAAGCCCAGGACAGGTTGTCGCCGAGCAGGCACCCTCCCATGTAGTGCACGTCGTCGGAGTAGCGGTCGTCGGTGGAGGAGGCGGTGACGATCGCGCGCAGGCTCTCGGGGCGCCGCGCGGCGACCTGGAGCGCGTTGAAGCCGCCCCAGGAGATCCCCATCATTCCGGTCCGCCCGTCGCACCAATGCTGGGCCGCGATCCACGCGAGCACCTCTTCCGCGTCGGCGAGCTCCTGCTCCAGGTACTCGTCGCGCAGCACGCCCTCGGAGTCACCGCTGCCGCGCAGGTCGACGCGGACACACGCGTAGCCGTGGCCCGCCATGTAGGGGTGGTGGATCGAATCCCGCTGCGCCGTCAGGTCGCGCCGCCGGTAGGGGATGAACTCGAGGACTGCGGGGACCGGCAGGGCTGCGCGATCGGCGGGGCGCCAGATGCGGGCGGCGAGCCGGGTCCCGTCGCTGAGCGGGATCGGAACGTACTCGTCCTCGCGGACCTCGTGCGGAAGCTGCTCAACGGTGCGCATACTGGCCGGCCTCCTGTCCTCACTGCTGGTCGGCGCCGCGGATGTCGAATTCAAGCGCCCGGACGCACTCCTCGTAGGTGCGCTGAGCCTCGTCGGGGCCGTCGGCTCCGACGAAGACGTCTGCGAGCTCGAAGCTGTAGCTGTCCTGGCCGGGAAGGTCGGAGAGCCATTCCCCGGGGCGGGCGACCAGGTCGATGTGGACGCCGAGCCGCTGCTCGATCCGCGCGACCTCGCCGTCGGAGGGGACCGCGTGCACGAACCCGTCGTCGAACCGGCGCAGGAACCACTTGGCGGAGAAGGGGTACCAGCCGCCTCCACCGGTGCGGGGCTCACCGCCGAGCGCGATGCGGAGGACCGCCTCGTGGTTGGCCGCGCCATCGACGCTGCGGAACAGGGCCGCGTGGGACTGGGAGTGCCGTGGATTGATCTCCAGCAGGGTGAGCGCGTCGCTCTCGGGGTCGTAGAAGTACTCGACGTTGAAGGCGATGTCGTCGAGGCCCATCTGCCGCACCACCCGCTCGGTCGCGTCGACGAGGCGCTCCCGGACGCGGTCGGGCTGCTGGGACGGGTAGGAGTAGCACAGGAAGCTCGACGTTCCCGGATAGCAGCGTGCGTCCACGATTCCGTAGACGCGGGGCGCGGAGCCGTGCACGTAGCCCTCCACGGTGACCTGCTCGCCGCGGGCCTCCTCTTCGGCGAGCGCAGCGGTTCCGCCGACCTGCGCCACCTCCTCGGGCAGCCGGACCCTGTCCATGACCCATTGGAAGGGCGCACCGACCCGGCCCGCGCCGTGGCGGATCTGCTCGATCGCCTCCGCGTATTCGGCGCTGTCGGTGACGCGGAAGGCGAGTTCGGACGAGAACGCCTTGACGGGCTTGAGCCAGAGCGGGAAGGACAGGTCCGGCGGGACGCTCCCGTCGTCGAGGTCGACCTCGGCGAAGCGCGGCACCACCTCGGGCACTGCCGCCCGCTGCTCGAGGCGGCTCCAGTACTTGTGCTCGCAGCGGACGATGGCCTCCAGCGGAGCGTGCGGCAGGCCGCGCGGTTCGCAGAGCAGCGGGACCAGTGAGCTGACGGGGAAGTCCCAGTAGCCGATGATCGCATCCGCGGGGCCGTCGAAGGAGTCCAGCTGCTTCTCGGCCTCGGCGAGCAGGGCGGGCATGTCCAGATCCCCCTCGGCCACATCCTCCAGTTCCAGCAGCGGATGGAAGCGGCAGTCCTCGGCGCCGGGCAGTCCGCGCAGCGCTTCGAGGTTGTGGTCGTCGAGTCCGAGGACGAAGACGTTGGTGCTCACGGGGTGCCTCGCTTCCCGGAGGAGCACCGCCGCGCGGAGTCCGGCAGCCGCCGGCCTTGCGCAGGGCGCCGCCCTCAGTCGGCTGCATGCCTGGTCCGGGGTCTCCTGCCTGCGTCACAACCGCGTCCGCTACCCGGCCCGGCCCGCGCCATACACGCCGCGGGCGGGCAGGGGGTTCCGGCCGCGCGCCCGGCGCGGGTGGAGCTGGAGCCACCCGGAGGACTCGCGTCCGGCGGATGGTGCGGCGTGCAGGCGAGCCGCTTCCATGGAGTCCCCCTACCCGGATAGGACCCCATGTCCCAGCAGCGCCCTTCACACCCGTCGCCCCGCCGGCCCGGCAGCGGCCGCCCGGGCCGCACCCGCGCACTCGCTCCCGACCTCGCCCGGGGGTTCATGCTGCTCTTCATCGCGCTGGCGAACGCGCACTTCTTCCTGACCGGCTCCGACCCCCTGCACGCCGGCGCCGACCGCGCCGTGTCCTTCGTCCAGGACCTTCTCGTCAGCGGCCGCGCGGTCCCGCTCTTCTCGCTGCTCTTCGGCTACGGATCAGCGTGGATCCTGCGCAGAGCGGGCTCCGACTGGGCCGCGGCGCGGCCGGTGCTGCGCCGGCGCGGCTTCTGGATGCTCCTGATCGGGCTGGTGCACGGCGTGCTGCTGCTCCCGGTGGACATCGTCGGCGCCTACGGGCTCGGGCTGCTGCTGTTCGCCGGCTGCCTCCGGGCGCGCCCCGCCGTGCTCCTGTGGGCGGCCGCGGGTTCGGCCGCCGCCACTTCCGCGCTGCTGCTCCTGCTCACCGTGTCCGGAGTCGCTGCAGGCGACGGGTCCGCCGAGGCCGCGTCAGCATCGGCGCCCTCGCTCGTACAGGCCGACTTCTCCGCAGCGAGCAGCGAGCGGTTCGCGGAATGGCTGCTGTACACGCCGGTGACCCTGCTCCTGGTCGTGCTGCCGCCGCTGCTGGTCGGGATGTGGGCCGGACGCCTGCGGATTCTGGAGCGTCCGCAGGAGTACCGCCGGCTGCTGCAGCGGACAGCGGCCGCCGGACTGGCTGCGGCGGTGGCGGCCGGGATCCCCGCGGCGAGTGTAGAGGCAGGGTTCGCGGCCTCCCCCGGTCCGATTGCCGAGGACCTGCTCTGGGCGGTGCACGACCTGGCGGGCTGGCCGGGCGGCGCCGGCTGGTGCGCCCTGCTCAGCCTGCTGGCGTGGCGCCTGGAGCAGCGGGCCGGAGCCGCCGGCCGCACGGCGCCCCGCGGCCCCGTAGTGGCGGCGGTCGCGGCCGTGGGCGAGCGCTCGCTGAGCTGCTACCTGTTCCAGTCGATCGCGTTCACGGCCGTCTTTGCCCCCTACGGACTGGGGCTGGGAGCGACCGCCAGCGCCTCAGCGGCGGCGCTCACCGCGGTGGCGACCTGGACGGCGACCGTGGCCATGGCCGCCGCCCTGCAGCGCAGCGGCCTCCCGGGCCCGGCCGAGGCGGCGCTGCGGAGGCTCACCTACCGCACCAGCCCGGGCCCCCGGCGCTGAAGGGCGGCCGGGGAGCCGCACCGCTCCCCGGCGGCCTGCGCGCAGCCGTGCCGTGGATTGCCTGCACCGGTGGGTAGGCCAGCAGGGACAGTCCTGCGGCGCCGGACTCTCCGGCGCCTCCCCTCCGCAGAAGGCAGAGTGACCCCTGTGGCGACCCCACCCGCCCCCTCCCGTGAACGCCTCGACGCCGAACTCGGCGAGCTGTCCGCCATCACCGACGATGCCCTGCCCGGCTGGAGCAGGATCGCCCTGACCGAGGCCGACCGCGCCGGCCGGCAGTGGGCGCTGGACGCCATGCGCGCCGCCGGGCTGGACGCCTCCATCGACCCGGCCGGCAACGTGGTCGGCGTGCTGGAGGGCCGCGACCCCTCCGCCGGCGCGATCGTGACCGGCTCGCACACCGACACGGTGCCCGGCGGCGGCCGGTTCGACGGCACCGTCGGCTTCATCGGGGCGCTGGAAGCGGTCCGCGCACTGCGCGAATCCGGCCGCCGGCTCCACCACGACCTCATCGTCGTGGACTTCTTCAGCGAGGAACCCAACGCCTTCGGCCTGAGCTGCGTCGGCAGCCGCGCGCTCACCGGACAGCTCACCGGCGGCCACCTCGCGCTCACCGACGAGCACGGCACCCGCTTCGGCGACGCCCTCGCCGCCGCCGGGATGGACCCGTCGGCGATGGCCGCGCACCGCCTCGCTCCGTCCCGGGTCCGCGCCTTCGTCGAACTCCACATCGAGCAGGGACCGGTGCTGGAGCAGCAGGACGTGCAGATCGGCCTGGTCTCCACGATCACCGGCATCGCCCGGTTCCGCGCCCTGTTCGGCGGCCGCCGCGACCACGCCGGCACCATGCCCATGGCCGACCGCCGGGACGCGGGCTGCGCCGCAGCCGGCACAGTCCTGGCCGTGGAGCGGATCGCCTCCGGCGCCGGCCACGGGCGGGGCACCGTCGGCGCGGTCACCTTCACGCCGGAGGCGGTCAACGTCGTGACCGAGCGGGCTGAAGTCCACGGCGAACTGCGCAGCCCCGAGCGCGACTGGCTGGAGCAGGCCCGCACCGCTCTGGCCCACGCCGCCGGAACCGAAGCCGACCAGCGCGGCGTGACCCTGGACTTCGAATGGCTGCCCAGCAAGGAGCCGGCCGCCATGGCCTCCGGCGTGCTGCGCGCCAGCACCGGCGCCGTCGAGGAACTCGGCTACCGCCACTCGCGGATGTACAGCGGCGCCGAGCACGACGCCGCCATCATGTCCGCCCTGTGCCCGACCGGCATGATCTTCGTGCCGTCCCACCAGGGCCGCAGCCACTGCCCCGAGGAGTGGACCGACTCCACCGACATCTACGCCGGCGTCCACACCCTCCTCGCAACCCTGCTGCGCCTGGACGCACCTCCCTCGTAGCGGCTTTCGCGCAACTCTGGCGGGCCCCGGCGCGGCGGCGCTGCCGCGCCGGGGCCGCTCACTCTTCTTCTGAGAATTCCAGTCCGTTGTCGAAATAGAGGGTGTGGACACTCCCGCTCGCTGCGTCCGGACGCCACGTATAGCACTGGAACTGGCCCAGGTCGGCTACAGGGGCAAGCCGCGGGCGGACCAGCGGGTCGCACCGCACTTCCAGGTCGCGGTCGCGTTCGCGCTTGTGGGCGGTGTGCTCCCAGATCGTGCGGTGCAGGGCCGCCTCGGTGAGGATCACCTCGCCGGGCTCTTCGATCCGGCCATCCCAGGTGATGAGGAAGCCGCCGCTGCTGAGGCCGCTGATGCGAACGCCGTAGGACATCTCCACGCCGCTGGCGGCCACTGAGCAGTCGGCGTACCCGTCCGACGACCCCAGCGAGAGGTCGCATTCGGCCTCCGTGTCGAAGAGGAAAAGGTCCCGGTGAGCCTCCTGCCGCACAGAGTTCTCGATGGACCCGCGCACCGAAGAATGCGTGCTCGACCTGTCAATCTTTTCGCTTTCGCGTTCATAGTCCCATTCCGGAGGGTCGTCCGGCTTTTCCACCGCTACGGTCCGGGTGTAGTCGAACGGTGGGTCGCGGGGCGCATCGCCGAAGATCACGAAGGCGATGAAGGACACCACCACACTGCCGACCGCGAGGGAGATGGCGCAGCCGCAGGTCGCCTCTGCCTTTTCGCGGCACGAATCGCCGGCCGTGTTTTCCATGGACCAAAGTGTGCGCACACCCGACTCTCCGGGTGATCGAGTGGCCACATAAGGTCGCCCCGCGGGTCAGCGCAGCGCAGCGAACGCGCCGTCGGTGCGGTCGAGGACCGCGTCGATCACCTCGTCGGTGTGCGCGGCGGAGAGGAACCAGTTGTGCCAGGGGTGCAGGTAGACCCCGCGGCGGGCGGCTTCTTCGGCCCACGCCCGGGCCAGCGGGAAGTCCGGGCCGTCGCCGTCGAAGGCGAGCATGGGCATCTGCACCGGGCCGGTCTGGCGGATGCCGATCCCGTGCGCGGCGGCCTGCGCGGACAGGCCGTCGCGCAGCCGGCGGCCGGCCCGCTCCATGGCCGGCAGCGCCTCGCCGCGGCGCAGCTCGGTCAGGGTGGCGAGCGCGGCGGCCAGCGGCACCGCACCGGTCCAGAACGAGCCGGTGACATAGACCGAGCGCACGGCGTCGCGCAGCGCATCCGAACCGGTGACGGCGCCGAGCGGCTGGCCGTTGGCGAGCGGCTTGGAGTAGGCCGCCAGGTCCGGGCGGACGCCGATCGGCTCCCAGCTGCCGCCGAGGTCGAGGCGGTGGGTGCACCGCACGTCGTCCAGGATGAGCACGGCTCCGCTGCGGTCGGCGAGGCGCCGCAGGCCGCGGGCGAACTCGGGGTCGACGAGTTCCTGGTCGCGCTTGACGTCGTGGCGCATCGGGCAGACGACGATGGCGGCGAGGTCACCGCCGGCCTCGTCTGCGGCGGCGGCCGCCGAGCCCAGGTCGTTGTAGTGGTAGCGGACCAGGTGCTGCTGGTCCGCCTCGGTGACCCCCTGCCCGCGCAGCGAGCACCACGGGACGGCGCCGTGGTAGGCCCCGTGCGCCACGAGGACCTTGCGCCGCCCGGTGGCGGCGCGCGCCGTCGTCACGCAGGTGGTGACCGCGTCGGTGCCGTTCTTGCAGAACAGCGCCCAGTCCGCGGCGGGGATGGTGTCGACCAGGAGTTCGGCGTAGTCGACGGCGACCGGGCTGGTGCCGTCCAGGCAGTCCCCCCTGTCCAGCTGGGCGTCGACGGCTTCGCGCACCCGCGGGTGGCCGTGCCCGAGGATCATCGGGCCCCAGCTGCACATGAGGTCCAGGTACTCGCGGCCGTCGGCGTCGGTGACGCGGGCGCCGTCTCCGGAGGCGATGAACTGCGGGTGGGCGGAGCTGAAGGCGTCCACGGCCATGTGCCCGTACATCCCGCCCGGGATGACCCGGTGCGCGCGGTCGCGGAGCGCGGATTCCCGCGCGCCGAGGAGGGGCTGCAGCGTCATGGGGCGCTCCTGTCGGTGTCGGTGAGCTCGCGCGCGACGGCGGCGATGCCGGGCGCGTCGAGCCGGTAGTGGGCGTAGAGGGCGGCGGGCGGACCGACCGGGACGTGCTCGCCGGGGATCCCGTGCCGGCGCAGCCGGACCGCGGTTCCGGAGTCGGCGAGGCACTCGGCCACCGCCGAGCCGAGGCCGCCGCGGACGTTGGCCTCTTCCACGGTCAGCACGGCACCGGTCTCCCGCGCCGCGGCGAGGACCGCGGCTGAGTCCAGCGGCTGCACCGACCACATGTCCACCACCCGCGCGGACAGGCCCTGCGCGTCCAGCTGCTCGGCGGCGGCCAGGCTCGGGTGCACGGTGGATCCGGTGGCGATGATGGTGAGGTCGGTGCCCTCGCGCAGGGTGACCGCCCGGCCCAGTTCCAGCTCCGGCGGGGCGGGGTAGACCTCCGGGTCGCGGCCCCGTCCGAGGCGCAGGTACATGGCGCCGGGGTGGTCCAGGCTCAGCCTCAGCAGGGAGCGCAGGTGGTTGGCGTCGGTGGCGCAGACGACCGCGAGGTCGGCGATGCTGCGCAGGATCGCGAGGTCCTCGAGGCTGTGGTGGCTGGTGCCGTAGAAGCCCATCGACATGCCGGAGTGGTGGCCGACGATCCGGACCGGGAGGCCGGGGTAGGCGCAGTCGGTGCGGATCTGCTCGGCGCACAGCAGCGCCGCGAAGGAGCCGA
This sequence comes from Nocardiopsis coralliicola, assembly GCF_054779695.1. NCBI lineage: Bacteria > Bacillati > Actinomycetota > Actinomycetes > Streptosporangiales > Nocardiopsidaceae > Nocardiopsis > Nocardiopsis coralliicola. Next base: position 489,821 of record NZ_BAAGXT010000001.1, on the reverse strand, counting down.
AGGTCGCGGCGAAGGGAACCATCCCGGAGGCGGCCATGCCCGCGGCCATGGTGACCATGTTCTTCTCGGCAATACCGACGTTGACGAACCGCTCGGGATGGCGCGCCGCGAAGTCGAGCGTCCGGTTGGACCGGCCCAGGTCGGCGGTGAGGACGGCGATCCGCTGGTCGGTCTCAGCCAGCTCGGCCAGCTCGTCGCCGATGACGAAGGCCGGGACCGCCCGCGTGTCCGTCCCATCGGCCGAGCGGGCGTCCTTGAAGCCGACGGCTGCGGTGCCGTTGAAGATCTCGGACTGGTCCTGGGCCGGCGTGCTGGGGCTCATCGGTGCAGTTCCTCCATGACGTCGTCGTAGTCGGCGCCGGCCAGGTTCCCGACGTGCCAGTCGGGGCTGAGCTCCATGCGCGCCACCCCTTTGCCCTTGACCGTGTCGGCCACGATCAGCTGCGGGCGCTCGCCGCCGCGGGGCGGGAGGGCCGCGAAGGCCGCGCGCACCGCCGCGATGTCGTGGCCGTCCACCCGGCGGGTCTGCCAGCCGAAGGCGGCGAACCGCTCCTCGACGGGCTCGGCGCGCATGGTCTCCTCGACGAATCCGTCGATGCCGAGCTGGTTGGCGTCGACGACGGCCGTGAGGCCGCCCAGCCGGTAGTGGGCGGCCGCCATCGCGGCCTCCCAGATCTGGCCTTCGGCGAGCTCGCCGTCGCCGAGCATCACCCAGGTGCGGTGGTCGCTGCCGCGCAGCCGGCCGGCCCAGGCCATGCCGGCACCGATGGACAGTCCGTGGCCGAGCGACCCGGAGGAGAAGTCGATGCCCGGGATCCGCTTCATGTCCGGGTGGTCGCCGAACGCACTGCCCAGCCGCGTGTAGTCCTCCAGCAGGGCCGGGTCGAAGTAGCCCAGGTCGGCCAGGACCGGGTAGAGGCCGATCGCCGCATGGCCCTTGCTCAGCACGAAGCGGTCGCGGTCCGGCCATTCCGGACGTTGCGGGTCCAGGCGCAGGTGGTCGTAGTAGAGCACGGAGAGCAGCTCCGCGCAGGAGAACACGGCGCTGTAGTGTCCGGCTCCGGCGATCCGGGTGAGCCGCACGGTCTCGGTGCGGATGAACCGCGCCTTCTCCGTGAGCTGGGGCTCCGTCGGCGCCCCGGGACGGGGTGCGGTGGTCGGTGCGGGGTCGGGCAAGGGTCTCTCCTTCTCGGTTCGGGGCGCACCCGGCCGACCTGTGCCGCCGGCCGGGTGCGGGCCGGCGGGCCCGGTCACGGCGCGATGCTGCCGTCGGCCGTGCGGAACCGGTCCAGGACGTTGCCGGTGACGCGGGCGACCGCGTTGTCCCCGCCGGCATGGCTCATCGCCGTGGTCCAGCCGATCGAGCCGACGGCGAAGACGGCTCCCCCGCCGGGGCGCCCGAAGAGGACCACGTCGGAGCGGACGTTGGGGTGGACGCCGGGCGGGGGCGCCGCGTAGCCGTGGTCGACCTCCTCCGGAGCCAGGGCGATCCGTTCGGAATGGCCGACCGAGGAGGCGAGTACGGCGGCGCCGGCCGGGGTCCCCAGTCCGGTGTCGGCGCGGTCGAACTCGTCGGCCGCGGCGCCGCCCAGCCCGGGCCCGGTGGCGCCGAACACCTCGCCGGCCCCGGCGTCGACCCCGGCGAACACCCAGGCCACATCGGGGTCGCCGCTGCGGGCGCTGCGCCGGTACCCGTGGCCCTTGTCGAACCCCTGGGCGGTGAATCCGACGCCGACCAGCCGGTTGGGGGCGCGGCCGCGCATGCGCCACAGGCCGCCCGGCTCGCCGGTGGCCGCGAGGTGCTCCTCGCCGGGGTCGGAGACCCAGGTGGCCACTCCGGCGTGCCCGCGGCGGATCTCGACAGCGCTGGGGCACGCCGGCGATCGGGAGGTGACCTGGTAGAAGCCGTTCCCGCCGAGGTACATGAGGCGGCCGCCCGAGCGCGTGTAGGCGCTGTAGGCGTCGAGCATCGCCGCCGAGCAGTATTCGGGGTGGCTTCCGGTGAGAACCACCCGGTAGCGGCTGAGCAGGCCGGCGCCTTCGCGGTCCACCTCGTCGTCGGTGGCCACGGCGTACCGCTCGCCCCGGGAGTCCAGCCAGTGCAGCAGGAGCAGGTCTTGGGCGAAGTGCCGGAAGCCGCGCGTGGTCGGCGTGTAGTAGTCGGGGCGGAGGTTGACGATCGGCCGCAGCGCGCTGGAGTGCACCACGCCCGAGCCGTCTCCGTGCACGTCGTAGAGGGACTTCCCGAACTCGGGGTGCCGGGTGAGCCAGCGGTCGCGCTCGTCGATCCCGCGGTCTTCGCCGTAGAGCGCCAGGCGCTCCGTCTCGAACTCGGCGTAGGTGCGCCAGTTGGCGTAGGCCAGATAGGTCCAGGTGGGCAGCACGACCAGTACCGGGGCGGTGTGCCGGTGCGGGGTGACGACGACGGGGATGCGGTCGGTATCGCCGCCGGCGGACACCTTCAGCGCGTACACGCCGCTGTCCAGCCCCTCCGGAACCGACCAGACCAGGTCGGGGCTCCACCCCGCGTCGGAGAGGTCGTCGTCGTGCAGGTGGACCGCGTCGAACTCGGCCGGAGCGGCGCGGAAGTCGCGCTCGGCGCCGCGCCAGAAGGGACCCGGGACGCCGCGTGCCGGCAGGTGGTGCACCGTTGCGCCGCTGGTCAGGCTCCCGAGGTCGGGCACCGCAGCGCCGGCGGGGCCGGCGGCCAGGTCCAGGACGCTGGTGCGGGCCGGGTCCGCAAGCTCCAGCGGGTCGCGCCCCGCAAGCAGGTGCGCGTGCAGGCGCCGGTCCCAGTCGGCGGTGACCACGGGACGGGCCACCGCGCCGTTGAAGGTCGGGCGGGCGGGTGCGTCTGCTCCGGCCCGGTCGCCGCCCGCGCCGATCAGCAGCGGACCGGCGACCGTGCACGGACTGGTGCGGCCCTCGGCGGTGCGGGTCTGCGCATCGGCGGCGGTGGCGGCCAGTTCCACCCGGCCCAAGCTGTCCACGGCGAGGGAGACGAGGTGCCAGCGACCGGGCGCCAGTGCGGCGTCCAGGCGCGCTGCGGTCCGTCCGCCGATCTCGGCGCGGATGCCGTCGGAGGCGGCGGTGAGGGCCACGGGGCCGGCCGTCAGGACCGGCCGGGCCTCGGTGCCGCCGGTGGTGGGCCGCAGCCACAGCGCCATGCCGATGGCGGGGTGCTCCGCATCCAGCCGGGCGTGCAGGTAGGAGCCAGACTGCGTGGCCTGTACCCGGCCGGGCACGGATTCGGCGATTCCGGCCGGGACGGGCTCCTCGATCAGCGCGGTGTGGTGGCGCGGACCGCCGCCGCGGCGCAGGCGCACGATCTCGGTGTGCAGGCGGGGATGCTCGGAGGAGAGGTGGAAGGCCACGTCCTGCCCGGCGGGCACGGACAGCCGGTCGGCGTATCCGCAGATCTTCATCGGTTCACCCAATCCGTCCACCGCTGGGTGGCCTCGTCTTCGTTCTGCGCCCACCACGCGTCGTCGCGCTGGACTTCGGTTCCGTGCGCCTGCGGGTCGTCCACAAAGGCGCGGATGTCGGGGTCGTCGCTGATCGCGGCGTCGCTGTTGGCCGGCCGGTACGGCAACCGGTCCGCGATGGCCTGCTGGTTGGCCGTGCTGATCAGGCTGTTCAGCAGGTCGTAGGCGAGGTCCGGCTCGCGCGCTCCCTTCACCACGGTGAGCACGTCGGTGTAGAGCACGGGCTGGTTCCAGGCGACGTCGATCGGCGCGCCCGCCTGCTGGGCGTCGTAGGCCCGCCCCGGCCAGGCCAGCATCATGTCGACCTCGCCGGACTGCAGGCCCTGGGTCTGCTGGGCGCCGGTCTCGTAGAAGCGGACCGAGTCGCGGACCTGCTCCAGCTGTGCGAACGCCCGGTCGTAGTCGAGCGGGTAGAGCTCGTCGCCGGGGACGCCGTCGGCCAGCAGCGCGGTCTCCATGCCGCCGTCCTTGGCGAAGTTCATGATTCCGCGGGTCCCGGGGAAGCGCTCGGTGTCGTAGAAGTCGGCCCAGCTCTCCGGCGGGTCGTCCGCGTAGGTCTCGGTGTTGTAGACGAGCAGGAGCGAGGATTCCACGATGGGGACGCCGCACTCGGTGATCTGCTCGGGATCGATCCCGGCGGTGTCGATCCGGCCGGGGTCCAGGGGTTCGAAGAGGGTTCCGCATTCGGCGCGCGCCAGGTAGGGCGTGGAGTAGTAGAGGTCCCACGTGGGTGAGCCGCCCTCGACCATCGCCGTCAGCTTGGCCTCGTTGTTGGGGGCCTCTTCGGCGACCGAGACGCCCTGCTGCTCCAGTTCGGGGTAGGCGTTCCCGGCGAACACCTCCGGCAGCGCCCCGCCGGTGTTGGCGAAGACGACGGTCGACCCGTCGCCGGCCGCTCCGGCGAACAGCGGGCCCGCACACCCGCTGGCGAGCACCGCGAGACAGCCGCTCAGCACGGCGGCGGCTCCGGCTCTGCACGGCTGATCCACCGGCTTCACCCCTCAGGCGTTTCACTTTGTGAAATCTTGTTCACTATGCGATAAGCATGAACACCGAAAGAGCGGGCCGTCAACCCCGGTCCGCCGGAAAAGGCATTCCGCATCCGGGTCTTGACAGAACCGGCACCCCGCGGCCACCGTTATTTCACTTTCCAAAATCGGTATCGCACTGCGGAATGCTCTGTTCGGCGGAAGGGTCGATGATGGCGGTGACTTCAGCTCCCCCCGGGCCGGGCCGCGGTGCGGTGCGGGCCCAGCGGCACAGGCCCCGGCGCAGCGCACCGGCCCGGGCCGCCATCTGGTTACTGGCCCTTCCCGCAATCACGGTTCTGACGGTGTTCTTCGTGGTCCCGGCCCTGCGCCTGCTCTGGCTCTCGGTCACCGCACCGGAGCCGGGTCTGGCCAACTACGCCGCGATCACCGGCGAGGGAGTCGCGCTCAGCGTCATCCAGCGCACGCTCGTCATGGCGCTGGTCGTCACCGCGGTGTGCGTGCTGGTGGCCTACCCCTACGCCCATCTCATGACGGTCGCGACGCCGCGCTGGCGGGCCGTGCTGCTGGTGGTGGTCCTGGTCCCGTTCTGGACCTCGCTGATGGCCCGCACCTTCGCCTGGGTCGTACTCCTCCAGGACGGCGGAGCGGTTCAGCGCACGCTGGCTGCGGCAGGGCTCGGCGAAGTCCGGCTGCTCGGGACGGGCGCCGGCGTCACGCTGGCGATGGCCCAGGTGATGCTGCCCTTCGTCGTGCTGCCGCTGTACACGGCGATGCGGTCGATTGACCGCCGCCTGGTGGACGCCGCGCTGTCGCTGGGCGCCTCTCCCCTGCAGGCGTTCCTGCGGGTCTACCTGCCGCTGTCCTTCCCCGGGGTCGCGGCCGGCGCCACCCTGGTGCTCGTCCTGTCCCTGGGCTTCTACGTCACCCCGTCGCTGGTGGGGTCGCCGCAGCAGTCGATGCTGGCCCAGTTCATCTCCGTGCAGGTCAACCAGATCGTCGACTTCGGCGCGGCCGGGGCGCTCGCGGTCACCCTGCTGATCGTGACGCTGCTGCTGCTCGGCGCCGTCCGCATGGCCACCCGCACCCGCGGCCAGAGCACGGGCACCGTCGGCGCGAGCATGGCCGGAGGTGCGCAGTGAGATCCGGAAGCGCGCTGCGCTACAGCCTGGTGGCGGTCGCCGCCCTGGTCGGCCTCTGGCTGGTGGTGCCCACGCTCGTCGTCGTCCCGATCAGCTTCTCCGGCGAGGACAGCTTCGCCTTCCCGCCGTCCTCGTGGGGCCTGCGCCACTATGCGACGTTCTTCAGCGACACCGGATGGACCACGGCGCTGCTGGTGTCGCTGCAGCTCGCCGCGATCGTGACGGTTCTGGCGAGCGTGCTGGGCACGATGGCCGCGTTCGCGCTGGAGCGGGCGCCCCGGCTCCTCGCCGGGCCGCTCGACGGGCTGTTCATGGCGCCGCTCATCGTGCCGGGCATCGTCGTCGCCGTCGCCGTCTACGCCGCATTCCTCAACTGGGGGCTGATCGGCACCGCAACCGGCTTCATAGCGGCCCACACCGTGCTCGCCCTGCCGTTCGTTTTGGTCAACGTCTCGGCGGCGCTGCGCACCCGCGACCCCGTCCTGGAACGCGCCGCCGCCGGCCTCGGCGCCTCGCCGTGGGTGCGGTTCCGCCACGTCACGCTGCCCGCCATCCGGCCCGGAGTGCTGGCCGGGGCCCTGTTCGCCTTCGTCACCTCCTTCGACGAGGTGGTGGTCTCGATGTTCGTCCAGTCCCCGCAGCTGCAGACCCTGCCGGTGCGCATGTTCACCTCGGTCACCAACGAGGTCGACCCCACCATCGCCGCGGCCTCCACCATCGTGCTCACCGTGTCCACCGTCCTGCTGGGCCTCGCCGGCCTGGCACGGAGGAGTAACCGCCATGCCTGAGGAGAACCCCGGCGCGGGCATCCGCGTCGAAGCGCTCACCAAGACCTTCCCGGGAACCGCGGCGCCCGCCGTCGACGGCGTCGACCTGGCGGTGCGGCCCGGCGAGTTCATGACCCTGCTCGGCCCCAGCGGGTCGGGCAAGACCACGACGCTCAACATGGTCGCCGGCTTCGAGCCGGTGACCGCCGGGCGCATCCTGCTCGACGGCGAGGACATCGCGCGGCGCCCCGCGCACCGGCGCAACCTCGGCATGGTCTTCCAGAGCTACGCGCTCTTCCCGCACATGACCGCGGCCGAGAACGTGGCCTTCCCGCTGCGCCGCCGGAAGGTGGCCCGCGCCGAGGCCGCCCGCCGCGCGGCGGAGGCCCTGGAGCTGGTGCACCTGGGCGGCCACGGCGACCGCCTCCCGGCCCAGCTCTCCGGAGGGCAGCAGCAGCGGGTCGCGCTGGCGCGGGCGGTGGTGTTCCGGCCGCGCGCCCTGCTGCTGGACGAGCCGCTGGGCGCACTCGACAAGAAGCTGCGCGAGTCGCTGCAGCTGGAGATCGCGCGGCTCCACTCCGAGCTGGGCATCACCTTCGTCTTCGTCACCCACGACCAGGAGGAGGCGCTGGCGCTGTCCGACCGGATCGCCGTGTTCCGCGACGGCCGCATCGAGCAGGTGGGCACGCCCGGCGAGCTCTACGAGACGCCGGCCTCCCGGTTTGTCGCGACCTTCCTGGGCGATTCCAACCTGTTCCGGGGGCGGGTGGCCGGCGGAGTCCTCGACACCGGCTCGGCGCAGCTGCGCTGCGCCGCGGACGACGGCCCGGGGGCGCTCATCGTCCGGCCCGAGCGGATGCTGCTCGCCGAACCGGCGCCGGGAACGGAGGAGGCCGGGTGGAACCGGCTCTCGGCGACCGTTTCCGACGTCGTCTACCAGGGCGCCTTCCGCCGGGTGCTGCTCCGCTTCGACGACGGCGCGCAGGGCCAGGTGCGCGACGGCACCGACGGGCGGGCCGTCGCCCCCGGCGACCGGGTCGAGGTGCGCTGGCGGGCCGAGGCCGGCGTCGTCGTTCCCGACGGCGCGGAGGCCGCCGCGTGAACGGGGCTGCCGACCTCGATGCCGCGCGGGCCGCGGTGGCCGCTACCGGGCGGCGGATGCACGCCGACGGGCTCGTCACCGGGACGGCCGGCAACGTCAGCGTCCGGGTGGGCGGCCTCATCGCCGTGTCCCCCTCCGGACGGGAGTACGCCGCGACCGGCCCCGGCGACGTCAGCGTCGTCGACCTCGACGGACGCGTCGTCGACGGCCCGCACACCCCGTCCTCGGAGACCCCGCTCCACCTGGCGCTCTACACCGGCGCGGAAGGGGACCGGATCGGGGCCGTCGTCCACCACCACGGCCTGCACAGCACGGCGGTCTCCCTGGTGCACGAGCGGCTGCCCCCGGTGCACTACTACGTCGTCCGGCTCGGCGGCCCTCCGCGGGTGGCGCCGTATGCCACCTACGGCACCGGGCAGCTGGCCGCGGCGGTCCGCACCGCCGTGGCGGGGCGCAGTGCCGCGCTCCTGCAGAACCACGGCGCGGTTGCCCACGGAGCCACCGCCGAGGAAGCCTACGAACGCTCCCACCTGGTCGAATGGCTGTGCCAGCTGTACACCACGGCGGCACCGCTGGGGACTCCGCGCCTGCTCGACGAGGCGGAACTGGCCGCGGTCGCGGAACGGAGGACAGCGCAGTGAGAGTGGTCTGCCTGGGAGCGCACATCCTCGATGTGCTCGGACGCCCGGTGACCGGTATCCCCGAGGGCCAGGGCCGGAGCGTCCTGGAGGAGATCCGCCTCACCGCCGCCGGGACGGCCGGCGGTACCGCGGTCGACCTCGCCAAGCTGGGCGCCGAGGTGCAGTCGGTGGGCGCCATCGGCGACGACGCGGCGGGGCGGATGCTGCGCATGCTGCTCGACCAGCACGGTGTCGGCACCGGCGGCCTGGCCGTGAAGCCCGGCGCGGCCACCCCCGCGACGATCCTGCCGATCCGCCCGGACGGCTCGCGCCCGGCACTGCACGCGCCGGGCGCGATGGGCCTGCTCTCCGCCGGCGACGTCGACGCCGACGTGCTCGCCGAAGCCGACGCCGTGCACGTCGGCGGCCCCGACGTCCTCGGGGCGTTCGCCTCCGGCCCGCTGCCCGAGCTGCTCGCGCATGCGGCCGCGCACTCCACGGTGATCAGCGTGGACCTGCTCACCGTCGGGCGCCCCGCGGCACTCGCCGCACTGGAGCGCCTGTGGCCGCTGGCGGACTACGTACTGCCCAACGACGACCAGCTGCGGGGCATGACCGGCCTGGCGGACCTGCCGCGGGCCGCGCAGGTCCTGCGCGATGCGGGGGCCAAGACCGTAGTGGTCACCCGCGGGGCCGACGGCGCGCTCATCGTCGCCGAAGGGGTGGAGGAGGAGGTCCCGGCACTGGACGTCGACGTCGTGGACACCACCGGCTGCGGCGACGCCTTCAGCGCCGGCTTCCTCGTGGGGCGCGATGGCGGCAGCACGCTCCGCGAGGCGGCCCGGCTGGGCGCCGCCGCCGCTGCGCTGGTGGCCGGCGGACTGGGATCGGACGCCGGCATCGCCGGCCTCCCCCAGGTGCTGGACGTCCGAAACAGCGGGCCCTCCCGGGATAGGCTGAACCGGACCGCGGAACCCAGCACTCGAAAGGCACCGTGATGTCGGAGCGGACGTCGGGCGGAGGCGAGCCGGTCCGCGTGCTCGTCAAGGCGATGGCGGTGCTGGACCAGCTCGCCGCCTCGCCCGAGCCGCTCACCCTCGGCAACATCGCAGCCTCCCTCGACCTCAACAAGAGCACCTGCTACCGGATCCTCAACACCCTGGCCGCCGGCGACTACGTGGAGCGGCCGGCCCCGGGCACCTACCGCCTGGGGGTGGGAGCGTTCCGCATCGGCAGCGCCATGGCCCGCCGCATGGGGGTCCGCGAGCGCGCCCTGCCGGCCCTGCAGGACCTCTTCCGCGCCACCGGTGAGACCGTGTTCCTGCTGGTGCCGCACGGCACCGAGGCGGTCTGCGTGGAGCGCCTCGACGGCCGCTACGCGGCGACCCACACGCTGCGGATCGGCGGTTCGCTCCCCCTCCACCTGGGTGCCGGGCCGCGGCTGCTGCTCGCGGCCCAGCCCGATGAACAGGTCGAAAGCTACCTGGCCGGCCCGTTCCGCCAGGCCGAGGGGGCAGACGCCGGCGCCGCCGACCGGCTGCGCGCCGAGATCGCCGAGATCCGCGCGGCCGGGCACGCCGTCAGCCAGGACGACGTCGAGGAGGGCGTGCGCGCGATCAGCGTCCCGGTGCGCGACCACGACCACGCGGTGGTCGCCGCCCTCAGCATCAGCGGCCTGTCCGCCCACCTCCCCGACACCGAGCTCGCCACCCAGGTCGGCCGCCTGGAGAGCGCCGCCCGGGCCGCCTCGCTCGCACTCGGCATGACAGAGCAGCCCGAAGGCGCCCGGTGACGGCGCCGCCCCGCTGACACCGCCGTGCCGCACCTCCGCCGGCGGCCGCGGCGGTGGCCGAGCGGACCGGCGGGGGTACTCAGCGCGCAAGGCCCGGGTGCCCGGTCGCCCGGACGCTGCATCGCAGTCCGGCTGCGCCGCGCACCTCGCTGCTCCCCACCCGCCGCCAGGAGCGTCCGGCCCGGCCCCGGCAGACCCCCGGGGCCGGGCGCCCGTCAGCCGACCGGGGTGAAGGGGTCGGGGGTGTCGCCGGTCCAGGTGTGCAGGCGGGCGGTGGCGGTTTCGAGTTCGGTGCCGCCGTCGTCGCGCTGGCCGCTCTCGACGACGTAGAAGCGGCCGCCGCCGACGGATTCGAGGCCGTACTGGCCCTCGCCCATCCAGCCGCGGACGCCGGTCTCCGGGTCGTGCAGTCCTTCCTCGCGCAGCGGGAGGAGGAGGCCCTGCTCGGGTTCGGGCTGGCCGCGCAGGTCGCCCTGCTCGGGCTGGGACGCGCCGTCGACGGCGAACAGCGAGTAGTTCGGGAAGGCGGCCTTCTCACCTTCGTAGGCGGCCATCAGCCAGTCCCCGCGGTGGGCGTCGTAGGCCAGGTTCTGCACGCCGTAGGTGGTGTTGCCGGTGTAGGCGAAGTACTTGCCGCCGGGCTCGTCCGGCCCGCTGGTGTGCGGGGCGCCCTGGTCGAGCGGGCGCTCATAGCGGCGCCAGGAGGAGGTGTCGTACTGCAGCAGCACCTGGTGGTCGTTGTCGGTGCGCTCGGTGTTGGAGTAGACGCCGTAGCCCACCGTCAGCAGCGGCTTCCCCCCGCTGCGGCCGAACTCGGGGCCGAAGGCGACGCCGTCGATCCCGCTCGCGCCGTAGCGGTGGTCGGCGGTGTCGGCCGTGTCGCCGTCGAAGGATCCGTCGCCGTCCATATCGGCGGTGTAGTCGTCGACGACCTCCTGGAGGTGGACCGTGCCGAGCACGCCGTCCTCCTCGGCGTCCATGCCGGTGCGGGTGATGCGCTCGGAGTCGAAGACGGCGATGTAGAACGCCTCGGCCGACTTGTACTCCAGCGACCCGTAGACGCGGCCGTCGCGCTCGTCGAAGGCCAGGTCGCCGAGGTGTCCGGTGAGCCCGGTGACGGTGCCGACGACGTCGCCGTCCAGGTCCGTCTTGACCAGGGTGTCGGTGAAGGAGAAGTACATGTGGCCGCGCTCTTCGTCGAGCGCGATGCCCTGCACGTGCCCCGCCGGCCAGGCGCCGCCGTCCACCTCCTCCGGAAGGGACTCCGCCGCAGCCGGGCCGGCCATGGCGGACGCCGCGAGCGCCCCCGCTGCCAGTCCTGCCATCGTCTTCCGCCGCACCATCGGTCCACGTCCTCTCCGCTGCGCTACCGGCCCGGACGCTACAGCCGCCGCGCGAACCCCGCACAGCACCTTGGCGAACAACGGGCAAAGCGCCCTCAGTCTCAACGAATCCGGCACCGCGGGCATGGGCCCCGCCGTATCCGGCCGCGGAACTCTGCGAACCGGATCCCCGGACCCGGGCCGCAGGCGGAAATGGTCTCCGCGAGATCGCCCGACCGCTGCGGCTATGCCTGCTCTGGCCGCCGCTGCTGCCGGCGCGGCGCAGGCGCCGCTCCGCACTTCCCGCCTGCTCCCCCTGCCGAAGTCGCACGGAAGTCCTGCGGCCTGTCAACGCCGCAGGCGGCGCTCCGTTCGGGTGCCCTCTGACCCGTCCGGTGCGAAGCGCCGGACGGATGGGGCTGCCCCGCGGGACGGGTGCTCCCTGCCCCGCCCAGAGGGGGCTAGGACTCGGCCATCGGGACCAGGCACAGTGCGGCCCCCACCGCGGCGGCCGCGAACACGATGCCGAGTCCGACATCTCCGAACAGGAGAATCCCGACTGCGAGGCCGATGACGGGCGCGACGACGAAGGTGATCCGATTCTTAGCCATGACCGCGACCCTGCCTGATCCCCCAGGCACCGATGTAGATGCCGCCATCACCGACCGGTGATGACATCGGTCATTGGCCCCCGACTTCGGCCGGTCGAGCCCCTGGGCACCCCGTACCCCGCCTCGCTCATGCCGCGTGGCGGCTCCGCCGATACTGCCGCCTCAGGCAGGAGGAGCGGTGCAGACGGAACGGGGTGCATTGTCGCCGTCGCTAGACCTGTCGCGAAACCATCGAGCAGCAGCTACGCGCCGGTTCACCCGGCGGCCGGGAGGAGGCGGCGGCGGGCGGGGCCGTGCAGGCCGGCGCCGACCAGGATCATGCGCAGTGTGCGCTCGGCGGCGTCGGCGGTGAGGGTGGCGGCCTGCTCGATGGCGCCGGCCAGGTCGATCGGGGCGGCAAGGATGCCGGAGATCGCGGCGATGCCGGCGGCGCGGCTGAGGTCGGCGCCGCGGCCGACGGTGCCGGCTAGGGCCACGACCGGGGTGCCGTAGCGCTGGGCGCGGCGGGCGACCTCGGCCGGCACCTTCCCGTTCGGCGTCTGGTAGTCGATGGCGCCTTCAGCGGTGATGACCAGGTCGGCGGCCGCGATCCGGCGGTCCAGGTCGAGGTGGCCGGCCAGCACCTCGAAGCGCGGCACGAGGCGGGCGCCCAGCACGGCCGCTGCGCCCGCGCCGAGCCCGCCGGAGGCGCCGCTGCCCGGCGCGGTGCGCACGTCGCGCCCCGCGTGCGCGCCGAGCAGCGCGGCCCAGTTCTCCAGCGCCGCCTCCAGGCTGCGCACCTGCTCCGGCGTGGCGCCCTTCTGCGGGCCGAAGACGCGCGCGACGCCCTTCGGCCCGGTCAGCAGGTTGAAGGGGTTGCAGGCCAGCACGGTGGAGGTGCCGGCGAGGCGCGGGTCGAGGCCGGAGGCGTCGATGCGCGCCAGCCGCGCCAGTTCCGCGCCGCCGCGCCCGATCGGGGCTCCCCGGCCGTCCAGCAGCCGCACACCGAGCGCCTGCAGCATGCCGGCGCCGCCGTCGCTGGTACCCGAGTCGCCGCAGCCGACGATGATGTGCTCGCAGCCCTGGTCCAGTGCCGCTGCGATCAGGGTGCCGACGCCGTAGGTGGAGGTGGCGCCCGGGTCGCGGCGGTCGCGGGGCACCAGGCGCAGCCCGGCCGCGGCGGCCATCTCGACGACCGCGGTGCGCGGCCCGGGGCCGCCGAGCACCGCGAAGTGGGACTCGACCGGTTCACCGACCGGGCCCTCGACGGTGGTGTGCACCAGGCGGCCGCCGGTGCTGCGCGCCATCTCCGCTGCGGTGCCTTCGCCGCCGTCGACCATGGGGGCGGTGTCGATCAGCGCGCCGGGCACGGCGCGGGAGGCGCCTTCGGCGATCGCGGCCGCGACGGCGCCGGAGTCGAGGGACTCCTTGAAGCCGCTGGGGGCGACGAGGATGCGCATCCGGTGCTGTTCAGACATAGCGGGGCCTTTCCGTGGCTGTACGAGAATGCGGGGTGCGGGGTGCGGGAGCGCGCGTCAGCGCAGCGGCAGTCCCAGGTACGGCCAGATGTAGAGGGCGGCGCCCATGACCAGGGCGACCATGAGCGGGCCGAGGAGCAGCGCGAGGCGGAGGAGGTCGGCGCTGCGGTAGGTGGGGGTGCCGTCGGGCAGGTCGGAGAAGAGCGCCACCGGCTTGGCCGAGGACGTGAGCGTGTGGCAGAAGCCGGCGGCCGCGGTGGAGGCGAAGACCGCGGCGGCGGGGTTGAGCCCGGACGCGGCGGCCAGCGGGATGACCGCGGGCACCAGCACCGCCGCCCGCGCCGAGCGGGACTGCAGCACTAGGTGGGCGGCCGCGCTGACCGCGACGACCGCGGTCAGCACTGCGGCGGGTTGCCAGCCGGCGGCGACCTGCAGCGCGGCCTGCGCCGCCCATTCGGCGGCGCCGGTCTGCACCAGGGCCTCGGCCAGTGCCGTCGCGCTGACCATGAACACCAGGAGCGGCCAGGGCACCGACTTCAGCGCGGCCGTCATGCGCACGGTCCCGTAGCCGGGGGCGGTGGCCGCCAGCGCGCCGATCAGCGCGACCGCGGTCGGGGGCAGCCCGTGCAGGGATTCGGTGCACCACAGCGCCACGACGGCGGCGACCAGGGCGAGCATGCGGCGCTGTGCGGCGGTGAAGCGGGCTGAGGGGGCCGCGGCCTCCTCGGGGCGGTCGCCCGCGCCGGGCGCAGCGGAAGCCGCCGCGTCCGGGCGCTGTGCTGCGAGGCCGTCGATACGGACGTCGGCGGAGAGGCGGCCGCGCCGGTCGCTGCGCCGGGTCATCAGCAGCAGGACCAGCTCGGCGGCGAGGTGGGCGGAGACCGCGGCCAGCGGGACGCCGAGCAGCAGCCAGTGGCCGAAGCCGATGCCGGACCCGGTCATGCCGCGCAGGATCTCGTCGCCGATCAGGTGGGCGGCGGCGCCGATGGGGGTCGCGATCGCGGTGAGCAGGATCGTCGCGGGGAAGAGCAGTGCCAGCGCCCGCACCACGGCCGGCCGGTCTCCGAACACCCGGGCCAGCGCCAGGAAGACCGGCAGGGCCAGCGCGGCGCGGCCGGAGGTGGAGGGGATCGCCAGCGCGGTCAGCACCACGCCGGCGGTGACCAGGTGGAACAGGCCGCGGACGGTGGTGGCGCGGCCGATGAGGGCGCGGGCGGCGCGAGCCGGGAGCCCGGCCGCTTCGATCCCGGCGGCCAGGATGCCGGCGGCGACCAGGAGCCAGACCGCCTCCGCACCGAGCAGGCCGAGCACGTCGCCGTAGGGCAGGACGCCGAGGACGATCAGGGCGGTCACCGCGGCCATCCCGATGAAGGTGTCGTCGGCGCGGGTGAGCGTCCAGCAGAGCACGGCCGCGGTGAAGACGGCCAGCACGGTGCGGCCGCCGGCGGTGAGGCCGCTGCCCGCGGGCAGCAGGACCGCGGCGGCCAGCGTGCCCGCGGCAACGGCGGCAATCGCCGCGGCCGTGCCCGCGTACGCGGCCCAGCCCCGGCGGGGGGCCGGCGCCATCGGCACGGTGGGCGACGTCGGGCCGGACACCTCCGGCGCGGCGGCGGGCTCCGCGGTCTCCGTGCCTGGCGCGGCAGCGGTCGCGGCGGCGCCGGCGCCCGAGTCGGCGGCTTCATCCGGCGCAGCGGTGTATCTGCTCATGGTGGTTCAGCCTCTCGGGCGCTGCTGAACCTCCGATGAGGCATTCATGAGCAAGTCCTCATGAACGGATCTGCAGTGGTCAGCGCTTCCCGCAGGCGCCCGGCCCCGTCCTCCCGCGGCCGGGGCCCTCCGACCCGCAGACGAACAGCAGCGGACTCACCGCCGGCCCGCGGGACCTCCGCTGCCGAACCCGGTAGCGAGATCCTCGAACCGCCGGCCGGCCCGCCGGCGGGCAGGACCGCATCCGGCGCTACCTGGTGGAGCCCCGGCTGAAGGAGCGCAGGATCGCGCCTCCCTACAGCATCCTCGACTCGCGGGCGGCGCGGTTCAGCCGGTGACGATCCCGGCGACGAGGTTGATGGTCGCCGCGAGGATGACCGTTCCGAAGATGAACGAGAGCACGGCGTGGCGCAGCACCATGGCGCGGACCGCGGTGCTGGAGACGTTGTTGTCGGCGACCGCGTACGACATGCCGACGGTGTAGCTGAAGTAGAAGAAGTCGCGGTAGCTGGGCTGCTGGCCGGCGTGGTTGAAGTCGATTCCGCCCGCCGGCTCGGCGTAGTAGAGGTGGGCGTAGCGGGCCGTGTACATCAGGTGCAGCACCGCCCAGTTCATGAAAACCCCCGCGAGGCCGACCGCTGCGGCGGCGTTCTCGGCGGCCGGGCGGTCCGGCGCGAGCAGGAAGGCGATCGCGGCGAGGCTGGCGATCGTCGCCACCACCACTGAGAGCTCCTCCAACACGGGCTGGTAGTCCTCCTGGACGGCGTTGCGCTGCGTCGTCTCCGGGTCCATCGGCCACAGGGCCGCCACCCCGGACACCAGGAACAGCCCTGCGGCTGCGGTGATCCCCGCGAGAACCCCGAGCACGGGGCCGCTGAGCACGGCGCTGAGCAGTCCGGCCGCCAGGCCGACCGCCACCGACAGCAGCAGCCTGGCCAACGGACTCACCGGCACCCCGCCCACGATCGCCGCTCCCCCTCACCGCCGGCACTGCGCCGTGTCCGCTTGTGCCGGGCCGCCACGTTAGCGCGGCCCGATCCGGGGATCGGGCTGCCGCGCCCGGCCGGCCGGGCCCTTCCGCGGCCGACTCCTGATTGTGGGAAGCGTCTGCAGCGCGGGCACGCAGCCCCCTCGCAGCATCGCTGAGTCCGTGCCGCCGGTCCTGGGCCGCGGCGGACAGCCCGCTCCGGTCCGCCCCAGGGCCCGCACGGCAGGAGGCGCTGGGCCCCCGCCCCCGAGCCCGTCACCGCGGCCCTCGCGCACACCCGGGCGGCCTCCGCTGGTCGGTCGGCCCGACCGCTACGTCCCCCCGTGCAGCCCCGGCCGCTCGGTGCCGTCGCGTGCAGACCACCGGCACCCCGCCGGCGCGGTGGAAGCGGGGACGCCACGCGGCAGGCGAGGAGGGGCGCCGGCGCTCGGCCGCCTTCTAGCCGTCGAACTGCGCGGCGTAGGAGGCCGCCCCGCGCACGGCGTCGACGGCGTAGGTGACGTGGCCGACCGCGGCGCGGTCGCCGACGGCGGCGATGACGGCCGCCACCGTCGCCGTGCGGAACCCGCCGCACAGCTCGATCAGTGCGGCGCCGTCCTCGGCCGCGAGGCGCTCGGCAACGGCAGGTGCGTCGTCCTGGTCGGCGACCGGGACCAGCAGGGTCCGCTGCCCGCCGCCCTCCAGCACCGTCCGGTCGGCGACGGGGTCGGTCCCGGGGTGTTCGAAGATGCTCGCCCAGACGCTGCTCACAGCGCGCCTCCCTGCGGTGGGTGCGGTTGGTCGCCGACCACGCTAGAACCTCGTCTTAACGCGAAGTCAATGCGCCGTGTCGGTGTCTTCGGGCGCGCCGTCCCCGGAGCGGTCGCCGCCGACGCCCAGGAGGGCGAGCAGGCGGGTGCGCAGGGCGACGAAGCCGGCGGCGGAGCGGTCCCGGGGGCGGGCCAGGCCGACATGGACGTCGTGGGCGATGGCGCCGCCCTCCATCACGAGGACGCGGTCGGCCAGCAGCGCCGCCTCCTCGACGTCGTGGGTGACGAGCACGACGGCGCAGCCGTGCCGCTGCCACAGTTCGGCGACGAGCTCCTGGGCTTTGATGCGGGTGAGGGCGTCCAGGGCGGAGAACGGCTCGTCGAGCAGGAGCAGGTCGGGATCGCGGATCAGCGCGCGGGCCAGCGCCGCGCGCTGCGCCTCCCCGCCGGAGAGCACTTTGGGCCACACCGCGGTGCGATGGCCCAGCCCCACTTCTTCCAGGGCGCGGACGGCACGGGCGCGGTCGGGCCGACCGGGCAGGCCGAGCACCACGTTGCGCCAGACCCGCTTCCACGGCACGAGCCGCGGCGCTTGGAAGCCCACCGCCCGGTTGCGGGCCACCCGCACGCCGCCCTGGAAGCCGCGGTCCAGGTCGGCCAGCACGCGCAGCAGCGTCGATTTGCCGCAGCCGCTGGCGCCGAGGAGGACGACGAACTCGCCGGGCGCCACGTCGAGGTCGAGCCGGTGCAGGACCGGGCGGCCGTCGAAGGCGCGGGTGAGCCCGCGCACCGCGACCACTGCGCCGTCCTGCCGGGGGCCGGAGGCGCCGTCCGCAGGTGCGGCGGCGCTTGCGGGCGCGGCCGCACCGGGCCCGGTGGTCAGGTTCCGCTGAAGGCCGGTCGCCATGCGAGGAGCACCCTTTCGAGGAGGCGGACGATGAGGTCGGCGAGGAGCCCGAGCAGGGCGTAGAGGGCGAGGCAGACCACGATGACGTCGGTCTGGAAGAACTCGCGGGCGTTGTTCATCAGGTAGCCGATGCCGGAGGTGGCGTTGATGGTCTCGCCGAAGACCAGCGCCAGCCACGCCGAGCCGAGCGCGAAGCGCAGGCCCACCAGGGCACCGGGCATCGCCCCGGGCAGCACGATGTGGCGCACGGTGCCCAGCCAGCCCACGCCGAGCGTGCGGGCCGCTTCGATCAGGGCGGAGTCGACGTTGCGGATGCCGCCGTAGATGTTCATGTACAGCGGGAAGGTGACCGTCAGCGCGATGAGCGCGATCTTGGGCTCTTCACCGATGCCGAACCAGATGATCAGCAGCGGGATGAGTCCGATGGTGGGGACGGTGCGCAGCATCTGCACCGGGGCGTCGATGATGTCCTCGGCCAGGCGGAACAGTCCGGACAGCGTCGCCAGGACCAGCGCGGTGGCGATCCCGATGAGCAGGCCGGCCAGCACGCGGCCCAGTGACACCGCCACGGCCTCCTGCAGCTCGCCGGTCCCGGCGAGGTCGGCCGCAGTGGCCAGCACGACCGACGGGGCGGCGAGCGTGTCGGCGGGCAGCGCACCGGTGGACCCGGCCATCTGCCACAGCGCGACCAGGGCGACCGGGCTCAGCGTCTTGACCAGCCACCGCGGGACGCGCCGGCGGCGCTCGGCGGCACTGCGCAGGTCCTCGGCGGCCACCGGTGGCGCGGCCCTGCGCCCCGAGGCGTCCTGCTCGGCGGCGCCCGGCAGGGCGGGGTGGGAGGCCTGTCCGACGGTCACGGTCGTCCCCTCGGTTGCGGTGGAGTGCGGCGCGGGGCCGGTCACGACCCGGCCTCCGGCGCGTCGGCGGCGATGGACTCGCCGAGATCGAGGCCGCGGTCGGGCAGGACCCCGCCCTGGATCCAGGTCGTGTAGGTCTCCTGGAGCCGCTCGCCCAGTTCGGCGTCGACCGGGATGCGCTCGTAGGAGGTGTTGGAGTCGGCGACCTGCTCGGCGATCTCCACCGGCTGGCCGGCGAAGTCGGCGTAGAACTCCGCGTATTCGCCGGGGTTCTCGCGCCCCCAGGCGTAGCCGGCGTCGACGCGGTCGGCGTAGTCGGCCAGCGCCTCGGCGGTGGCGGGGTCGGCGAGCGCCTCGTCGGTGGCGCTGAGCACGTTGTAGCCGGGCAGCAGCCCCTCGCCGTCGACGAGGGTGCGGGCGCCGAGCTCGCCGCGGGCGCGCTCGAGGTAGACGCCCCAGGTGGCCCAGGCGTCCACCGACCCGGCGGAGAACGCGGTGCTCGCGTCGACGGGGGCCAGGAAGGTGGGTTCGACGGCGCCGAAGTCCAGGCCCTCCTCTTCCAGGGCGCGCAGCAGCAGGAAGTGGGCGATGCTGCCGCGCGTGGTGGGCGAGACCTCGGCGCCCTGCAGGTCGGCGAGCTCCTCGGCGCCGCTGTCCTCGGGCACGACCAGCGCGGTGCCTTTTCCGTCGTTGGACCAGGCGGCATAGACCTGGATGTCGGACCCGCCCGCGATGGCGCTCACTGTGGGGGCGTCGGCCGCGCCGCCGACGTCGATAGCGCCGGCCTTGAGCGCCTCGTGGAGGTTGACGGCAGCCGCGTACTCCGACCATTCGATGGTGTAGGGGACGTCGTCGAGGAGTCCGGCCTCCTCCAGCAGGGCTTTGGTGGCCCCGGTCTGGTCGCCGACCCGCAGTGTGACCTCGCTGATGTCGTCGGCGGGTTCGGCACCGGCTCCGCCGCACGCGCCGCTCGCGGCGAGGAGGACGGCGGCGGCCGCGGCGGCCGCCGCGCGCTGGTGGACGGTCATGGATCGGCTCCTGATCATGGTGGCCGGCGGGGAGGCCCGCACGGCCCTTTGGTCCCACTTGGTCCCACATTGCGATCTCAACATCCCGCAATATAGTAATTCCTACTTAGTCAGTCAATATTGTGGATTAAGCGGCCGCGCTGGCCCGGCAGTGCCGTGTGTCACGTCGGCCCCCGCGGGGAGCGAGACTGGAGACCATGACCACCGAGACCCCAGAGTCGACGGCCGCCCGCTCCCGTACCGGGACCCAGTCGGTGGATCGCGCGATCGCGATCCTTCGGTGCTTCGAGGGAGAACCGTCGCTCACCCCCACCCAGGCGGCGCACCGCCTCGGCCTGACCGTCAGCACGGCGCACCGCCTGATGCGGGCACTGCACGGCACCGGGCTCCTCGGCCGCGACCCTGCGACGGACAGCTACCACCTCGGCGCCACCGCCGCCGTGCTCGGCCGCATCGCCCTGGAGCGGCTCGGGGCCACCGCCATGCAGCCGGCCCTGGAGGCGCTGCGCGACGCGACCGGGGAGTCGGTCACGCTGGGGGTGCGCTCCGGTGACGAGGTGGCGGTCCTGATGCAGTTCCCCTCGCCGCAGCCGCTCCGCTACGACCAGCAGCCCGGCGCCCGCAATCCCATCCACGTCTGCTCGATGGGCAAGTCGCTGCTGGCCTTCGGCGACCCGGGCCTGCACGGCCCCGAGCCCTACCCGCGCTACACCGATGCCACCATCACCACTCGCGCCGAACTCGACGCCGAGCTGTCCCGCATCCGCGCGCGCGGCTACTCGCTGGCCGACGGGGAGCGCGTACTGGGAGTCCGTGCCATCGCGGCGCCGGTGCGCGACTCCTCGGGAGGCGTGTTCGCGGCGGTCGCACTGCAGGTGCCCAGCGTGCGCTTCGGCGACGACCGGCTGCCCGAACTGGCATCCGCAGTGACCGGGGCCGCCCAGCGGCTGTCGGCCCAGCTGGGCGCGGGCTGAAGACGCCGCTGGACGGCTGGCCGCGGCGCAGCGCAGGTCAGGCCGGCGCGGACGCGGCGGCCCGGTGCGCCAGCTCGGAGCGGACCAGGGGCAGCAGGTCGCGCCCGAAGGCGACGGCGTCGTCGAGGGGGTCGTAGCCGCGGATGAGGATCGCGGTCACCCCGATGTCGACGTAGTCCAGGAGTGCGCGGGCCACCGTCTCGGGGCTGCCGACCAGGGCGGTGGAGTTGCCGGCCGCGCCGGTCGCGCGCGCGGGGGCGGTCCACAGCGCCCGGTCGTGCACCTCGCCGCGGTCGGCCGCGGCGAGAAGCCGCTGCGAGCCCGCACTGCCCTCCCTGCCGAGGATGTAGGGCGCGCTGCCGTTGCCGGGCGGCGGCGCGGCCCCGCCCTCGATGTCCGCGAGGATGGAGTGGGCCCGCTCCCACGCCTCAGCGTCAGTGCGGCCGAGGATGGGCCGGAAGGACACCGAGAAGCCCAGCTCGGCCGGGTCGCGCCCGGCCTGCGCGGCGGCGGCCCGCACGGCGGCGATCTGCTCACCGGTCTCCTTGAGCGGCTCGCCCCACAGGGCGAACACGTCGGCGTGCTTGCCGCCCACCCGGTAGGCGTCGGCGGAGGACCCTCCGAAGTAGACCGGCACTCGCGGCCGGGAGAAGGTGGGCACCTGGGACAGCGCGCCCTCGACCGAGTAGAAGTCGCCGGAGTGGTCGAAGGGCTCGGTCGCCGACCAGGTCTGCTTGGCCACGTCGAGGTATTCGTCGGTGCGCCGGTAGCGCTCCGGCTTGTCGCTGCGGTCGCCGTCGCGCAGCTGCTCGGTGTCGCTGGCGCCGCTGATGATGTGCACCGCCACCCGGCCCTGGGTGAACTGGTCCAGCGTGGCGATGGAGCGGGCCCAGACCGTAGGCGCGACGAAGCCGGGCCGGTGGGCGATCAGGAAGCCCAGCCGCTCGGTGTGGGCTGCGGCGTAGGACGCGACGGCGAAGCCGTCGGCGTCCCAGGAGTGGTAGCCGATCAGGACGCGGTCGAAGCCGCCGTCCTCGTGGGCCTGCGCAAAGCGCCGCGTGTAGTCCCGGTCCAGCAGAGGGCCCCGGCGCTTGCGGATCTCTGACTGGTCGGCGGTCCTGATCATGCCGATGAACTCAACCATGTGCCCCTCATCCCATATTGCGCGATCGTCGATCCATAATGTAGTAATGCCTAGTAATTCGGTCAAGATAGTCGACTACATGGATCGGAGGCCGCGGTGACGGCCACGGAACACGGAGACCGCTCCGGCAAGCCCTCCCCCGGGCGCGCCCACGGCGACAGCGTGTGGCACGGGCGGCTCGAGCACATCCCCGCGAAAGCGGTCAGCGGCGACACCGGGCAGACCTCGGGCATGCGCCGCTTCGAGGCGGTCTCCGGCACCACGGTGGGATCGCAGAAGATCTGGATGGGCCAGACCCACGTCGGCCCGGCCACCAACTCCGGAGACCACCACCACGGCGAGGCCGAGACCGCGATCTACGTGGTCTCCGGCCACCCCTCGTTCGTCTTCGCCGACGGCGACGAGGAGATCCGCATCGACACCGGGCCCGGCGACTACGTCTTCGTGCCGCCCTACGTGCCGCACCGCGAAGAGAACCCCTCCGCCGAGGAAGAGGCCGTCGTCGTCATCGGGCGCAGCACCCAGGAGGGCATCGTGGTCAACCTGCCCAGCCTGTGGGCGCCCGCTGAAGGCGGCGGCAGCGACTGCGCCAGTACTGCGCAGCGGCCGGACGGGGCCGGCCGGTGAGCGCGCCCGCCCCGGTCACCGTCACCGAGTACACCGACCCCGGATGCGTCGTGTCCTGGGCGAGCGAGCCGCAGTTGCGCCTGCTACGGCTGCGCTACGGCCACCTCGTGCGCTGGCGCCGCGTGTTCGGGCTGCAGATCGCCGATGCCCGGGCCGACGACTCCGGATTCGACGCGGTCGGCTCCGCCCCGGCGCGGCTGGAGCGCTGGACCGCGGCCGCCCGCGCCACCGGCGCACCGATCACCGGCCGCCTGCACTGGCTGCACTCCTCCACCGGGCCCGCTTGCCGCGCGGCCATCAGCGCCCGCCGGCAGGGGCCCGCCGTGGCGGAGCGCGTCCTGCGCCGCCTGCGCGAAGCCGTGTACCTGCACGGCAGGCCCGCCGACTCGGCAACGGGCGCGCGCCGGGCCCTGGAGGGGGTGCCCGGGCTCGATGTGGAGGCGCTGCTGGCCGACTTCGGCAGCGACCGCGTGCACGGACTGCTGCACGCGGAGGCCGCCGAGGCCCGGCGGGTGCATCCGGACACCGAGAAGGCCGCACGCACCGGTTCGACGCCCGCGCCGGGGCTGCCGGTCGCTGAGGAGGGCGGGCACCGCTACGGCCTGCCCACCGTGGTGGTCGCGTCCGCCGGACGCACTGCCGTAGTGCCCGGTTTCCGCACGCCCGAGGAGTACGAGGCGGCCCTGGAGCGGGTGCGGCCCGGCATCACCGCCGGTGCCCGTCCGCTGCCGGAGCCCGCCGAGCTCCTGGCCGAGTTCGGCACCCTGACCGGACGCGAGGCCGAACTGCTCGCCGGCGGCCGCCTGCCCGACGGTGCCCTGCGCACGGCAACCGCCACCGGCGACGTCTGGCATGCAACCGCCGCCGCACCGCCCACCGAGGAGGACGCAGCATGAGCCGGACCGCCCGCCTGCACGCCGCCCCGCACTCCCCCGCTGCACCACCCGCCGTCGACGCGGACACCTTCCGCAGCGCCCTGGCCGCCCATGCGGCCGGCGTGGTGGCGGTGACCGCCGCCGACGACGGCGGTCCCGTGGGGCTCACCGCGACCTCGTTCACCTCGCTCAGCCTGGACCCGCCGCTGGTCGCGTTCGCCATCGCCGCGACTTCCACCACGTGGCCCCGGCTGCGCCGCGCCGACCGGTTCGCCGTCAACCTGCTCACCGAGGACCAGCACGAGCTGGCCGCCCGCTTCGCCCGACGCGGCGGCGACCGCTTCGCCCCGCCCACCGAATGGGAGCCCGGCGCCGGCGGCGCGCCGCTGCTCGCCGGCGCAGCCGTCCACCTGGAGTGTGTGCCGGAGCGCATCGTCGAGGCGGGCGACCACTGGCTGGTCCTCGGACGCGTCTGCGCCGCCCGGACCGCCGGTCCCCACCGCCCGCTCCTCTACCACCAGCGCGCCTTCGGCGCCTTGCGCCGCATCGCCTGAGCCGCCGCGCACCGGGCGGCCTCCGCGCGGTCCGCCACCGCACGGAGGCGCGCTCTCGGCCGGCCCGGCTCCGCGGTCGCCACGCTGCGGACGGTGAGGCGCTGGAAAGGCGGGCACACGGCGGCTCTGGGAGCCGCGGCGGCCAGCGGCACGGAGGTCTGGACGGACCGCGCCGCCCGGGGCCGGATCAGCCTGCCGTGGCGCGTTTCCACCGCTGCCCGGAACGCTTCAGCGAGAACCTCCGGCGGGACCGGCCCGGGCACCGGCAGTTCCGCGGCGCCCGCCGCAGGCCCGCACCGGGCCGCGGCCGCGCATGCGCCCCCGGTCTCCACGCTCCGCGCACCCCGGCCGCCTCACCCGCGGCGGGGCGTTCTTCGGTGTCCAGCCGTTCGGCGCTGCGGCCGGGCGCACCGCCGGGCCGGCCGGCCAGCGCCCCGCCCACCGCTCCGCGGACCCGCCGTGCCCGGAAGCCGGCCCGGCCGCCTGGAGGCACGGCCTGCGGCCTCTGCCCAGCGGCGCGGGGCAGCCGCCGCCCGACGCCGCGCACCCGCCTGGCAGGATGTCCGCAGGCGGGATCCCGCCTCGCCCGAGGCGCCCTCCGCCCCGGGCCGCGAGTCCGCACCGACCGCACAGAGGAGGCCGGAGTGGCCACCCGAACGCGCCCCGCCGGAAAGGGCAGCCGCGCCGAGCGGCGCCCGCACTGGCGCGCCCCGGACGCCGTTTCGCCGGCGCCGCCCCCCATACCCGGCCCCCCGTTCCTCCGGCAGATCTGGACCGATGTCGCCTTCCTCCACTGGAGGGTCGAGGCCGCCGACGTGGCGCCGCTGCTCCCCGAGGGCACCCGGGTGGACACGCTCGGCGGCGCCGCCTACGCGGGGCTGGTGGCGTTCCGGGTCCCCGGATCGGTCGCCTTCGGCGCGGTCCCCACCGGCGCGTTCGGCGAAGCCAACGTGCGCCTGTACTCCGTGGACGAGCGGGGCCGGCGCGGCGTCGTCTTCGTGTCCATGGACGCCGACTCGGCACCGGTCACCGCAGCCGCGCGCAGCCTGGCCGGGCTGCCCTACGTCTGGTCCGACGTCGCGCTGCACCGCGGCCGGAACGGGCGCCGCGCGGGCGCGGTACGGCGCCGCGCGCCGGGGCGGGCCCGCGCCTCCTGGTCCCTGCAGGTCGGCGCGGAGCTGGCGGAGCCGGGCCCGCTGGAGCACTTCCTCACCGCCCGGTGGGGGCTGCACACCCGCCACCTCGGACGCACCTGGTGGATCGGGGTCACCCACCGCCCGTGGCGGCTGCACCGCGCCGCCCTCCTGCACCACGGCGGCGGACTCCTGGCCGCCGCCGGCATCACGCCGCTCACTCAGGATCCGGAATCGGTGCTCTGGTCGCCCGGCGTGTCGAGCTCCTTCGCACCGAGCCTGCAGTGAGCAGGCCGCCCGGACCAGCCCTGCCTTAGCCGGCCTCGGCCCGGGCGGCGCAGCTCACCGCACCAGGCTCGGGCGCTTCGGGTCGAACTCCCAGCCGGGGACGAGGGTGCGCATGGCGGCGGCGTCGTCGCGGCCGCCGAGCCCGTGGCGGAGGTAGAGGTCGTGGGCGGCGGCGATCCGGTCCGGGTCGGGCTCCACCCCCAGGCCCGGTGCTTCCGGCAGTGCGATCTCGCCGCCGGAGATCGCCATCGGGTCGGCGGTGAGCCGCTGGCCGTCCTGCCAGATCCAGTGCGTGTCGATCGCGGTGATCTCCCCGGGTGCCGCGGCTGCGGTGTGCACCGCCATCGCCAGCGAGACGTCGAAGTGGTTGTTGGAGTGCGAGCCCCAGGTGAGACCCCACGCGTCGCACAGCTGGGCGACCCGCACGGAGCCGGCCATGGTCCAGAAGTGCGGGTCGGCCAGCGGGATGTCGACGGCTCCGGCGCGTACCGCGTGGCCGAGCTGGCGCCAGTCGGTGGCCACCATGTTGGTCGCGGTCGGCAGGCCGGTCGCCCGGCGGAACTCCGCCATGGTCTCCCGGCCCGAGTAGCCGTCCTCGGCGCCGCAGGGGTCCTCCGCGTAGGCCAGGACCGGAGCCAGGGAGCGCGCGACGTCGACCGCTTCGGCCAGCGGCCAGGCGCCGTTGGGATCCAGGGTGATGCGGGCGCCGGGGAAGCGCTCCTTGAGGGCCGTGGCCGCGGCGGCCTCGTCGGCTGCGGCGAGCACCCCGCCCTTGAGCTTGAAGTCGCGGAAGCCGTAGCGCGCGTGCGCGGCCTCGGCGAGGCGCACGACGGCCGCTGCGTCCAGTGCCTCCTGGTCGCGCAGCCGCAGCCAGTCGTCGGCGCCGGCGGCGGGGGCCCGGTAGGGCAGGCCGCTGCGGGTGCGGTCGCCGACGTAGAAGAGGTAGCCCAGGACCGGGACGCGGTCGCGGCAGCGGCCGTCCCCGAGCAGGTCGGCAACAGGCAGCTCCAGGTGGCGGCCGAGCAAGTCGAGCAGCGCCGACTCCACCGCGGTGACGGCGTGCACCGCCACCCTCAGGTCGAAGGTCTGGGCGCCGCGGCCGGCGGCGTCGCGGTCGGCGAAGCGGCGCCGCATCGCGGCCAGTACCCGGTTGCGGGCGCCCACCGGAGCGCCGGTGACCAGGTCGCGGGCCTCCTCCAGGGTGCGCCGGATCGGCTCTCCGCCCGGCACCTCGCCCAGTCCGGTCCGGCCCTCGGAGTCGGTGAGCAGGACCAGGTTGCGGGTGAAGTAGGGGGCGTGGGCGCCGGAGAGGTTGAGCAGCATGCTGTCCTCGCCGGCCACCGGCACGACCCGCATCTCCGCGACGACGGGCTGGCTCATCGCGGCACCTCCCCTGCGGGGCGCTGCACGGGGGCCGGGTCCGGGGGCACCTGGGCCATCACGCACCGCCCTGCAGGTCGGCGGTGCCGTCGGCGTCGATGCGGGCCTGCTGCACGGTCCAGGCCCGCGCCTGGTCGCTCAGCGAGATGCCGAGCCCGGGCCGGTCGGGCACGTACATGCGGCCGCCGGCGATGGCGGGGTGCTCGGTGAACAGCGGCTGCAGCCAGTCGAAGTGCTCGACCCACGGATCGATCTCGTAGGCCGCGGCGAGGTGGAGGTGGATCTCCATGGCGAAATGCGGTGCCAGGCGCACGCGGCAGCGGCGGGCGTGCGCGGCGACGTCGAGGAAGGGGGTGATGCCGCCGATGCGGCCGGCGTCGGGCTGCAGGAAGCCGGCGGCGCCCGCCTCCAGCAGCGCGGCGTGCTCGGCGGCGCTGGTGAGCATCTCGCCGGTGGCGATCGGCGTCGCCAGGCTGGCGGCGAGGGCGGCGTGGCCGGCGTTGTCGTAGGCGTCGAGCGGCTCTTCGATCCAGACGAGGCCGAACTCCTCCAGGTCGCGGCCCATCCGCGCCGCGGCGCTGCGGTTCCACTGCTGGTTGGCGTCGACCATCAGCGGAAAGTCGCCCAGTTCGGCGCGGAGCGCGGCCACCCGCTCCAGGTCGGCCCGGCGGTCGGGGTGGCCGACCTTGACCTTGATGCCGCCGATGCCCGC
This sequence comes from Nocardiopsis coralliicola, assembly GCF_054779695.1. NCBI lineage: Bacteria > Bacillati > Actinomycetota > Actinomycetes > Streptosporangiales > Nocardiopsidaceae > Nocardiopsis > Nocardiopsis coralliicola. The sequence goes on along the minus strand of NZ_BAAGXT010000001.1, from coordinate 462,611 downwards.
GACCCGGGCGGCGCGCGCGTTGTCCAGCACCTCCTCCAGCGGCGCCGAGAGGAAGCCGCCGGAGGTGTCGTAGCAGTCGACGGCGTCGCGGTGGGCGCCGAGCAGCTTGGCCAGCGGTAGCCGCGCCCGCTTGGCCTTGAGGTCCCACAGGGCGATGTCGAGGGCGGCCACCGCCTGGGCGGCGAGCCCGCTGCGGCCCACCGACGCGCCGGCCCACAGCAGCCGGGTCCACAGGCGCTGGATGTCGGCGGGGTCGGCGCCGATCAGCTCGGGGGCGACTTCGCGGGCGTGGGCGTACTGCCCGGGGCCGCCGGCGCGCTTGGAGTAGGTGAAGCCGATGCCGCCGGCGCCGTCCTCGGTGGCGATCTCGGCGAAGAGCACCGACACCGAGGTGAGCGGCTTCTGGCGGCCGGTGAGGACTTTGGCGTCGCTGATGGGGCGCGGTAGGGGCACGTCGGCGCGGGAGAGGGTGATGGCGCTGATGCGGTCGGCGGCGGGGGCGTGCGGAGCGGTCATGGCGTCCTCTGGAGGGTGCGGCCGGCCGGGCCGGCGACGGCGGAGAGGGCGAGGGCAGGGGACGGCGGTTCGCGGGCCGGGTCAGGCTACTCCGGCGATGAGTGCGGACAGCTCGGCGCGTTCGCCGTGGGTGAGCGCGGTCAGCGGCGGGCGGACCGGCCCGCCCCCGCGGCCCACCGCGTCCAGTCCGGCCTTGACGATGGAGACCGCGTAGCCGCGCCCCCGGTCGCGGATCTCGGTGTAGGGGATGACGAAGTCGTTCAGCTTGCGGTACACGGCGGCGGTGTCCCGGGCGCGCACCGCCCGGTAGAAGTCCAGCGCGAAGCCGGGCAGGAAGTTGTACAGCGCCGAGGAGTAGGTGCTGACACCCAGTTGCAGCAGCGGCAGCGCGAACGTCTCGGCGGTCGGCAGCCCGCCGATGTAGATGAGCCGGTCGCCGACCTTGGCGTAGGTGCGGGTCATCTGCTCGATGTCGCCCACCCCGTCTTTCAGCCCGACCAGGTTGGGGTTCTCCTCGGCGAGGCGGGCCACCGTCGCCGCGGTCAGTACCGCGTTGGAGCGGCTGTAGGCGATGACGCCGAGCCGGGTAGCGCGGCACACGGCGCCGACGTGCCGGGCGAGCCCCTCCTGGCCGGCCTCGGTGAGGTAGGGCGGCAGCAGCAGCACGCCGTCGGCGCCGGCCTCCTCGGCGGCGCGCGCCTGCGCGGTGGCGGTGGCGGTGCCGCCGGTGGCCGGAGCGATCACCGGCACCGCGCCGGCGGCGGTGCCGACGGCGGCGCGCACCACGCGGTCCAGCTCGGCCGGGGTGAGCGAGAACCCCTCCCCGGTGCCGCCCGCCGCGAAGAGCCCGGCCACGCCGCCGCCGGCCTGCCAGGCGATGTGCTCGCGGTAGCGGTCCTCGTCGAAGGCGAGGTCGCCGTCGAAGTGGGTGACCGGGAACGACAGCAGTCCGGACGCCAGCCGGGCTGCGGCTTCACCGGGGTCCATCGGGCTCACGCGCTTCTCCTCGCCTCGGCGGCGCGGGAGCCCGGCCGGGCTTCCGCGGTGGTCCGGGGCAACGGTAGAAAGGCCCGTTCGATGCTGTCCAAGACTCGTTGAGCATGAGGTGATACCGCGGCGGTATCAGCGCTGCGCGGTGTCCTCCGGCGGCCACACCTCCAGGACCCGGCGCAGCGCGGGGTTGCGGGAGTCGCGCCGCCAGATCAGGTGCAGCTCGACGGGCGACTCGGGCAGCCCGTCGATGGGCAGGAAGGCGACCCCGGAGATGCCGAGCCCGGTGGCCGACTCGGGCACGAACGCCACGCCGCGCCCCGCGGCCACCAGCCAGACCATGGTGAGGATCTGGCTGACGGTGTGCGCCACGTTCTGGTGCGCGATCGGCACCAGGCCCACCACCAGGTCGTAGAAGTAGCGCGCCTCGATCGGCGAGTGCATCACCAGCGGCAGGCCCGCCAGGTCGGCGCGGCCCGCCGGCCCGCCGCGCCGGGCCAGCGGGTGGTCCTCCGGCACGGCCAGCAGCAGGCGCTCGCGCTGCTGGACCCGCGAGGCGACGACGTCGGCGTCGAAGGGGGGACGCGCCAGGCCGAGGTCGATCTCCTCGGCCAGCAGCGCGGCGACCTGGTCGCGGGTGACCATCTCGGCCAGTTCGATGTCGAGTTCGGGCAGGGCGGCGTCGAGCCGGTTGAGCAGCCGGCCCAGCGGCCCGTAGGAGGCGGCCGCGGTGAACCCGATGCGCAGCCGGCCGCTGGCGCCGTCCGAGATCCGGCGGGCGGTCTCGGGGGCGCTGTCGGCGAGCACCAGCAGCCGGCGCGCGTCGATGAGGAACGCCTCGCCCGCCGGGGAGAGCGCCACCCGGCGCCGGTCCCGCTCCAGCAGCCGGGCGCCGACGGCGCGCTCCAGCTTCTGAATCTGCCGGCTCAGCGGCGGCTGGGTCATGGACAGGCGCTCCGCAGCGCGGCCGAAGTGCAGTTCTTCGGCGACCGCCACGAAGCAGCGGAGCTGATCGAAGGAGTACATGATGCGCGAAAGGTATCAACTTATGCCCAATTGGCCTTGGACACGCATCAAGGCGCCCTCTTAGGGTGCCGAAGCACCGAGTCACGTGACACCGATCACAGCAGGTAGGCCCCAGGGAAGGACGGCCATGACCGGCTTCGCGAAGCGGACCCCCCTCAGGCGCACCGGCACGGCCGCACTGGCCGCCGGGCTCGCGCTGGCCGCCACCGGATGCGGCGGCAACCTCGGCGGCGGCGACGCCTCGGAGTTCCCCAGCGGCCCCGTCACACTGCAGGTCGGCCAGGAGGCCGGCGGCAGCACCGACCTGATCGCCCGCGCCCTGGCCGAGCCCGCCGCGGCGGAGCTGGGGGTGGCGATGCCGGTGGTCAACACCCCCGGGGCGAACGGCGCCCTGGCTGCCCAGGAGGTCGCCGGCCAGCCGCCGGACGGGCAGAACCTCATCCTCATCACCGCGTCGCTGACCACCATCACGCCGCTGGCCGTCGGCGCCGACGAGGCCGTCGACATCGACGACTACACCGTGGTCACCGGCGTCTCCCGGGACGACTACGTGCTGGTCGCCAACTCCGCCTCCGGCATCGACACCCTCGACGGCCTGCTGGAGTCCGATGGAATCGACTTCGGCACCACCGGCGTGGGCACCGGCAGCCAGCTCGCCCAGGAGCTGCTGTTCGCCCAGGCCGACACCGAGGGCACCGCCGTCCCGTTCGACAGCGGCGCGCCCGCGCTCACCGCCCTGCTCGGTGAAGAGGTCGACGTCGCCGCACTGCAGCTGGGCGAGGCGCTGGGCCAGATCGAGGGCGGCGAGCTGACCCCGCTGCTCACCTTCTCCGAAGAGCGCAACCAGTACCTGCCCGACGTGCCCACCGCCGCCGAGGAGGGCTACGACGCCCAGGTCTCGCAGTACCGGGCCGTCGCCGCCCCCAAGGACACCCCGCCGGAGGTCGTGGAGCAGCTCGGCGCGGCCTTCGGCACCGCGTTCGACTCGGAGGACTACCAGAGCTTCAACGAGCAGCACCTGCTCACCCCGGCCGAGACCGAGGGCGGGGCGGTCGCCGAGGAGTGGGCCGGGCTGCACGACGACTACCGCTCCCTCGCCGAGGAGCACGGCATCGACCTGGGCAGCGGCGAATGAGCCCCGGCGGCAGCGCCCCTTCCCGCACCCCGCACGGAGAAGACGGCCCCGCCATGGATGACGGAGACGCAGACGCGGCAGCGGAGGCGCCGGCGCCTCCGCCCGCGAGCCGGGCGGCCAGTGCGGGCGCGGCCTGCGCCGTCCTCGCCCTCGGGGCCGCCGGCGCCGCGGGATCGGTGGCGCTGGGGCTGGGCAGCCCCGCCCAGCCCGGTCCGGGCCTGTGGCCGCTGCTGGTGAGCGCTCTGCTGGTGCTGCTGGGCGCGGTGCTGCTGGTGCAGGCCCGGGCCGGCGGCGGCGAGGCGTTCGGCCGCTCCTCACTCACCGTTGCGGCGGGCCTGGCGACCATGGCGGGGTTCGCGGCCGTGGTCGGCACGGTCGGCTTCGAGATCCCCGCGGTGGTGCTGGCCGTCATCTGGCTGCGCTTCCTGGGCGGGGAGTCGTGGCGGCTGTCGCTGATCACCGCGGTGGCCACCGTCGCGGTGTTCTACGCCGTCTTCGTGGGCGCGCTCGGCGTACCCATCCCCCACCTCTTCTAGCCGCCGGCCCGCCCGCGCACGCATCCCGTTCCCGCGCCCCCGCCCCCTCGCCTTAGGAGCGCCGATGGACTCCCTGACGCCGGTGATCGACGGGTTCGGCGTCGTCCTCGAACCGGTCAACCTCCTCTACTGCCTGATCGGCGTGGTGGTGGGCATGCTGGTGGGCGTGCTGCCCGGCCTCGGCCCGGCCGCCACCATCGCGATCCTGCTGCCGCTCACCTTCGGCATCGAGCCGGTCACCGCGATCATCATGCTCGCCGGCATCTTCTACGGCGCGCAGTACGGCGGCACCATCACCTCGGTCCTGCTGCGCCTGCCCGGCGAGGCGTCCACCGTCGTCACCGTCTTCGACGGCCACGCCATGGCCCGGCAGGGGCGGGCGGGGACCGCGCTGGGCATCGCCGCCATCGGCTCGTTCGCCGGCGGCACCCTGTCCATCGTGGTGATGACGCTCCTCGCGCCGCTGGTCGCCGCGTTCGCCCTCGACTTCGGGCCGCCCGAGTACACCGCGCTGGCGCTGCTGGGCATCCTGCTGGTCGCCTCGGTCAGCGGCGGCAGCCGCGGCAAGGCGCTCGCCGCCGCCGGCTGCGGGCTGCTGCTGGCCACCGTCGGCCGGGACACCTTCACCGGGGCCGAGCGGTTCACCTTCGATTCGCTGGCGCTCGCCGACGGCCTCGACTTCGTGCCGATCGCGATGGGCGTCTTCGGCGTCGGCGAGATCCTGTACAACCTCGAGCAGAAGAACACCGCCGCGGCCGTCCCAGGGCGCATCACCAATGTCTGGCCCAACCGCGCCGACCTGCGCGAGGCGCGCGGCGCCATCGGGCGCGGCTCGGTCCTGGGCTTCGTGCTGGGCCTGCTGCCCGGCGGCGGCGCAGTGCTGTCGTCGCTGGCCGCCTACGGGGTGGAGCGGCGGATCGCGAAGAAGCCCGAGCGGTTCGGCCGCGGCGCGATCGAGGGGGTGGCCGCGCCGGAGAGCGCCAACAACGCCGCCTCGACGTCGTCGTTCGTGCCGCTGCTGACGCTCGGCATCCCGGCCAACGCCACCATGGCGATGATCTTCGGCGCCCTGCTGATCCAGGGCGTCACGCCGGGCCCGCACCTGGTCACCGAGGAGCCCGACCTGTTCTGGGGCGTGGTGAACTCGATGTACATCGGCAACATCCTGCTGCTGGTGATGAGCATCCCGCTGGTCGGGCTGTTCGTGCGGATCCTGCGGGTGCGGGCCTCGATCCTGGCGCCGATCACCATCCTGATTACCCTCATCGGCGTCTACACCGTGCGCAACAGCGTGGCCGACATCGTGCTGGTGATCGTGTTCGGCCTGGTCGGCTACCTGATGAAGAAGTTCGGCTTCCCGCCCGGGCCGCTGGTGCTGGCCTTCGTCCTCGGGTCGCTGCTGGAGTCGTCGCTGCGCCGGTCCCTGCTGCTCTTCGGCGGCGACCCCACCGGATTCCTCACCCGCCCCATCTCGGCCGGGCTGCTCGCCCTCTTCGCCGCCGTGCTGCTCCTCCCCCTGGCCCGGGCCCTCCTGGCCCGCCGCCGGACCGCGGCCGAGGAAGGCAGCGAACGCGAGCACGCGGGATGACGCCTGCCGCGCGCCGCGCGGTTTCGCCGGGTTCGTCAAGGACACCTGCGCCTCCGGTGCCTGGGACGGGCCGGACTGACCGGGCGGCGGGCGGCCCCCGGCGCCGCCCGCTGCAGCGGTGCAGCGCCGTCAGTCGCGCTCCAGTGCGTGGCCGCAGCGGGGGCAGAAGAGGGCGTCGCGGGAGTCGGCGAGGCGGCCGCAGTCCGGGCAGACGCGGTCCAGGAGGCAGGCGGCCCCGTCGTCGTCGGTCCCGCCGCGCAGCGGGCGCCGGCGCTGCACCGCGCAGTAGGCGACGCCGCCGGGGCCGGGGTGCAGCAGCGCAGCAGTGCCGTGCGGAACCCAGCCGGGGGCGTCCGGGCCGACCTCGTGCCGCTCGCCGCCCGCCTCGAGGACCGCATGGCCGGCGGTGACGCAGACGAGGGTGTCGAGCTCGGGTTCGTCGAACACGGCCGGCGGCGCGCCCCCGGCCAGCCGGGACAGCCGGGCGTCGAGCTGGCGCGGCCGGGCGTGCAGCCGCCACGGGGCCGCGGCCGGGTGCGGGTCGGGACCGGATCGGCCTGCGGGAGCAGCGCCGGACGGGGGCGGATCGGCCGACGACGCCATGGGCACCTCCTGTGACGGGTACGGGGAAGGCTACCCCGACGGGCCCGGATAATCATCACCTGATATGCGTATTTGATAGGGTCCGGCTGTGCGGCTGACGAGATTCACGGACCTGGCGCTGCGTGCGGTCATGCGGTTGGCTGTGCCCGGCAGCGGCGCCACGCCCACCACCCGCGCCGTGGCCGAGCAGATGGGCGTCCCCTATACCCACATGGCCAAGGCCGTGGGGCGGCTGCGCGCAATGGGTGTGGTCGAGACCCGCCGCGGCAGGGGCGGCGGCCTGGCGCTGAGCGACCTGGGTGCGACCGCCTCCCTCGGCTGGCTGGTGCGCGAACTGGAAGGCGCCGACGAGGTCGTCGAGTGCGAGGGCGGCACCCCCTGCCCGCTCCGCGCCGCATGTCAGCTGCGCCGGGCACTGGCCGACGCCCAGGAGTCGTTCTACCGCACCCTCGACCCGCTGACCGTGCGCGACCTCGTCGCCGCCCCCACCGGCCCGGTCCTCGTCGCACTGTCTGCACCCGGCTGACCGCACCGCTGCCCGGGATCGCCCCAGGCGACGAAGGGACCGGGGAGCGGTCCTGCCCAGAGCTCCGCGCGCGCGACTGCCGCGCGGCCCGGGCTTCCCGGCCGCCCACCGCCCCGGCCCGCCTCCCCTCCCCTGTACTGCGGCCGTGCGGGGCACCCGCTGCCCTGCCGCAGCGCCCGCGACCCCCGCTCTCACCCGGCGGAGGGTGCGGCTCGGCTCGCAGACCCGGAGGGCCGCCCTGCCCGCTCCTGCCCGGTCCGCGCTCTCGCGGCGGCCGCGGGAGAGCCATCCCACAGGCGGATTCGGCGGCCGGCAGCCGCTCGCTGAGCCGCGGGCGGCCGCCGAAGCGCACCCAGCGCCCCGCATGGCCGGGCACACTGCGGCCGAAAGTTGCCCGGACCCCGACATCAGCCCCTAGCGGTCGGCGCCGCGCGCGCCACTGGGCCGCCGCTTCGCCGCAAAGCGCCTGCGCACAGCACGTCCACTGCTCCCCGCACCCCGCGAGAAGCCCCTCTTTCGCCGGTGGTAAATCTGAATATCATCCGCAAATTATGGAGGTGTCCGGTGCTCTCCGAACGCTCGGCCGCAACCGTCCGCGCTACGCTGCCCGCCATCGCCGAGTCCATCGACGCGATCACGCCGCTGTTCTACCGCCGCATGTTCGGCGCACGGCCGGAGCTGCTGCGCGACCTCTTCAACCGCGGCAACCAGGCCACCGGCGACCAGCCCCGCGCCCTGGCCGCGTCGATCGCCGCCTACGCCGGCTACCTCGTCGGCGACGCGCCCCGCCCCGCCGAGCTGCTCGACCGCATCGCGCACAAGCACGCCTCGCTCGGGATCGTGCCCGAGCAGTACCCGGTCGTCCACGAGCACCTGTTCGCCGCGATCGGCGAGGTGCTGGGCGACGCGCTCACCCCGGAGGCCGCCGCGGCCTGGGACGAGGTCTACTGGGCGATGGCCGGGGCGCTGATCGGCGAGGAGGCCGGCCTGTACCGCGCCGCGGGGGTGCGCGCCGGAGACGTGTGGCGCCGCCTGCGCGTCGCCGCGCGCCGCGAGGAGACCGCCGACGTGGCCGTGCTGGACCTGGTCAGCGCCGACGGAAGCCCGCTGCCGGCGGCCCGGGCCGGACAGTACGTCGCCGTGCAGGTGGCGCTGCCCGACGGGGCCCGCCAGATCCGGCAGTACAGCCTGGTGTCGGCACCCGGCGCAGGGCAGTGGACCGTGGCCGTCAAGCACGAGCGCGGCGGCCCGGCCGCTCCCGACGGCGAAGTGTCAACGCGGATCCACACGACCGTGCGCACCGGCGACACCCTCGACGTGTCGCTGCCGTTCGGCGGGCTCACCCTCCAGCCCGGCGACGGCCCGCTCCTGCTCGCCTCGGCCGGGATCGGCTGCACACCGATGACGGCGATGCTGCGCGGCCTGGTGGCCGAGGGGTCCCAGCGCCAGGTCACGGTGGTGCACGCGGACCGCTCCCCCGGAGCCCATGCCTTCGCCGCCGAGCAGGCCGGCCTCGTGGCCGCGCTGCCGGCGGCGCAGCAGGTCCTCTTCTACGAGGACCCCGGCTCCTCCGGTGCCCGGCAGGGGCTCGCCGACTTCAGCGGACTCGACCTGCCCGCGGGGCTGACCGCCTACCTGTGCGGCCCCCGCCCGTTCATGAGCGCGGCGCGCGGCGCGCTGCTGCGCGCCGGCGTCCCCGCCGCAGCGGTGCGCCACGAGACGTTCGGCCCCGACGTCCTCGATGCCGCTCCCGCTCCGGCCCTGCAGGCCGGCGGCGTCTAGCCCGGAGGAACGCCGGCGCCGTTCAGCGGCGCCGGCGGTACTGCTCGGCCTCGATGGCACCGGTCCGCTTCGCGGCCAGCCCGGCGCGCAGAGCCCGGTTGTAACCGATGACGGCGCCCACCAGAGCGGCAACACCCGCAAGCAGGAGCAGAACGTCGCCCAGGACCCAGCCGGCGGCTGCGGCCGCGATCCCGGCGCTCAGCAGCACACCGGCCCACCACCAGCGCAGGCCTCCCAGGACGATACCGCCGGCCACAGCTGAACCCACGATGGCCACGGCAATGCACAGCGCGGCGACGCTGCCGCCGGCAACCACGGTCGGGATCACCCAGGACGGCGGCGGGTCGGTGTCGGCGTAAAGCGCAATCGGAAGCCCGGCTCCGAACAGGGCGACAACCCCGACCACGAGGAGCGCAACGGCACCCAGGGTCATCTTTGCGGTGAGGCTGAGCGGCTCCGAGTAGTTGTCCAGCGTCGCCGACCAGGATCCCCACAGGATCCATCCGCCGGCGGTGAGCACCGTGCCGGCGCCCAGCGGAGCGAGGAAAAGCGGGCTCTCCATCGATCCGCCGGTCTGGCCGAGCACGATTCCGATGACGATGCTGACGCCGAGGAGCCCCAGGCCGGCCAGCGCGCCGTAGCCGAACGCCCGCTCCATGCGCCGCGCGGGGTGGTTCCGCCCGACTCCGCGCCGGATGCCCGTGCCGCTCTTGCCCATGTTCCGCCGCCGATCTCCCGCCCGCTCAGCCCACCTGGGACGCGCCGTGCACCGGCCCGGTTCCCGGCAGTGCGCCGAAGACGATCGCTGCACCCGGATCAAAGGGAATGCGCGGCGGCTGCGGCGCCCGCGCGCTGCCCTGCGCGGCGGCCGCGCACGGGGCGGGTCAGGTGTAGAGCACGTCGCATTCTTCGGCCCCGCGGAACGGCGCGAGGGCGGCGGCCTCTTCTTCGATCGCGGCGCGCAGGCGCCGGTCCAGTCCAGTGAACCCCTCCACGGTCACCTGGAGCCGGCGCCCCTTCTTCTTCGCCGTCCAGACTCCGGCGACCGCCCCGTCGGCCAGCACGGCGCCCGGCGTGTGCAAGGGCTTCCACAGGGCGCGCTGCTGGGCGCGGTCGGCGACGGCGGTGGCCCGGTCGCGCAGCTGCAGGTAGGGGTCGCTGGGCGGCAGCAGGCGCACCCCCGCGACTGGATCGGACGCTGCCAGGGCCTCCGCGTCGTTTGCGAGGATCCACCGGCGGCGGCCCTCGACGCGGCATTCCAGCAGCTCACCGCCGACCCGCTGCCATGCCTCCCGCGCGTCGGGCGGCGCGAGCCCGGTCCAGCCGGCGAACTCCGCAGGGGTGGCGGGGCCGAAGCACCGCAGGTAGCGCCGGACCAGCTCGGCGGCGGACTCGCCGGGGGTGCGCGCCGGCGCCCACTCCCCCAGCCACTCCGACACCAGCGCGAACGGGGCCGTGCCGCCCTCCCGAGGTGCCATGCACAGGCGCATGCGCAGCGTGCTGATGCGCAGCGCGAAGTGCACGATCCCCTCGCCCGCGGGCTGCCCGGCGGCGTAGGGGCCCTCCTCCTCCCACACGGCGCGCTGGTGCGGCGGCAGGTCAGCCGCGATGGCCTGGGCGATCGCGGCGCCGAGCGGGCCGATGCCGAGCCGCCGGCCGGACAGTGCACCGGGCAGCGCCGCCTCGGTCCGGCGCACCGCCTCGGCAAGGTCCATGCCGAGCCGGCCGAGGGTGGGACCGGCACCGGCGAGGAAGTCGGGCAGGCGATCGGCACGGGGCAGCATCCCGGCGGTGAAGACGTCGGCGTCGCGCACCGGCAGGAAGTAGGGGGAGCCGCGCATGCACCACGTCTGGACGAGCGTGCGGCCCGGGTCGACCGCGGCGTGGAAGTGCTCGGGGGCCAGACCGTCCAGCCGTGCCTGCGCCGCCACCGCCGCCGTCCACGGCGGACTGTTCTGTAGGCCGCACGCGCCGACCGCGCGCTCCAGTTCCGCTGCCGGGCGCCGCCGGTCCAGTCCGTGCCGGGCGAGGCGGAACCGGCGGACCTGCTCGGCATCGGCATCGATCGGGTCCATCGGCATCGGTACTCCCCCGGCGGTGCGTTGCGCGTACTGCTCGGACCGTTCCCGATGCGCACGCTGCCACCCCTGGCCAGCGGGTCCCGTCTCCGAGGCGCTGCCCTGCGGCGCCGGGGCGGCCGGGAGGGCAGGCCGCCCGCTCACCTTCCGGCGGCGCCGGCAGCGCTGAGCAGCGAGCGGGCCTGCTCCTCGACGAGACGGCGCACGACGAGAGCGGCGGGCGAGGGCCTACTGTCCCCCCGCTGCACGAGGCAGATCTCGACGGGGGCGGCGCCGCGCAGCGGGATCCAGCGCAGCCCGGGCACGTCGGTGGATGTCCTGAACGGTGCGAGCACGCCGATCCCCGCGCCATGGCTCACCATGACCTTGACGGACCGGTCCGAGACCGCCTGGACGACCACGTCGGGGTCGGCGACGTTCTCGTGCAGCCGCTCCCACATCACGGTCCCCGAGCGCATGGTGACGATCGGCCATGCCGCGAGGTCCTGCCAGGTGAGTTCGTCGCGCTGGGCGAGCAGGTGGTCCATCCGCACGACCGCGCCCAGGGGGGCAGTGAGCAGCGGTGCCCTGCGCACCCCTCCGGCGGCGGCCGCAGCGGGGGTCGAGATCACCCCGAAGTCCAGCGCCCCGTCGCGCACTCGCTCCTCGATCTCGCCCGAGGAGATTTCGGCGACGCTGAAGCGCAGGTTGGCGTGGTCGGCACGCAACCGGGCCACGACGGGAGCCACGAGGGTCTCAGCGACGACGGATATCGCACCGATCGCCACCTTTCCCTGATAGGCGCCGCCCGAGTCCGCGGCGGCTGCGCGGACGGCGTCCTCCGCCGCCACCAGGCGGGAAAGGGGTTCGATCATCGCCTGACCGGCAGCCGTGGGGCGCACCCCGTTCCGGCTGCGGGTCAGCAGGACCACGTCGAGCTCCTCTTCGAGCAGGGAGACCTGCTGCCCGTGTGTCGGCTGGCTGACTCCGCACCGCGCCGCCGCGGCCCGCAGGGACCCGGTCTCGACGGCCGCCAGAAAGTACCGCGCACGCTCGACCCTCATCCCGCCACCCTAAAGGGATTTCCTATCACCCATCCAAGGGTTTGCGATCTTCCGTGCAGGTGCAGCCGCCCTCCATCATCGGCCCATGGGCACTGTGCCCTGGGCCACTCGCCGCGTGAAAGGAAACCGCTGATGCCATCCCCACCGCTCGCGGGGGTCACCGTCCTCGATGTGTCCACCATCCTGGCCGGCCCGCTGGCAGCGACGCTCCTCGGCGAGTTCGGTGCCGATGTCATCAAGGTCGAGCAGCCGGGGACCGGAGACCCCGCCCGCGGCTACCCGCCGCTGGACGGTGGGACTTCAGCGAGCTGGGCCCTCCTCGGGCGGACCAAGCGCAGCGTCACGCTGGATCTGCACCGCCCCGGCGCCGCAGGAATCGTCGGCCGCCTGGCACGGGAAGCCGACCTCGTCGTCACCAACTTCCGCCCCGCCACCCTGCGCCGGTTCGGCATCGACTTCGACGACCTGTGCGCCTACCGCCCGGACCTGGTCATGGTGCACGTCAGCGCCTTCGGCCGGACGGGGCCCTACGCGGACCGCCCGGGGTTCGCCCGCGTCGCCGAGGGGTTCGCGGGACTGACCCACCGGACCGGCACCCCGGACGGCCCGCCGACCTTCGCGGGCTACCCGGTCGCCGACGGCGTGACCGGGATCTACGCGGCCTTCGCGGCCCTGCTCGCTCTGCGCCAACGCGACCTGACCGGAAAGGCGCAGCTCGCCGACATCCCGCTGTACGAGCCCCTGCTCCGGATGATGGAGGACTTCATCGCCGACTACAGCGCGACCGGGCACAGCGCCATGCGCCAAGGCAACCGGAATCCGCACGTCAGTCCCAACAACCTGTACCGGACCCGCGACGACTGCTGGGTCAGCATCCCCGCGTCAACCGACCGGATGTGGGAACGGCTCGTCGGCGTGATGGCCGCCCGCGACCTCGAGGTCCACTCCTCGATGGCCGACCGGGTCGCGCACCGCGCCGAGATCGAGGCCCGGGTCGCGGAGTTCGTCGGCGGCCACGACCTCGAACCGCTCCTGGCACGGCTGGACGCCGCCGGCATCGCTGCGGGGCCGGTGAATTCGGCGGAGCAGGTGTGTACCGATCCGCACATCCGGGATCGCGGCTCGATCGTCGAGCTCGAAGACGCCGACGGGCGCCGGCAACTGGTGCAGGCGCCGGCCGGACGGTTCTCCGGCTTCGCCGGAACCATCGACCCTCCGGCGCCGGCGCTGGGCGAGCACACCGCAGAGGTCCTCGGCGACCTGCTCGGACTGGCCCAGCACGAGATCGACGATCTCCGCGAACGCGGCGTCATCTGAGCGACAAGGACCCCCCATGCCCCTCGCCGACGTCTCCATCGTCCTCTTGCTCCTGCTGTTCGCAGCCACCGCCCTGCGCGGCTTCAACCTCGGGCTGGGCGCCTTCGCGGCGGCCTTTCTGATCGGCCTCGCCGCCGGGGTTCCGCCCGATGCCGTCACCGGCTTCTTCCCGGCGGACTTCTTCATCCTGATCGTCGGCGTGACCGCCCTGTTCGCCGTCGCCAAGATCAACGGCACGCTCGACTGGCTGCTGGACGGACTGCTGCGGCTCGTCAGGGGAAAGGCCGTGCTGGTCGCCCTGGTCCCGTTCGTCGCCGGCGCGCTCCTGGCAGCTTTCGGAACGCTCCCTGCCGCGGCCACGGCGATCGTCGCGCCCATCGCCCTGGGGCTGTCGGCGCGCTACGGCCTGCCGCCGCTGATGATGGCTGTTCTCGGCATCATGGGCATCCTCAGCGGCCTGCTGTCGCCCCTGGCCGTGTACGGCGTGACGGCTCGGCAGCAGGACGCCTCGCTCGGGCTCGGCCTGCCCGATCATGCTCCGGTCCTCCTGCTGGCCGGCTCCATGCTCGCCGGCATCATCGTCTGCACCGGCGCGCTGGCCGCGGCCTGCGTCCGCAATGCGCTGCCGGCAGCGGGAAGTCTGGTGCTGGCGGGTGATTCCGGAGGGAACCCGGCGGGTGGGCCAGGGGGCGCCCCGGCCGGGGCGGAGCGCGCCGAGGCCCCCAACCGGGTGGTCCTGTCGGTGACCCTCGGCGGCATGGCGGCCGTTCTCGTCCTGTCGGTGGGTTTCGACATGAACATCGGCTATCTCGGTGTCACTGCCGCCTGCCTGCAGCTGCTGATCCTTCGGATCGACCCCGCGCCCGCAGTGGCCCGGATGCCCTGGGGCATCGTCCTGCTGATCGGGGGGCTGCTCACCTACATCGGCGTGATGCAGGATCTCGGCGCGTTCGAGCGCATCAGCGACCTGCTCACGATCGAGGGTTCGGCGGCGCTCACCCTGCTCCTGCTCTGCTACATCGCCGGCATCACCTCGTTCGCGGCGAGTTCGATCGCGGTCTTCGTGACGGCCATGCCGCTTCTGCCGGCGGTCGTGGAGGCGGGGGCCTCACCCGTCGGCGCTGTGCTCACGGTGGCGCTGTCCTCGGTTGTGGTCGACATCAATCCGCTCGGTATCACCGGGGGGCTGATCCTCGGAGCGGCACCGGAGGAGACCCGGCCGGCGCTCTTCCGCCAGCTGCTGCTCTACGGCCTGGTGTCCGTCGCGGTCGGCCCCCTACTCGTCTGGGCCCTCTTCAGCTGGTGGTGACCGATCCGGTGCCGGCCGCTGATCCGCGGCGGCCGCGGCGGGCAGGGCCCGGCTGCGGCGGGCTCTGCGCTTCGCGGTTCAGGCGGCGCTGCCGCCGCGCACCGCCGCACCCGCCGAAGCCGTCCGCCTCCAGTGCCCCGGTCGTCGGGACCGGTCCCCCGGCGCGCGGCACGTCCCGGACCGGTCCCGGCCCGCCGCGCGCCGTTCCCTCCGCGCCGGCGGAAGGCGCGGATCCGGGCCGGCTAGGCCAGCGTGCCCAGCGCCGTGCCGACGAGGCCCATCGTCGCTGCACCCCAGACCAGGGCGGACACCCCGTTCCAGATCAGCACGGTGCGGCTGTTGAGGCCGGCGGCGACCATGGCGAACGAGGTGAGCGAGATGGCGAACAGGGTCGGCGCCAGCAGGCTGGCGGCCGGGATTCCCCACTTCTCCACCCGGGCGATGATCTTCTGCTGGCGGGGGCTGGGCTCGCGGCCGCGGGACCAGGTGCGGCGGGCCCGCCCGGCGAGGGCCACGGCGAGCGCCACCGCGGCCAGCGTTCCGGCCACCGCGCCGAAGAGCGCCACCGGCCAGGGCATCGCGACCACGACACCGAGAGCCGCGCCGACGTAGCTCTCCAGGAAGGGGATGGTGCCGACGGCGAAGACCGCGGCGAACTGGATGGCCCAGTGCGCCCCCTCGATCGCGCCGGCGATCCATTCGGTGAATCCGTTCATCGGGGGAACCTCCGGTGGTGGCGGTGTAAGTCAGTCTCCGACCGGAGGGGACGGCCGGGGCAGGTGCTCTCTCCTGCGCTGCCCTCATCCTGGCCGGAGGCGGGGTCCGACCGGCAGTCACGCCAGTCACCGGCCGACAATGACGGACGTCATCTGAACCGCGGGGGGCTCCGCCCCGGCGCATTCTGCGGGTGCTGCGCACCCCGCTGCCCCGCCGGCCGCGGCCGCACTGCGCCCCGCGTCCGTCAGGAGGTGAGCTCCCCCGGATTCGGCGCGCTGTCGGCCAGTTCGGCGGGCGCGGTCAGCCGCCACGCTTCGACGACCAGCTCGCCCAGCTCGTCCAGCTCGATGCCGTCCAGGTACACCACCACCCACCCGAACGACGCGGTGGTGAACTGCACCTCGAACACCTCGGGCCGCTCGGCGACCAGCGCCGCCTGCTCCGAAAGCGTCTGCTTGAGCCCCACCGTCGCCGTCCGCGGCCAGAGGTACCCGAACGTCCGCCCGCCCGTCTCCAGCACGGTGTAGCGGTCCAACTCCCGCTGCTTCACCCCCGGAAGCTTTCCCACCAGCCGCAGGAACCCCGCAATTTCAACACCCATGGCAGGAGCAAACCACACCCCGGGGACGGTCTTGTGTGGCGGAAGCCAAGCCGCACCTTTACGGCGTAGATTCAGAGCGGGTTTCTCCGGCAGTCCAGGGACACAACGCGGGGTGCCCGCCGCGGCGGGCACCCCGGACATCGGCGCGGACTGCGCGCGATCAGCTGTCGTCGGCGGCCGCTCCGTCCTCGTCGGGCAGCACCTTCGGGCAGTCGGATTGGCGTGCGACGTTGATGTCGGCGGCCTCCTGCACCTTGGCGAAGTTGCCGGCGAACTGATCGTGGACCGCGGTGTTGCCCAGGATGCGCAGCACGTTCTCGTCGTTGTTCTGCCAGGAGAGGCTGTTCCAGTTGTGGCTGCCGGTGAAGACGGCCTTGGCGCCGTCCTCGAGGTAGTGGCCGTCGATCAGCAGGTTCTTCTGGTGGGTGCCCGCGTCCTGGTTGGTGAAGCCGCGGATCGACAGGCCCTCGGGAAGTCCGCCGCTGGTCATCGCGTTGCAGGCGCCCTTGCGGATTCGGGTGGCCACGACGTCCACCGTGCAGCCCTCTTCGGCGAGATCGCGCAGCTTCTGCCCGATCGGCGCGCGGGTGAAGGACCACATGTCAACCCGGACCGTGGTGGACTGCGCCGCGCAGTCGACCTCGTTGAGGCTGTTCAGGTAGGTGTCCCGGCCCTCTCCGTCGGCACGCGGATAGAAGTAGGCCTTGGTGTCCCCGTAGATCTCCGGAGGGTTGGAGCCGTAGTAGTCGCCGTCGGGGGGCTGCTCACCGTCGGCCACGCCTTCAAGGTCGCCGAAGTAGGCGCCGTAGCGCTCATACAGGCCGCTGTTGCCGCTGGTCGTGTAGAGGCTGTTCCAGCCGCCGGTCCCGCCCACGCCAGTGCCGCTGTGGTTGTAGGAGCCGGTGGACAGCACCTCGGTGGCGCCCGATGTCTCCGAGAACAGGAAGAACTTGTTGTGCATGGCATTGCTGCCGTTGCAGCCGGCCCGCTCCCCTCCCGGGGGGCCGTCGTCGCAGATCTTGACCCAGGTCGCGTCGTCGCCGTCGTCGGCCAGCGCGGCCTCCAGCCGGGCGAAGTCGTCGTCCTCGCCGTCCTTGCGGGTGCCGTGGTCGACGAGGACCTGCACCTGCACGCCGCGGTCCACCGCGGCGCGCTCCAGCGCGGAGGTGATCTCGTGATCCCGCAGCCGGTACTGGGCCACCCGGATCGTCGAGCCGTCCTCGGCTCCGTCGATCAGCTCCTCGAGCTCGGTGATGATCTCCGTGCCATTCGCGTCCCCACCGGGCTCGTTGAACGTCGCTTCAGTGGCCTGCAGCGCGTCGCCGCCGGCATCGGCGGACGCTGCCCCCACCGCCCCCGCCACCAGCACAGCGGCGGCCCCCGCCGCCGCTAATCCCCTCGCCCGCCCCACTCCTCCGAACATGGCCACTCCCTCTCCCCGCACCCCAGCGGCGACGCTCCGTAACCAACGCCGCCACTGTGCCCCACCCGCCTTACGGACCCCTTACACCCGGCACCCCAGGAGGTTCCCCACAAAAAAGACCCCCTGCCACCTGGGCAGAGGGTCACAGCATCAGCATTCACCGCTCCAGCGTGTCCCTCCCCAGCGCGCGGTCGACGCTGTCCCACACCGCAACCCGCCGGTCCAGCGAGGTGACGTGCAAGACCTTGGCGATGTGGCGCGACGGCGCAGCCACGGCGATGCCGATTCCGGCAGCCGAGGCGGTCTCGTGGGCAGAAATGAGGACCTGGAGTCCGCTGGAGTCGATGAAGCGGACCTCGGTGAAGTCGAGCACCAGGCGGTTGGGCGCTTGCGCGAGCGCCGCCTCGAGCGCGGTCCGGAACGACTCCTGGGACCCGAGGTCGATCTCTCCGCGCAGGGCCACGATCGCCGCGCCGCCTCGCGTGGCGAGGTTGGCGGTCAGTTCGGGCACGGTCGCGTCGAGCTGCGCTTCCCGCGGCTGCGGCGCTGACGGCACGCCGCTGCCAGCCGCCGCTCCGATCTCACGCTGGTCCACTCCTGCTCCCCTCCCGTCCCCCATCGGGACAGCCTCCGCTCGGAGACAACGCCTCGCCGTGCCCTTGTTGTTCCACATGCGAACCCTGAGATGACCCCGAGATGCTCCCGCTCCCCAGTAGGGGCACCCTCTCCCCGCGGCCACACGGGCCTCCGAAGCACCTCGGCCTTCCCTGCTCCGCCCTACTGCGCCATCCCCACGATGGAACGTCGGTGATATCGCACATGGTCAAGGTTAATGTAATGGCGGCGATCCACGCGCAGCTGGGATATAACTACTCCACCATTGAGCGCATCCACCACCCGCATGTCATCCGTGATGTAAATCGCCATAAAATCAAACCTCTGATGATCGTTGGGGCAGAGGCAGAGCATATTACTCTCATCATCTGGACCGTTATGCGGTCGACTCAGTGGTCGAATATGCGCCCCATTACTAAACCCGCCATTGGGGAGCATGATCACCTCACCGCACACCTGACAGTGATTTTCGTACCAGCTTTTCACGCGACGCACTACCGCAGGATCCCGGACGAATTTAATTATTCGGCGCACGGCCCAACTGGGCGAGCCCCCGTCGGAAGCGGCCTGCGCAGAAGTCCCCACAGCGGCATCCACACCCCCTGCGTCACCCACACTCCCTTGCACACCGGAGCCCACCGGAGTGTTCGGATTCTCGGCCTCAAGGAGGAACTGACAGACACGAAATCCGTCACTTCTGCGCTTGTACCAACTATCCGAAACCCAATAGAGACCATCGTAGCGATACCACGGATCGGGCTTCGGCTTAATTTGGCGAATCACCCGAACGGGAAGGCCCTCCTGCTGACTTTTAATCAGCGCGGCATTTCCAGAAACAGCGAAATCCTGGTCCTCAATCTGCTTCTTAGTGCGGGGATCACGCCCACCCTGGCCCGTGTATGTGATGACGTCGCCGTCATCACCGTCGTCCTCGTAGCCTCCACTCAGAACGATGGCGTCCGCCCCCTCATGCGGGGTTCCCGAGATCCCGGCCCGCAGGTGCCCGTGGAGACCGGCCGCCTTCACCGATTCCCTCAATTTGTACACCGTTCCCACAGGCTGATTGGGGATCTCACCAAAACGGCGTTGGTAATCATTCTTTTGAGCCATGACGTGAGCATGCCATGGTCGGCTACTCGCGGCGAGAGGCACTTGTTCACCCGACCGCACACCACGCTTGGCCACCGAGAGTATCGGTGGAAACACCATCTGCAACTCGGGCACGGCAGGGCGGCTCCGGGGCCTTTGTGTGGTTTCCACAAGGCGGGGTGGGCGGCCTTCGGTGGGTCCGGCATGGCGCGGGGGGTGGGGGACGCGGAAAGGTGAAGTCCGGAGAGGTCCGCCGGGGGGCGGGCCGTTCGACGTTCAGGAGGGCTCGGTCGGTGTTCAGTCGTATCGCCATCGTCAACCGCGGTGAGGCCGCCATGCGGCTCATCCATGCCGTCCGCGATCTCGCGGCGGAGACCGGGAGCCGCGTGGAGACCGTGGCCCTGTACACCGACGCCGACCGCCGGGCCGCGTTCGTGCGCGAGGCCGACATCGCCTACGACCTGGGGCCCGCCTCGGCGCGGCCCTACCTCGACCTGAAGGCGCTGGAGACGGCGCTGACCGCCACCGGTGCCGACGCGGCGTGGGTCGGCTGGGGCTTCGTGGCCGAGGACCCCGCGTTCGCCGAGCTCTGCCGCGACCTCGGCATTGCCTTCATCGGGCCCGACCCCGAGGCCATGCGCCGGCTGGGCGACAAGATCGGCGCCAAGCTGCTGGCCGAGGAGGTCGGCGTGCCGGTCGCGCCGTGGAGCCGCGGCGCCGTGGAGAGCCTGGAGGACGCGCTGGCCGCGGCCGAGCGCATCGGCTATCCGCTGATGCTCAAGGCCGCCGCGGGCGGCGGCGGGCGCGGCATCCGCGTCATCACCGGCAAGGACGAGCTCGCCGGCGCCTATGACCGCACCGCTGAGGAGGCCGCGCGCGCCTTCGGCAGCGGCACCGTCTTCCTGGAGCGCCTGGTCACCGGCGCCCGGCACGTCGAGGTGCAGGTCATCGCCGACGGCCAGGGCACCGCGTGGGCGCTGGGCGTGCGCGACTGCTCGGTGCAGCGGCGCAATCAGAAGATCATCGAGGAGTCGGCGTCGCCGGTCCTCGATGCTGCCCAGGTCGCCGAGCTCAAGGGCTCGGCCGAGCGGCTGGCCGTCGCCGTCGGCTACCGCGGCGCCGCCACCGTGGAGTTCCTCTACCACCCCGGCGAGAAGCTGTTCGCCTTCCTCGAAGTCAACACCCGCCTCCAGGTCGAGCACCCGATCACCGAGTCCACCACCGGCACCGACCTGGTCAAGGCGCAGCTGCACGTCGCCTCCGGCGGGCGGCTGGAAGGCGCGCCGCCCGCCGAGCGCGGCCACGCTGTGGAAGCCCGGCTCAACGCCGAGGACCCCGACCGCGACTTCGCCCCCTCCCCCGGCCGCATCTCCCGCCTCGACCTGCCGACCGGGCCCGGAATCCGGGTGGACACCGGCGTCGAGGAGGGCGATTCGATCCCCTCCGACTTCGACTCGATGATCGCCAAGATCATCGCCCACGGCAGCGACCGCGAGGAGGCCCTGGGCCGGCTGCGCCGCGCCATGGCCAAGACCACGGTCGTCATCGAGGGCGGGGCCACCAACAAGAGCTTCGTGCTGGACCTGCTGGACCGGCCCGAGGTGGTGGGCGCCACCGCCGACACCGGCTGGATCGACCGGGTGCGCGCCGAGGGCGGGCTGACCACCGACCGCCACTCCGGTGCCGCGCTGGCCGCGGCCGCCATCGAGGCCTACGAAGAGGCCGAGGACATCGCGCGGCGCCGCCTGTTCACCACCGCATTCGGCGGCCGCCCGCAGGCCAGCCTGGACAGCAGCCGCCCGATGGACCTCAAGCTGCGCGGTGCCGGCTACCGGGTGCGGGTCGCCCGCACCGGTGCGCAGCGCTTCCGCGCAGGCATCTCCGCCGGCGGCGGAGAGGAGCGCACCGCCGACGTGGAGATCGAGCGGTTCGACCGGCACACCGGCCGGATCACCGTCAACGGCGAGCGGTTCCGGCTGCTGTCGGACACCCACGGCCCCATCCACCTCGTCGAGGTCGACGGAGTCACCCACCGCGTCGGCCACGACGAGGGCGGCGTGCTGCGCGCCCCCACTCCGGCACTGGTGGTGGCCACGCCGCTGCAGGTCGGCGACGAGGTCGAGGCCGACGCCCCCGTCCTCGTGCTGGAGAGCATGAAGATGGAGACGGTGCTGCGCGCCCCCTTCGCCGCACGGCTCACCGAATGCTCGGTCGCCGTGGGCAGCCAGGTCGAGGCCAACGCGCCGCTGCTGCGGCTGGAGCCGCTGGGCGACACGGGCGACGCCGGTGCCGGAGCGGCGCCGGCCCCGGTCGACATCGACCTGCCGGCGGCGGCCGAGCCCGGCTCCGGCGACCGGCTGGCCCGCTGCGGCGAGGACCTGCGCGCCCTGCTGCTCGGCTTCGACGGCGAGCCCGGTGCCGACGGCCGCGTCCTGCAGGACTACCTGGCCGCGCGGCGCAGCGCGGCCCGGCCGCCGCTGGCCGAGGAGCTGGCGCTGATCAGCGTCTTCGCCGACATGGCCGCGCTCACCCAGAACCGGCCCGCCAGCGAGGACGCCTCCGCCGGCCGGGTCCAGTCGGCGCGCGAGTACTTCCACACCTACCTGCAGAGCCTCGACGCCGAGCGGGGCGGCCTGCCCACCGCCTTCCAGGACCGGCTGGCCACCGTGCTCGCCCACTACGGCGTCACCGACCTGGAGCGCACCGAGCAGCTGGAGGGTGCGGTCTTCCGCGTCTTCCTGGCCCAGCAGGACCTGCCGGCGCATGCGGCCTCCGTCGCGGCGCTGCTGCGCACCTGGCTCACTGACAGCCCGCCCGACTCCACCCTGCGCGAGCCGGCCGGCCTCGCCTTGGAGCGGCTGGTCGCGGCCGCCCAGGTGAACTTCCCGGCGGTGGCCGACCTCGCGCGCGGCGTCGTCTTCGCCTGGTTCGGCCAGCCCACGCTGCGCCGCGCCCGCGCCCGCGTCTACGCCGACGTGCGCCGGCACCTGCGCCACTTGGACGCCCACCCCGACGCCGCGGACCGCTCCGAGCGCATCGCCGAGATGGTGCGCAGCACCGAGCCGCTCGTGCGGGTGCTGGGGCAGCGCATCGTGCGCGGCGACCGGGACGACACGGCGCTGCTGGAGGTGCTCACCCGCCGCTACTACGGCAACCGGGCGATCCGCAGCATCGGCGTGCACGCCGCCGGCGGCTGCACGTTCGTGGTCGCCGAGCGGGCGGAGTCGCGGGTGGTCACCGCGGCTGTGGGCTTCGACGGCCTCGGCGCCGCGCTGGACGGGCTCGCCGGACTCGCTGCCGGCGCGCCCTCGGTCGACGCCGACATCTACCTGTCCTGGGAGGGCCAGCCCGAGGACACCGACGCCCTCGCCAGCGCGCTGCAGGAGGCGGTCGACGCGCATCCGATGCCGGCGGGCGTGGAGCGGATCACCGCGACCGTGGCCGGCCGCGGCGGCGCCGTCATGCACCACCACTTCACCTTCCGGCCGGCCGGGGAGGGGATGGCTGAGCAGCGGCTCTTCCGCGGCCTGCACCCCACCATCGCGCAGCGGATGCAGCTGGAGCGGTTCAACCGGTTCGACCTGACGCGGCTTCCCTCGGCCGACGAGGAGGTGTACCTGTTCCGCTGCGTCGCCCGGGACAACGCCGACGACGACCGGCTCCTCGCGATGGCGCAGGTGCGCGACCTCACCGAGCTGCGCGAGCAGGACGGCCGGCTGGTCTCGCTGCCCACCGCGGAGTACACGCTGGCCGCCTGCCTGGACGCCGTCCGGCGCGCACACGCCCAGCGGCCGTCCCGCAAGCGGGTCGCCACCAACCGGATCGTGCTCTACGTCTGGCCCACCAGCGACATCAGCCGGCCGGAGCTGCAGATGCTCGCCGACCGGGTGCTGCCCACGGTCAAGGGCGCCGGCCTGGAGGAGATCCTCTTCATCGGCCGCCAGCGCGACCCGGTCACCGGCGCGGCCACCGAGATCTCCGCCCGGATCGGCTTCGACGCGACCGGCGCGGCCGAGATCGCCGTCGGCCCGCCCGCGACCGACACGGTGGAGCCGGTCGACGCCTACCGGCAGAAGGTGCTGCGCGCCGCGCGCCGCAACACCGTCTACCCCTACGAGCTGACCGGCCTGCTGGGCGACTTCACCGAGTACGACCTGGACGGGGCCGGCGCCCTGGCGCCGGTCGAGCGGCCGAAGGGGCGCAACACGGCGGCCATCGTGGCCGGCGTGGTCTCCACGGCGACCGAGCGGCATCCGCAGGGCGTCACCCGCGTCGTGCTGCTGGGCGACCCCACGAAGGCGCTGGGCGCGCTGTCGGAGGCGGAGTGCCGCCGCGTCATCGCCGCCCTCGACCTGGCCGAGCAGATGCAGGTTCCGCTGGAGTGGTACGCGCTCTCGGCCGGCGCCCGGATCTCGATGGAGTCGGGCACCGAGAACATGGACTGGGTGGCGGCCGCGCTGAAGCGGATCGTGGAGTTCACCCAGGACGGCGGCGAGATCAACATCGTCGTGGCCGGGATCAACGTCGGCGCCCAGCCCTACTGGAACGCCGAAGCCACGATGCTCATGCACACCAAGGGCATCCTGGTGATGACGCCGGACTCGGCCATGGTCCTCACCGGCAAGCAGTCGCTGGACTTCTCCGGGGGCGTCTCGGCCGAGGACAACGTCGGCATCGGCGGCTACGACCGGGTGATGGGCCCCAACGGGCAGGCGCAGTACTGGGCGCCCGACCTGGCCGG
Organism: Nocardiopsis coralliicola; assembly: GCF_054779695.1. Classification (NCBI taxonomy): domain Bacteria; kingdom Bacillati; phylum Actinomycetota; class Actinomycetes; order Streptosporangiales; family Nocardiopsidaceae; genus Nocardiopsis; species Nocardiopsis coralliicola. Next base: position 438,976 of record NZ_BAAGXT010000001.1, on the reverse strand, counting down.
CGCGCGCGATGTGCTGATGGCCCACTACGAGCACTCCTACGTCGCCCCGGGCGAGTCGGCACCGCGGACCGCGCCCACCGCCGACCCGCACGACCGCGACGTCTCCCCCTACCCGCACCAGGCCGAGGGCAGCGACTTCGCCACCGTGGGCGAGATCTTCTCGCCCGCGGCCAACCCGGACCGCAAGAAGCCCTTCGACATCCGCACCGTGATGCGCGCACTGTCCGACCAGGACCATCCGGTGCTGGAGCGCTGGGCGGGGATGGCCGACGCCGAGACGGCCGTCGTGCAGGACGTCCACCTCGGCGGTACGCCGGTGTGCCTGCTGGGCATCGAGTCGCAGCCGGTGGCGCGGCATGGCTTCCCGCCCACCGACGGCCCCGGCTCCTACACCGCGGGCACCCTGTTCCCGCGGTCGTCGAAGAAGGCGGCGCGGGCGATCAACGCGGCCAGCGGCAACCGGCCGCTGGTGGTGCTGGCGAACCTGTCGGGCTTCGACGGCTCACCGGAGTCGATGCGCAAGCTGCAGCTGGAGTACGGCGCGGAGATCGGCCGCGCCATCGTGAACTTCCGCGGCCCCATCGTGTTCTGCGTGATCTCGCGGTACCACGGCGGCGCGTTCGTGGTGTTCTCCAAGGCGCTCAACCCGCAGATGACGGTGCTGGCGGTGGACGGGTCGTTCGCGTCGGTGCTGGGCGGTGCCCCGGCGGCCGCCGTGGTGTTCTCCGGCGAGGTGGACTCCCGCACCGCGGCCGATGCCCGGGTGCAGGAGTTGGAGGCGCAGGTGGCCGCGGCGTCGGGCGCGGAGCGGGCCGAGCTCGCCGCCGAGCTGGACGGCGTGCGCTCGTCGGTGCGCGCCGAGAAGCTGGGCGAGGTCGCCGCCGAGTTCGACCAGGTGCACGACATCCGCCGGGCCGTCGAGGTCGGCTCGGTGGACGCCGTGATCCGCGCCGCCGAACTGCGCCCCCGCATCATCGGCGCCATTGCCCGCCAGGACTGAGGCGCAGGGTCTGCGGCGCGGTGCGCCCCGGCAGCCGCTGGCTGCCGGGGCGCACCGCTGTCCGATGGCTGCGCTGGCCGGTGGGGGTCAGGGCGCAGGCGCGGAGCCGCCGCGGCTTCAGTTGCGGGGCCGCGTGCGCATGATGTTCATGCAGACAGCGTCGAAGACCTTGGTGCCGTCCTGATTGTGCAGCTGGACGCGGGTGCGCAGCAGGCCGCGGTCGGGCTTGGCGGAGGAGGGGCGCGCCTCCACGACCTCGGTGCGCAGCCGCAGCCGGTCGCCGGGGCGGACCGGCGCGGTCCACCGCAGCTCGTCGATGCCGGGGCCGCCCCTGCTGGCCTGCTGCGAGAGGTACTGGTCGACGTAGAGCCGCATCATGGCGCCGGCGGTCTGCCACCCGCTGGCCACGAGCCCGCCGAACGGGCCCTCCGCGGCCGCCTCGGCATCCAGGTGGAAGTACTGGGGGTCGTAGCGCTGGGCGTAGGAGACGATGTCGTCGGCACTGACGGCGAACTCCCCGCCGAACTCGGTCACCTCGCCGACCGGGTAGTCCTCCAGGTACCGCTCGGCAAAGGCAGCCCGGCCGCTTGGGCCGGTCTCCCCAGGTTCGACGCGCACGTTTCCTCCCGGTGTCCGCAGGGGCCAAGCAGCGGCGAGGCTACCAGGGCGGCGCGGGCCGCCACCGGGGCACTGCGGCACTGCTCCCTGCGGGCGCCTGGGAGTGAGCGGTGTCCGGACTCCGTCCCAGCCAGCGCACTGGAACAATACTTGTCCTGACACTTGAAACGATTCCCTATCTATCATAGGTTCAGTTCCATGATCGAGGATCTGGTCGACGCCGCCGTCCGGGCCGCCCGCACCCGCAACCAGGACGTTGCCGCCGTACCGCTGCCCGCGATCGCGGAGGCCGCCGGAATCTCCCGGAGCACCCTTCTGCGACGCCTGGGCGGCTCGCGCGCCGCACTGGACGCGGCGGTACGGCGATCCGGCATCGACCCGGGCGGTCGGCCGCCGGTCCGCGAGCGAGCGGTCAGCGCGGCGGCGCGGGTCATCGCCCGGGAAGGCATCGGCGATCTGACGCTGGATGCCGTCGCCGCCGACGCGCAGTGCTCCGTCCCCAGCCTGCACACCGCATTCGGCGGGCGCGACGGACTCCTCGCGGCGGTGTTCGAGCGCTATGGGCCGCTGCCCGCCGTCGAGCGGCTGGCCGCCGATCCCCCGGCCGACCTGGAGTCCGCCGTCCACGCGCTGCACCGGGCGGTCATCGCCGCCTTCCGCCAGGACCCCAGCGTCCTCCCCGGGCTGCTCGCCGAGGTGACAGCCCGTCCGAACACTCCGATCGCACAGATGTCGAAGAGCTCCTTCCCGCAGCTCTTCCAGGCATTCGGCCGCATCCTGCTCCCGCACGTCGCAGCGGGCCGGATCCGCCCTATCCCGCTACCGCTGCTGATCCAGGCGCTCATCGCGCCGATCGTGCTCCACCTGGCGCTCCGCCCCACACTCGAACCCGCGATCGGCGACGCCCTGCCCGACCTGGAGGCGTCCGCCGAGGAGTTCGCCCGAATGTTCCTGCGGGCCGTGGCCACCGACCCGCCCGCCCGATGAACACTGAGGAGTCACACCATGCGCTCCCGATCCGCCGCTGCCTACGGAAGCATCCTGTTCTTCATCATCGCGCCCGGTACCGTCGTCGGCCTGCTGCCCTGGCTGATCACCCGATGGCAGTTCCATCAGCCGCTGCCGTTCTGGTGGGCAGCCCAGGCACCGGGGGCACTGCTGATCGCCGGCGGGGTCGCAGTCCTCGTCAGCGCCTTCGTCCAGTTCGTCCGCGCCCGCGGGGTTCCGGCTCCGGTGGCCCCCACTGAGCACCTGGTCGTCGAGGGCCCCAACCGCCGGGTCCGCAACCCCATGTATGTGGCGATCGCGGCGGCGCTGATCGGGCAGGCGCTGCTCTTCGGCTCGGTGTGGATGCTGCTCTACGCCGCCGCGGTCACCGCAGGGTTCATGGCCTTCGTGCGCTTCTACGAAGAGCCGACCCTGGCACGGCAATTCGGCGACGATTACGCCCAGTACCGGCGCAACGTGCCCGGGTGGGTCCCGCGCCTGCACGCCTGGTCCCCGTGAACCTGACCGCCGGCGGCTGGTCTTCTCCGTGGAGCGGATCAGCCGCCGGCGCCGGCCTTGCGGGCCCGGAACGCCGCGGCCTTGGCCCGGTTCTGGCAGGCGGTGGAGCAGAAGCGGCGGGTGCCGTTGCGGGAGGTGTCGGCGAAGACGCGGTCGCACTGTCCCGCCGATCGAGCGCTGGGACTCCCAGCAGGAGGGTTCATCCCCGACCGCGAAGAGCGCTTCGCCGTCCTGGCGATGCGGTCGCCGCCGCTCTGGACGGCACCGACGCACCCGTCCTGGTCGACCTGGGCTGCGGCCCGGGCTCACTGACCGCGCGGCTGGCCCAACGCCTTCCCGGCGCGGTCTTCATCGGCGTCGACGCCGACCCTCTGCTCCTCGCACTCGCCCGCACCCGCTATGGCGATACCGCCACCTGGATCCAGGCCGACCTCGCCGACCCGGAGTGGATCACCGTGCTGCCCGGGACGATCCACGCCGCGGTGTCCTCCACCGCGCTGCACTGGATGGATCGCGACTCCCTGGCCGCCCTGTACACGGCGCTCGCGGCCCGCACTGCACCCGGTGGCGTCTTCGCCAACGCCGACCACATGCCGCTGCCCGACCGCCTCACTGCCCTCTCCGCCCCCGCCTCTCCCCCGCCTCCGCCCACCACCACGGCACCAACGCCCTCACCACCGCCGACCACACCCGCCTCCTCCACACCGCCGGCTACATCTCCGCCGCCCCGCTCTGGCAGACCGCCGACGACCACATCATCGCCGCGATCCGCTGAGGCGGCCGGCGTGTGGGTCACACCTGAGGCACCCCGAGGAGGGAGAAAAAGAAGTTGGTGTCGGGGTCGACCGAATAGAACACCGCGCCCCGCAGGCCGCGCGTCGCGAGAACGCGGTAGGTGTTGCGCACGAGGTGGTGGAACTCAGCCTGACCGCGAGCCTTCGCACCCGGATCGTGGCTCCGCTCCATCCAGGAAATCCATCGGTCGCGCCCCCAGACAAGATCCGGCCCGAATATCACGCCCGCGTAGTCGTATTCGAACCCTTGGGCCGTGTATACGCATCCGACCTGACCTGCACCGCGGGGGTCGGTCGCCCAGTAGTCGGAGGACGGAGCGCCGGGCGCCGAATAGTCCGGCTTCACGTTCCAGGGACGCCGCCAATCTCCGATGACCACCTCTTCCACCAGGGTTCCGTCCTTGTTCGGAGGACTCCACGGCCAGCAGTAGCCTGCAGCTATGCGAGCCCGCATCCCCTGCTGCGCCTTCCCCTGAAGGAATTCCTCCATCTGCTGGGGCGATTCTGCTACGCGAAGGTCAAATGACTGGGGCGCAGACCACTGTCCAGGCCCTTCCGGGACGAATCCCATGAGCCGATCCACCCACTCCAGATACTCCGGTGATCCATTGCAACGGAACTGACGGCGTAGGTCGATCCTCTGCACACCAACGCCAAGATCACGCGCGGCCGCCTCGATGACATCGGGTCCTCCGATCTCGTTCGGACGGACCTGCTGGTTCTCGTCGAGGAAGAACACTGGAACTCGAGCGGCCCGGATCAGGCCTTTGGCCTGAAACATTGCCCCGGAGTCGTGGGCTGGGGCGCCCGGCTTGGTGCGGATCCGGTGCGCCTCGTCGGCGAGGAGGACGTCAACACTGTTCGGCGGGCTTGTTGCATACCCGTTGAAGTAGCCGAACGTACGATCGGAGCGCTCTCCCACCTCTCTTCTCAGGGTATTCGTAAATGACCGGCTCCCCGTGGCGTGTACCGTACTGACGCTCTCCTGGTAGAGAGTCCGCATTAGTTCCAGGGCAACGACGCTTTTTCCGGTTCCTGGGCCCCCCACGATGACCGCGACCTCCTTGAAGTCCCCGCTCCGGGACTGCGCGACCTGAGCCCGAACATGATCGTAGGCCGCCCTCTGCTCGTCCAGAAGCGTGAAGAGGGTGCGCCGCCCGAGCCCTTTCCCGGCCACGGACATGAGCGTCTCGGTCGGTTTTACTGGGGCTTCGAGAAGGTCTCGTGCGTACTGCTCGGCTCCTTCGGCAGCCAGTACCGACTCGAGTCTGCGTCGGAACTGCGGGCGCTCGTCGAGGCCATACATCTGGGCATGGCCCCGCATCTCATCGACTCCCGCGAGACCCTGCCTGCTCGGCCGGATCTCCTGCAGGGCACTGCCGGGGGCGTTGTGCAGGTTCGCGACGCAGTAGACCTCGGTGTCCCGCAGCAGGGGGATGAAGTCGTTGAGAACCTGACGGTAGCCCCAGACCTGGTTCACAGGGTGCACGACCTGAAGCTCAGCCGGATTGGTGAAGCTGACGAGTTCGGAGTAGGGCACGGGGACGGCTCGCGACCACTGCTTGTTCTCGACGACCACCACCGAGATCTCCTGGTGGCGCGGGTGCGATCCCACCAGCACCATGTCCATACGGATATCGGTCAGCGGGGTTGCCATCTCCAGCAGGACCTGGACCTCCCCCAAGCCTGCGTCGACCAGGAGCTCCACGACCGTGGGGATGCTGTTGCGCCATGATGCGACTTCGCCCCGGCTCGGAGCTGAGCCGTAGTGATCCCGGAACGCCCGCTCCATATTTCCGATGAGAAAATCACCAGATATATCCCGATTGAGTTCATTGGCAGATGCATGGTATAGGCAGTGCGAGCCCAATTCACCTCTCCTTGCGCACATCAATGGGAGCAGCAGGAAGGATCACGGGGCGATTCCCCGCACCGCGCCGCCTAAGTGCATTTCTTCCCCGCGTCAATCCGGAGGCTTCAAAGCCTTCCGATCGGACTATCCCTCAGGCTGCCAGAATTTTACGATCATCGCCCGGTTGGCTTCGGGCGGTTCAATCCGCTCGAACGAGCCGCCCGCAGACAGGTAAATGCAATCGATACCGTAGCGGTGGAGATAAGCGATCAGCCCGTCGTCCGGACGATCTGGGAAAAGCGCCGAAACCCGGTCCGGAGGTTCGGGCGCGTGAGGGGCGTAGTCGAGTAGCTGAGCCAGCGCCGCACGCACGTACTGGCGACTGCTTCCGCTCTTGGCCTCGATCAACTCCACCTCCGCAGATCGCCGAAGGTAGAGGTCGCTGATGCCAGCCGAGCTGCTGGTCCGCTTTGCAGGTACGTCGTGGAGTGTGCCCATGTAGGCGTCGAGAAGAAGCCCTTCCGCGCGGCGCAGGGTGATGCCGCCAGCGGCCTTCTCGTAGGTGGTGGTGCGCGTACGGACGCGCTCAGGGTCGATTACCTTGGCCGATTGCAGGAAGCGTTCCGCTGTCTTTTCCTCTTGCTCGATCAGGTCGCGGAGCTGCTCCTCCGGCGAACCGACCTCGATACCGAGCCCTTCGAGGAGGATCTGGCCCAGCTCGTCGGATAGTACGCGCATTCCCATGAAATTGTCTTTGGATTTGAACCCGGGAAGGGCCCACACCGCTTCATAGCCGATACCAATCCATTCGAACGCCGTAAGGGAGTAGACGTTGCACCAGCTCCCCTTTTCCGGGTCCGGCCGCCACAGCGTATCGGCAAACTCTGCATTCTCGATAATCACGCCGATGCGGCCCACTGCGCGCATCTTCTTTTTTCCCGTGAAAACCACAATATCGCCGGTACGCAGCTTGGCCATGTTGCGGTCCTGTACCTTGGGTGTGCCCCAGAACTTCGCCCGCTTGTTCGGATGCAGGTCAGTGAGCAGCCTCCGCTGCTCGTCGGTGAGCGCCCCGTCGCGCTCGGGCGTAGAGAAATCCACCTCCTTGTCGAGCGTCAGAGTCCAGTTGTACTGAGCTGCAGCGTTTCCATAAGATGGCTGGATGGCGACGGTGACCAAGGAGGGGAATCCTTTCCGTGTCGGGCGACCAGTCTATTGCCGCCACCTGGCCGCCTCATCGCCCTGAGTCTTGGGGCCGGACTCTGAAGCACTTCAGCTACCACGGAAAGGACAGGTCAGAAGCCGCGCAAGCGACTGCGGCCCAGCTGCAGCACCTACCGATGCCGCTCGGCGTTCACCCCGCGCCCAGGAAGAAGTCCGGTGTGATCGGCAGGGCGCGGGGGCGGCGGGCGGTGGCGTGGGATGCGGCGTTGGCGATGGCGGCGGCGGCGCCGACGATGCCGATCTCTCCGGCGCCGCGGGAGGCGGTGGGGCCGGCGAGGGGGTCGGGGCCGTCGAGCCAGAAGGCGTCGATGGAGCCGATGTCGGCGTTAGCGGCGACGTGGTACTCGGCGAGGTCGTGGTTGACGACGTGGCCGAGTTGCGGGTCCAGCGCGCCGTGCTCGTGCAGCGCCATAGACAGGCCCATGGTCATGCCGCCGATGAACTGCGAGCGGACCGTGCGGGGGTTGATGACGCGTCCGACCGAGAAGACCCCGAGCAGGCGGGGCACGCGGATCTCGCCGGTGTCGGCGTCGACGTGGACCTCGGCGAAGTGCGCGCCGAAGGAGTACATGGCGTAGCGGTCCTTGTCCGGGCCGCTCTCGGCCGCGGCCTTCTCCTCCGTGCCCGGCGCGGGCGAAGTGCCGTGCCTGCGGCGGAACGCCGCCACCGCCGCAGTGATCGCCATCCCCCACGAGGTGGTGCCGGACGAGCCGCCCGCGACGCTGGCCGTGGGGAAGTCGGTGTCGCCCAGCCGGAGGCGGACCGCGCCCAGCGGGCGCTCCAGGGCGTCGGCGGCGATCTGGGCGAGGGCGGTGCGGGCTCCGGTGCCGATGTCGGCGGCGCCGATGGAGACCGTGTAGCGGCCCTCGCCGTCGTGGCGGACCAAGGCGGCCGAGCCCGGGATGGCCAGGTGCGGGTAGACGGCCGCGGCGACGCCGGTACCGGTGAACCGGCGGCCGCGGCGGTGCGGCCCCGGCCGGTGGTCGCGCTGGTCCCACCCGAACCGGCGCGCGCCCTCGCGCAGGCACTCCACCAGGCGCCGGTCGGCCCACGGCAGACCGCTCTCGGGGTCGCGCTCGGGGTCGTTCCGCACCCGCAGCTCCACCGGGTCGATGCCGCAGGCCTGGGCCAGTTCGTCCATCGCCGACTCCAGGGCGAACATCCCCGGCGCCTCGCCCGGGGCGCGCATCCAGAACGGCACCGGCACGTCGAGGGCAGCGAGCCGGTGCCGGGTCCGGCGGTGCGGAGCGGCGTACATCATGCGCGTGCAGGTCGCGGTCTGCTCGGCGAACTCCATGACGGTGGAGGTCTGCTCGACTGACTCGTGCGCCACGGCCTGCAGCCGTCCCTGCGCATCGGCGCCCAGGCGCACCCGCTGCAGCGTCGGCGTCCGGTAGCCGGCGAGGGAGAACATCTGCTGGCGGGTGAGCGCCAGCCGGACCCACCGGCCGGGGTGCACGCGCGCTGCGAGCGCGGCCAGGACAACGTGGGGGTGGGCGGTGCCCTTGCTGCCGAATCCGCCGCCGACGTGCGGCGCGATGACGCGGATGCTGGCGGGATCCAGGCCCAGGACCGGGGCGATGACGGTGCGGACGGTGTGCGGGCCCTGGGTGGAGTCGTACAGCGTCAGCTGGTCCGGGCCGGTCTCCCACAGCGCCACCGTGGTGTGCGGCTCCATCGGGTTGTTGAACTCATACGGCGTGGAATAGGTGTGGTCGATGGCGACCGGGGCCTGCGCGAGCGCCGCTTCGACGTCACCGGTGTCGGTGTCGGATTCGGCGCCGGCGTTGACGGCGTCGGGCCGGTACAGGTCGGCGCGGTCGGCGTCGAGCACGACGTCGTGGGGGTGCTCGTCGTAGTCGATGCGCACCAGCGATGCGGCGCAGCGGGCCTGCTCCGCGGTGTCGGCGACGACGGCGGCCGCGATCTGGCCGCGGAAGGCGACCTCGCCCGACTGCAGGACGGCGAGGCGCCGCTCGGCTCCGTCTGCGAGGCGGGGCGCGTTCTCCGGGGTCAGGACGGCGCGCACACCGGCTGCGGCTTCAGCCGCCGCAGTGTCGGTGGCGCGGACAGAGCCGCGGGCGATCGCGGCCTGGACCACGTGCACATGGAGCGGGTCGGGCACGGGGTGGTCGGCGGCGTAGGGGGCTGCACCGGTGACCTTGGCTACAGCGTCGCTGCGCGGGATCGGGCTGCCGATGGACGGGGTCATCGCGCGTCCTCCCCTGCGCCGGCCAGTTCCCGCAGTGCGGCGACCAGCGCCCCGGCGGCCATCGGCGGTTTGAAGGCCGTTCCGGGCGAGGTCGGGGCTCCGGCCAGCTCTGCCTCGGCGGCGGCGCGGAACGCCGCCTCATCCGCGGGTGCACCGCGCAGGGCCGCCTCGGCCGCATGCGCGCGCCGGGGGCCGTGCGCCAGGCCGCCGAAGGCGATGCGGGCGTCGGTGACCGCACCGTCCTCGGTGGCCAGCGCCGCGGCGACCGAGACGAGGGCGAAGGCGAAGGACGCGCGCTCGCGCACCTTCCGGTAGGTGGAGCGGGCGGCGATCGGCAGCGGCGGGAGGTCGACGGCGGTGATCAGTTCGCCGTGGTGCAGGACGGTATCGCGCTCGGGCTCGGCTCCGGGCGCGCGGTAGAGGCCGGCGACGGGAACGGTGCGCTCGCCGTCGGGGCCGAGCAGGTGCACCTGCGCGTCCAGCGCGGCCAGGGCGACCGCCATGTCGGAGGGGTGCGCGGCGACGCAGTGGTCCGAGGTGCCGAAGACCGCGTTGTAGCGCTCATAGCCGCCGCGGGCGGGGCAGCCGGAGCCGGGCAGGCGCTTGTTGCAGGGCGAGGAGGCGTCTTGGAAGTAGACGCAGCGGGTCCGCTGCAGCAGGTTGCCGGCCGTGGTGGCCAGGTTGCGGATCTGCCCGGAGGCGCCGGAGAGCACCGCGGCGGCCAGCGCCGGGTACTCGCGGCGCACGTCGGGGTGGGCGGCGAGGTCGGCGTTGGAGAGCGCTGGCCCCAAGCGCAGGCCGCCGGAGGGCAGGCGCTCCACGCCGCCGGGCAGGTGGGAGACGTCGACCAGTGTTTCGGGCGCGGTGATGCCGAGTTTGAGGTGGTCGACGAGGTTGGTTCCGGCACCGAGGAACACCGCGCCCGCATCGCCGGCGACGGCGGCGACCGCAGAGGGCGCATCGTCGGCGCGCCGGTAGGCGAACGGCTTCATTCCGCGGCCTCCCGTAGCGCGGCGACGATCCCGGTGTAGGCGCCGCAGCGGCAGAGGTTGCCGCTCATGCGCTCGCGGATCTCGTCGTCGGTGAGCTCCACCGGCCCGGTGGGGCTGCCGGCCGCGCTGGGGCGGCCCTGGGCGAGCTCGTCGAGCATCCCTACGGCCGAGCAGACCTGGCCCGGCGTGCAGAACCCGCACTGCAGCGCATCGTGGTCGACGAACGCCTGGGCGACGGGGTGCAGCTCCCCTTCCGGCGCCAGGCCGGCGGCCGTGGTGACCTCGGCGCCGTCATGGGCGACTGCGAGCGGCAGGCAGCTGATGGCGCGGCGGCCGTCGATGAGCACGGTGCACGAGCCGCACTGGCCGTGGTCGCAGCCCTTCTTCGGCGCGGTGGCGCCGAGCCGGTCGCGCAAGGCGTCCAGCAGCGTCGTGCGGGTGTCGACGGTCGCGGTCCTCCTGCGGCCGTCGACGACCACGGTGATGTCGGCTTCCACGGATACCCCCCTGCCGTGTTCCTACCGGTGCTGCGAGCACCTTCCCCCGCCCTAACCCGCTGTGCGCGCAGTCAAACAGAGAGTGCCCGAATCCGGGGCGAGGATGTGCACGACGCATTCCTCCCGCCAGAATGGCCACAAGATCCGTCCGGGAGTGGGAGGCGCACCGTGGAACCGACACCGGGAACGCACGAGCCGACGGGGTGGGACTCGGCGGCCCGCGGTGTGCTGCAGCTGCCGTCGGGGCTGCTGGTCCGGGCGCGGGGGCTGCGGGATCCGGCACCGGACGGGCCCGAGCCGGAGTACGGGGTCTACCTGCTGGGCGCACCGCCGCCGCGGGTAGCCTGGCAGCAGCGGTGGGTGCAGTGGGCCGACTTCTGGGTCCCGTCGGACCCGCGCGACCTGGCCGCGGCGCTCGCGGCAGCCCGGCGCCGCGCACGCCGGGGCCGCGTCGAGATCGCCTGCTGGGGCGGCCGAGGCCGGACCGGCACGGCCCTGGCCTGCCTCGCCGCGCAAGACGGCCTCTCCCCCGCCGGCGCCGTCGCCTACATCCGCGCCCAGGGAATCCCGCACGCGGTGGAGTCGCCGCCGCAGCGCGCCTTCATCGCCCGCTTCGCCCGCCGCGCTCGCCTCACCGATTCCCCTTCTGCACCGCCGATGCGGTAGAGTCCCCACGTCGGCAACGCCGCGGGACGTAGCGCAGTTTGGTAGCGCACTTGACTGGGGGTCAAGGGGTCGTGGGTTCAAATCCCGCCGTCCCGACGCAGGTCAGAAGGGGGATCCGAGGCTCTCGGGTCCTCCTTTTCGCGTCCGGTGGGGTTGTGGGTGGGGTTGAAGGGTTTTCACGTTCCGGCTCCTCGCAGGATCGCCTCCATCGGCCCCGCAGCCGAACGGCGCACCGGCCGCAGCTGCCGGCGGTAGACCCGCTCGGTCGTATCGGTGCCGTCATGGCCCACCAGCAGTGAGATCTCCTCGATCCCCACACCGTGGTCCGACAGCAGCGACACGAAGGTGTGCCGCAGTTCGCGTGCGGTCCACTCTGAGGCGTTGAGCCCGGCCGATTTCATGATCTGGCGCAGCCCCCGCAGGACGTTGTGCTGGTGCCGCGGTCGTCAACGAAGCCGCCCTGCATCGCGCTGTTGGCAACCCTCAGATCGTGCGCCGCCAGCTCAGCCATCTCTTGGAAGTCAGCGAGTACGACGCAGTCGAGCTGCGCGTACTCCCCTTCTCAGCGGGAGCCCACACGGGAATCGAGGGAAGCTTCGTGCACCTGCGCTTCCCCGACATCATCGATGGCCTGCCCTCCGGCGAGGTCGTCTACATCGAGCACGCCACCGGTTCGGTCTTCCTCGAATCCCCCGAGGACACAACTCAGTCCGCCGCACTCCACCAAGCGGTCCGCGATACGGCACTCGGGGCAGACACCACTCGCGACCTCATCAACTCCCTACTGCGGAGCGAGTACCCGCTAGAAAGCAGGGTCACGTGAACAGCCCAATGCCCCACTGGAGAACGTCCAGCTACAGCGGAGGGGGTGAATGCGTAGAGATCGGTGACCTTCCGAATGGCACCCAGATGTTGCGTGACAGCAAGCACCCCCAATTCCGGCAGGATCGAGCTGACCGCCGCTGAGTGGAGCGCGTTCATCAGGAAGGTCGCTGCCGAGTAGCGGCAATGTTCCCTCCCGGCAGGCGCGAGTGGCGCTGTCCTGCTAACGCCTGTTCCTCACCCCACCCTGCGTCCGAGCACCGAATGGGTTCTCAGGTAACTACTACCGTTGCTGGCAGAGAAGACCGCGGTTTCGCCACTCACGTCTGCCGCAGCATGACATGATCGGATTGTGATCCTTCCAGTGCGTTGAACGCTTCCAGGATCGCGTCGGGCACGCTACCGGTGAGGTTTTGCGATCCCTCCAGGGATGATCAGGTCCTACGACAGGTCGATGCGTATGTGGGATGCCGACACCTGCGAGGAAAGGGGGGTCGTCGGCATGCACCGTGACCGTGTGACCAGTGTGGACTGGACTTCTGACGCGCGCCTGGTGGTGTCGGGCTCGCACGATGCAACGGCCCTGGCCGGACGGTTCTCACCACAAGTTCGTCCGCTGAACCAGAGGCCTCACCCCGGCATGCCCCCGCTGACTTGAGTGACTCTTCTTGGGCGCCGGGTGGGCCCGCGCCGTGGCCTGAGCGCCGAACAGGAACCGCCAGCACCAAGGTCTCGGACAGCGCATCCCGGCACAGTACGGCGGCCATGGCCGTCCTCGGGCTGCTCGGCGACGGCGGCGGCGAGGCGACGGTGGGGCTCGGCGGAATCACCGAGGACCATGGTGCGGGTTGCTCATCGACTGCGTACGCAGTGCGTGCGCCCGCGGTAGTTCTTCGGCTGGCAACAGTCACGGTTGCCCCGGCTCCCTACCAAAGTGGGGTCCAGGTGGGGTTGAAAGAGGGGCGCCCGTAGGCGCCCCTCGATGACCGGTCCCGTACTTCAGCGGCCGGAAAAGCCGGTCCGGCCTGGGGTTTCACGGACTTCAGTGACTTCTGACGACTCGCCCTGACCGTGGCAATCGTGCCTCAGCGTCAAGTTCGGCATGCTGCTCACCCCCGGGGCCCACATGGCCGGCCAGGAAAACCCGTCCGGCGTCGGTGAAGAACTTCCTGACCCACACGCTGACGCGGCTGGGCCGTGACCCCGTGGCCCACCTGCAGATCGAGTACTCGCTGTTCTCCCGCGCGGTGGAGGACGGGGGCCTACTCGCCCTGCGCGAGTCCGGCGTCGGCATGACGGCCTACAGCGTGCTCAGTCGCGGGATGCTGTCCAGACACTGGACAGCGGAGAGCGGCGGACCACGCGCCATCCGTTGCGGCACGGTCAAGGCTTCCGGGGCGGCCGACGCCGCCACGACCGATCACCGGCCGCCGCCTCAGTTCCTTGGCGGGGACGGAGCCAGGTCAGCGAATGCGTCGAGGACGAAGCCGGCGGGTCCCGCCCTCAGCCTCTACGGGACCTGACGGGTCACGCCGCGCCGTGCGTGCAGGGGCGGCGGTGACCTCGGAGCCGCCACCGCCGTGTTCTCCCGGCACCGGTGCCCGCCAACCCGACAGCGGATGCTTCGCCGCCCGGAAAGTGGGCGTGGCGCCACCCCGTCGCCGCTGGGCCCGTCCTCTCCGAGGGCGGGGAGGACAGGCCCAGCCGTCACACGGAGCGCAGGAGGGAGTCGCGCTCGGCCGCCCAACGGGTGAACACCTCGTCGTAGCGGGCGGTGCGCCCGGGATCGGGGTGTACCGCCACGAGGCTCAGGCCCAATTGGTCCCTCGCCTCGCCGAGGGTCTGCACCTCGCCCACGCCGACGAGCGCCAGCGCCGCCGACCCAAGCAGGGTGACGTCGGGGTCGCTGGCGACGTAGACCACCCGCCCGAGGACGTCGGCCCGCATCTGTGCCACATGCCCGGAGCGCGCCGAGCCGCCCGCGAATATCAGCGGCAGCGCACGGTCGGGGTCCAAGACGTCAGCCCCCTCGCGCACGGTGAAGCCGGCCCCTTCCTGTGCCGCCCGCAGCAGCTCCGCCGGCCCGTGGCCCAAGTCCTGTCCGACGGCCGCGCCCCGCGCTTCAGAGCGCCAACGGGGAAACCGCTCGCCAGACAGGCACGGGAAGACCAGCAGGCCCCTGCTGCCCGGGGGCACGGCGCGCAGGCCCTCCTCGTCCACGGCGCCGACCAGCGACCGCCACCGAGCGACCGCGCCCCCGGTCATCCCGGTCGCTCCGCCCGCTGTCCACTTCCCGGGCACCATGGCGGGGTTGACGACGGCGCCGCTCCCGGCTCGGGCGGGATCGTCTACGAGGCGGCCCATGACGTCGGTCGTGCCCGCCACATCGGCGATCGCCGAACCGCTGTCGCCCAGGAGCACACCGATTCCCACCGAACCGTCGGGCCCCCCGCACACGAGCGGGGTCCCCTCCGGCAGGCCGGTCCGTTGGGCGCCCGGACCGTGCAGCTCGCCGAGCACGGCGCTGGGCTCGGCCTGTGGCGCGAACCAGGACTCCGGGACGCCGAGAGTCCGCAGGGGCCCGCTCTGCCAGGTCCTGGTCGACACGTCGGAGGCAAGGGTGTAGGCGGCGTTGACCGTGTCCCAGGCCAGGTGCCCGGTCAGCTGGGCCACCAGGAAGTCCTTGGGGCTGAGCAGCGCGTGGACACGATCCGCGGTTCCGGACGCCTTCAATGCCAGGGCGAGGGGCAGCGCCCCGCCCGCAAGAGCGGGGCGTCGCGCTGCAGCGAGCACCGCTTCGCGCGCCTTCTCCGGGGTCCCCCGGAGAAGATCCAGACCGCGGGTGTCGGACCACCCTCCCGCGGGCAGCATCGGATCGAGACCGGCGTCCACGGCGACGGTGCCGATATGGGCCGAGATGCAGAGCGCGCGCGGCTGAGACTCCACGGCCAGTTCGCGCAGGGCCGCACAGACATCGTCGAGGAGCTGGGCGGCGTCGAAGAGGTCGCCCACACCCGAAATGCGCGCGACCCGTGCGGAGCGCAGCAGCTGTCCCGACAAGCCGAAAAGCCCGGAGCGCACGGCGGAGGTGCCGACGTCGACAGCGACGACAGCGGGTTCGTGAGCGCTCATTCGGCGTCGATCCGCAGCAGCAGGGGGAACTCGGGCAGCGTCCAGCTGTTCGTGTACTCTATGGCGCGCTCAGCGTCGGAGTAGGTGACGCGCAGGGAGTGCAGCACCGCCCCTCCCTCCTTTGCCGAGAGCAGTTCGGCCTCCACGCTGCTGAGCAGCGCAGCCGTCATGGTCTGATTGGCCCAGCGGAGTTTCAGACCGTGACGTTCCGTCAGGGTGCGGTAGAGGGAGCCGTCCACCAGCGGCTCCCGCGCCAGTCCGGGCGCGACGGCGTAGGGGATCCAGGCGTCCTGGACCGCCGCGGCGACCCCGTCCACCAGGCGCAGGCGCCTGATCCGGTTCACCGCGGCGTCGGCCTCCAGCCCTAGCCCGTCGGCGACCTCCTTGGGAGCTTTCTCCTCGGAGGCGGTGAGGATCTGGCTGGTCACGGCCTCGTCCGCCGACACGAGTTCCTCGGCGAAGGAGCGGAGCCGGTTGAGCCGCCGCCCCCGCCGGTTCTCCCGCACGAACGTGCCGCTCCCGCGCTTGCGGACGACCAGCTCGTCGGCGAGGAGCAGGTCGAGGGCCTGCCGCACGGTCATGCGGCTCACCTGGTACCGACGGGCGAGTTCGGGCTCGCTCTCCAACTGCGATCCGACTTGCAGGTCGCCGGAGGCGATCTGGGCGGATAGATCGTGGTAGATCACCTGGTAGCGGGCGTTTCCCGGCATCAGATGACGCCTTCTTCGCGGAGCTGTCGGATGTCCTGGTCACTCATCCCCAGAACGGTCCCATACACGTACTCGTTGTCCTCTCCCGCCTGCGGGGGCGCCTTGCGCACCGTGGGCGGTGACTTCTCCATGTGGATGGGGTTGTTCGGCAGACGGATGGTCCCCAGGGAGGGGTGCTCAGTCTCGACAATCATGCCACGCGCCGCCAGTTGCGGTGAGGCGGCGGCTTCGCGGACGCTGGCGACGTTGGCGTAGGGCACGCCGGCGCCGTCGAGCCGACCCCCGATCTCGTCCCGGGTGAGCCCGCCCGCCCAGGCCTGGATGGCCTCCTCCAGAGTTTCTTGGTCGGCCATCCGTCCCTCCACCGTGGCGTAGCGCGGTTCCGCGGCCAGGTCCGAACGCCCCATCTCGGCACACAGCTTCGGAAACAGCGAGGCTGTCCCGGCCTGGATGTAGATCGGCCCGTCCGCCGCCTCGTAGACGTTGACCGGGGCGGTCAGCAGGTCTCGTGAGCCCGATCGGGGCATCTCCAGCCCGAGCATGAGTTCCGCGATCAGGCGTGTACCCAGCGCGGAGAACATGGTGTCGTAGCTGGCGACGTCGACCAGCTGGCCCTCGCCTGTGCGCTCGCGATGGGCCAGCGCGGCCAGGGCGCCGATCGCTCCCTGGTAGCCGGTCGTGTAGTCGGCGATGTAGGTCCCGCTGAGCGTGGGCTTGCCGTTGGGCTCACCGGTCATGCTCATCAGGCCGGAGGATGCCTGCGAGATCGCGTCGAAGAGAGCCCGGCGGGAGTCCGGCCCGGTCTGGCCGAAGCCGGAGATCGAGACCAGGATGACGGACTCGTTGAGCTCCTTCATACGCTCGTAGCCCAGCCCCATCGCCTCTATGGTGCCGGGCCGGAAGTTCTCCACCACGACATCGGCCCAACGGACCAGGTCCTCCAGAATCCTCAGGGCGCGCGGGTGGCGAGTGTCCAGGGTCGCGGCCTGCTTGTTCCGGTGGTAGAGAAACATGTAGATGCTCTCGCCCTGCCAGTACGGGCCGTGGTGCCGTGAGTCCTCGCCTGCGGGGCGCTCCACCTTGACCACGTCGGCGCCGAAGTCGCCGAGGATCTGTGCGCACAGCGGGCCCGCGATGAAGCGGGACAGGTCCAGGACCTTCACCCCGTCGAGCGGCCCCGGGCCCTTCTCGGTACCGTGCTGTTCCATGTCGCTCTCTCCTCTGCCTCAGCCCGTGTAGGGAGTGAACGCCTCGTAGGTCCAGGCGTTGGCCTCGCGGTCCAAAACGAGGTCGACCACCAGAGGCGTACCCGAGGCGAACCCCTCGCGCACAGCGTCCACCAGCGACTCCTGGTCGGTTACCCGCACGCCGGTCAGACCCATCCCTCGGGCCACCTGCGCGAAGTCCACGTCCTGGAAGTCCACTCCGACCGTGCGGCCGTTGAAGTGCAGGACTTGCTCCTGTCGGATGTTGCCGTAGCTTGAGTCGTTGAGCACCACGACGACTACGGGGCCGCCCACGCGTGCCAGGGTCTCCAGCTCGCCCAGACTCATCCCGAGGGACCCGTCGCCGATCAGCGCCAGGACCGGCCGCTCGGGGGACTCGGCCGCCGAGGCGATAGCCGCGGGCAGGGCGAAGCCCATGTTCCCGAAGCCGACCGGCTTGATGTAGCGGTAGGGGACGGGCATCTCCCACAGGAAGGACCACACCCCGGGGTTGCCCGCGTCCGGGATGAGCACGGCGTCTTCGGGAGTGACGTCGCGCAGTCGGCGCACGGCCACGGCGGGAGAGACCGTGCCCGGGTTGCGCGGCTGCACATCGGAGCTGAGCTCCCACCAGTCCTGTTCGGCCTTGCGCAACTCCGCGACCCACTCCTCGCGGGAGGCCCGCGCCCGCTCTGCCTCGCCCGCGGTGGCCTGGGTGAGGTCGCGCGCAAAGGCGCCGAGTTCACCCACGACACCGGTGGTGACCTCGGCGTAGTAGCGGCCGATCATGGCCGGGTCGACGTCGACCTGGATGATCTCGGGCAGCGCGCGGCGCCAGCGGGTGGTGGAGACGGCGTTGAGGCTGTTGCCCAGAGCCAGCACCAAGTCGGCGTCCCCGATCACCCGGGTGGACAGCTGGGTCCCCATCCGGCTCAGCGCCCCGAAGACCAGGGGGTGGGAGGTCGGGACCGCGCCCATACCGTTGAACGTGGTGATGACCGGGATGTTCAGGGCATCGGCGAGGGCGAGGACGTCGTCGCTGCTTCGTCCGCGGTTACCCCCGTTGCCGAGCCAGATGACCGGGCGCTCGGCGGCGAGCAGGCGGGTGGCGACCGCCTCGACCTGCGGGGGCGCGGCCACGGGGCGCGAGCCCACCCAGGAGCGGACCGGGTGCACCTCGGGAAGCGCGGGCGGGTCGGGCATCGGCTGCTCGATGGTGTCGCGGGCGAAGTCCAGGTGGACCGGGCCCGGGTTGCCGGTCATGGCGTTGACGTAGGCCTCCTCCATGGCCTGCTTGATCGAGGTGGGATGCGCCACCAGGCGGCCGTACTTGACGTAGTTGCGGAAGATGTCGACGTGGTCGGCGTTCTGAGCATCGTCCTTGTGGATGTTCTCGCCGTTGTTGTTGCAGGTGACAATGATCGCGGGGCTCGAGTCGCGGAAGGCGCCGCCCACCCCGGTGAGCAGGTTCGTCGCGCCCGGTCCGGTGGTGGAGATCGCCACCGCGGGGCGGCCGGTGAGCCTGCCGTAGGCGTCGGCCATGACCGCCGCCGCGTTCTCGTGGCGAGTGTGCACGAACTCGATGGAGTCCGTGTCGATGATCGCGTCGGTGATGGCGAGGGTCTGCCCGCCCACCACGCCGAAGACGTGGGTGACTCCGAGCGACTCCAGCATTTTGACGACGAACTCGCCGCCGGTCATCTCCGTCATGGGGTTCTGTTCCGTTCTCATCGGGTGGCTGTCTGGTGGGGGGCGCTGGCCCACCCGGCGGCGCTAAGCTTCCCGTCAGCTCGGCGCACCCAGATTTCGAACTCGGTCCTGTCGTGGTCGACCGCGGTGACCACGCCTTCGGCCGTGAACGGCTCGTGCACGTCGAGGGTGTTGAGGAACTTGACGCGCATCCAGCCGCCGGCGAAGAAAGGTGCGCCGACAGCGCGGGTCAGGAGCTCGGCGAGAACGCCGAACTGCTGCTGCCCCTGCACGATGGGGACTTCCAAGCCCGCTTCCCGTGCCAGGTCGAGGTCGTTGTGGATGTTGCGCACGTACTCTCCGACGCGGGAGAACACGGCGGCCTGTTCGACGGTGATGCTCTTGGTCAATGGGCTAAGTACCTGTCCCGGCTCCGGCGCGGCGGGGTCGAAGGCAGGGGCCCCGTCCGGCACATCGCCGGTGACCCGGCGCGGCCCGGCGGCGCCCGGCTCCGAGGAGCCCCGGCCCGCGACGTCGCCCGGCCTGGTGCGCAGGATCTCGACGCCGCGGTGGCGCAGCACGCTGCGCCCGTCCTGACCGGTGGCGGTGGCCTCCATCACGACGTAGCCCTGACCGCGCCGTTCATAGGACTCCGTGTAGGCCCCCGCGAGCGTGACCTCTTCGTCAAGAAAGGCCGGGGAGTCGAACCAGAGCTGTTCTTCGGTGTGCAGCCCCACGACTCGACTGGCCGCGTAGACCGTGGTGAACAACTGCACGAGGTCGTTGCCCAGCAGCGCGGCGTGTCCCACGCGGCGCCCGTCGAAAGGGCTGGACTCCAGGTGCCACGGGTGATGGTCGTCCTGGGTGAAGGCGAACCTCTTGATCTTGTGGTCGTCGACGCGCACCGTCGCCGGTCCGAGCCGCTCAGGGATCTCCAGGTTCTCGAAAAGCGGTTCCTTCAGCCCGACCTCGGGGTCGTCGCCCGATCGGGCGGCGCGGGGATCGGTGAGATCACGCCATGCGGGTTCGGGGCTCACCGGACGTCCTCACTCTCTTCATTGAGTTCCGACCTGTTCGTCTCCGGCGCCAGATAGGCGCAGAACACGCCGACCCCCAGGGACGCCGCCGTGAGTGCGGCGATCGGCCACGGGTCGCCGTCAGTGGCGGCGAACAGGGCCGTGGCGAGCATGGGCCAGAACCCGATCAGGATCGAGGGGACCTGCGCCGCCAGGGAGACGCCGGTGTAGCGGACCTTGGTGCCGAACAGCTCCGAGAAGAACGCGGGCTCCACCCCGTACACCGCTCCGACCCCGATGCTGTAGGTCAGCGTGTAGATCACGTACATCAGCAGGATGTTCTCGGCTGAGAGGATCCAGAAGAAGGGGAAGACGACCACGGCTCCGAACAGGGAGCCGCCGATGAAGACCTTGCGCCGCCCGAGAGTGTCGCTGTACTTGCCGAAGAAGTAGTAGGTGTAGATGGCGAATCCGGCGGCGATCGACGAGGCGATCAGCACGTGCGTGCGGGGGATGTCGGTGTAGTTCTCGACGAAGGTCAGGCCGATGGTCAAAACGATGTAGCCGAAGACGGCCTCGCCGAGACGCATACCCATCGCGAGCAGCAGCGGCTTCTTGAAGTTCTGGAAGAGATCGACCAGGGGCATCTTCTCCTTGGCCTTGGCGGTGTCGCGCTCGCTTTCCAGGCGGTTCTGCGCCTCCTGGAAGGCGGGGGTTTCGGTGAGCTTGAACCGGATGAAGAGGCCGACAACGATCAACACGGCACTGAGCAGGAAGGGAATCCGCCAGCCCCAAGCGAAGAGTTCCTCGTCCGGCAGGAGCGAGACGACGGCGAAGACAGCGGTGGAGCAGACGAGCCCCACTGCGTTGCCGATCTGCGGGAAGCTTCCGTATGCTCCGCGCTTGTCAGCCGGCGCGTATTCGACAGCGACCAGGGAGGCCCCGCCCCACTCACCTCCGACGGCGAACCCCTGCGCGAGCCGGAGCACCACCAGCATCGCCGCCGCCCACAGGCCGACCTGCTCGGCCGTCGGCAGCAGGCCGATCAGGAAGGTGGACACGCCCATGAGCATCAGCGTGGTGATCAGCGCGATCTTGCGGCCGAACTTGTCCCCGAAGTGGCCGAAGACCACGGCACCGAGCGGACGAGCGACGAAGCCGACACCGAAGACGGCGAACGCGGACAGGGTGCCCAGGATCGGGTCGTCGTGATTGGGGAAGAACAGCGGCCCGAAGACCAGAGCCGAGGCGGTCCCGAAGATGAAGTAGTCGTACCACTCGACAGCCGTACCGACGAGGCTTGCGACGGCGGCCCGCTTGGCGAGCTTGCCCCGTTCCTGGGGCGTCTCCGGCGCTAAAGGCGAGGTGTTGGTCATGGTGGTTCCTCTAGATTTCGCTGGATCCAAGAACGTGTCGACCGGTCAGATCAGTCGGCTGGGACGATCGGGGGAGCCGCCGATCTCGGCGGAGGCCCAGCCGACCGCGGTCTTGACCCCGTGGTCGTTCTCGATCCAGACCTCGAGTTCGAGCCGTCCGTCGATCTCTCCGAGCACTGCTCCGGTGGTGGTGAGCACGTCGCCGACGTAGGCCGGAGACAGGAAGCGCAAGTCGAGGTCTCCGCTGGTGAACCAGGTCGCGCCGAAGAAGTCGACGAGGTTGCCGATGATGTGCCCGGTCTGCTGCTGGGCCTGCACGATGGTGCGGTCCAGACCGGTCTCCGCGGCCTTCTCCACGCTGGTGTGCACGTTGGCGTAGCCCTTGCCGGCCCAGGAGAAGACGGACATCTGGTCCTGGGTGAAGCTCACAGTGCGGGAGGGGATCGCGGCCCTCTCCGCCGCGCCTCGGACTGCGGTGGGGAGAGCGGGCACGGAAGCATCAACGACGCCGGACACCGAGCGCTTGCGCGATGACTCCGCGGAACGGCCCTTGCCGACAATGTCGCCGGCGACCGTGCGCATGATCTCCCGGCCCGTGTGTTCGACGAGCACTCGCCCGTCGGCGCCGCGAGCCGTCGCCTCAAGGGTGACGTAGCCCTGGCCGCGGGACTCGTACTTCTCGGTATAGGCGCCCTGCACGGTCACGGTCTCGCCCACGGAGACCGGTGAACGGAACCGCAGCGTCTCGTGGGTGTGCAGACCTTGGGCGGTGTTGCCGTCGTAGCCCTGGTAAAAGAGAAACAGCAGGTCGTTGGCGAGTACGAGCGGGTGCCCGACCGGCCCGCCGAACGGTGATCGGCGGAAGTACCAGTCACCGAAGTCGTTCTGGGCGTAGGCGTAGTCCAGCACCTTTCGCTGATCGACGTCGAGCGTGACCGGGCCGAAGGCTTCGGGGATCTCGACGAGCTCGTAGCGGGCTTCCTTCAGGGGTGCCATGGGTCCTCCGTCGGAGTGCAACAAGGCGAGATTAAGAGGAGATGTCTAGACAACTAGTTTTATGTTACGGCTGTTGCTTTTGGAGTGTCAAGAGTCACGTTGAGGCGGTGTTTCTCGTGTTGTCCTCACTTCGCCAGTGCGGGCGAGGGCCGCATGCGGGGGCACGGGAGGCTTCCGAGCCCGGAAGGGATCAGCACCCTGTTAGCGCCGAGGCAGAACAGCGGTGGCCTCGATGGACACGCAATCCGCGCGGCCGCGAACGCTCGCCGTGATCCGGCCCGGCCGCGGCGGGCCGTCGCCGCGGTACCTCGTACCGCTCGGCCCTTCAGCGGCGACGAACGAACATCCCTACGACGGGACTGGCTGCACGAGCGAGGAAACTGCCGAGGTCAAATGCCTCAGAGCCGAGAACAAGCGGGCCCCTGAACACCGTCGCCCGCAGGAAGATCGACACCGAACGCATCCGCCACCACTAGGACGACATCTGCCGCGTGGTCGCTGTCAGCTTTCGCCCGCACCCACGGTCAAGACGCACGGCCTACTCGTTCCCGCTCCCGGACGTGCCCGGCGGGCGCCGTCAGCTCCGCGACCCCGACCAGACGCTGAACGGCAACGAAGAGGAGTAGGCGCCCGCCCGTGGGCAGCGGCCCCATCGGAACCCTCGCGGTCGCCGGAGCCCGACGGGCCGACGCGGCCGAGGTCATCGCCGCCGACCTCCACGCCGCCGCCTGCACATCGCCGAATCGGTCGGCGCGACGCACACCCTGGACGCCGCTGACGGGGCGGCGGTAGCCGCAGCCGACGCTGATGTAGCCATCGAGTCGTCCGGCACCCACCAGGGGCTGGCCTCAGCGATCAGCGGGACTACCCGCGGCGGCACGGTCGTCATGGTGGGGCTGCTGCCCGGTGGTCCGCAGCCGGTGCCCGTCGCGCTCGCGATCAGCCGCGAACTCCGCCTCGTCGGATCGTTCCGCTTCAACGACGAGAGCGATGAGGCCATCGCGGCGATCGCGGACGGTTCGCTGGCCGTCGAACCGATCATCACCCATACCTTCCCCGTCGGCCAAGCCCTCGACGCCTTCGGCACGGCCGCCGACCCCTCAGCGTCCGGCAAGGTCCTGCTCGCCTTCTGAGCGGACGGAGCGCCATGTCAGCCGCCGGCGGTCGCGCCGCTCCCGCCTGACCCTTGCGCCAAGCGCGTCGCCGGGTCCGGCGGGCCGACATAGGACTTGGCCGCCCTGGCCCGGTCACGGCCCAGCACGGGACAACGCCGGCCCCAACCGCTGGCGCCTCGGGCAGAGGTGGGAGGCGCGATTGGTGAACGCCTCGCGCATGAGCGGTCAATCGCACCGCAGACATGGCAGGCCATCACGCCCGTACGTGTTCAGCGAGTGCGCGAAGAACCCCCCTCCCCGCGCTGGCTACGTTGGACACTGATCCGCGCCGAGGAGGCCTTTTTTTCCTGTTCCGAGACCGCTGTCAACGAGGTCCGCCGTTTATGGAACCGCGCAGCGGTACGTGTTGTGCACACCTCTATCCATGTTCTGCAATGGTCGCGATGGCGACGAAGCACACAATGGCGAGCCCGCGTCAGCCATTACCGCAGGTATGAGAACCACGACCTTCGCTGCACTACTGTGCGCCGTCCCTACGGATTGTCCGCTCCTGGGACTCGTCCTCGCTTTCGCGGGCCGCCGCGTCGCCCTCCTGTAGCGCTGCGCTCTCTGCCATAGCCCTGCTCGCGCGCCGGTGCAGCCGGTAGGAGAGCAGAGCGGATACCAGTGCGGCGGCGACGAAGCAGAGGAAGATCGGGCTGGAGAGCATGGACGAGGGGGAGATCGCCATGGTCTGGCGCAGGGACAGCTCCAGCATCGGCCCGAGGATGAACCCCATGACGAACGGCGCGATCGGCAGCTTCCACTTCCCCATCGCCCAACCTGCGAGTCCGGCGATGAGGCAGACCCACACGTCGAACACGCTGTTGCGTGCGGTGAACGCGCCCACCAGGCAGCAGGCCAGGATAATCGGTGCCAGAATCCCATAGGGCACCTGGGCGATCTTTGCCCAGAGGCCGACGAGCGGCAGATTGAGGAGTAGCAGCACGATGTTGGCGATGAAGAAGCTCGCGATGATTGCCGCTGTGAGGTCGAGATTACTGGTGAACATGGTGGGCCCGGGTGTCACGCCGTAGACCATGAGTGCGGCCATGATCAGCGCCATGGTCGGCCCAGTGGGGATTCCCAAGCTGAAGAGCGGTACGAAACCGGCCATCGCCGTGGAATTGTTGGCGGCCTCGGCGCCCCCGATGCCCTCGACTGCGCCCTTTCCGAACCTGGATTCCCCGCGGCGCAGGGATCGTCGGCGCTCCGTGGCATAGCTCAAGAAGGCGGTGATCGACGGCAGCATTCCGGGAATCAGCCCCAGGGGGAATCCAAGGGCCGTCCCACGCGCTCCCGCGGCGGCGCTGCGACGGACCTCGCCCCTGGTCGGCATCAGTGATCCGACACGTTGCGAGCGCACCTTGACCGCGCCCTCTTCCAACGTGCGGAGTACCTGCGCCACTCCGAACAGTCCGATCATCACGGGAACGATGTCGAGCCCTTGCATGAGCTCCGTCGAACCGAAGGTCATGCGGGGCTGGCTACTGGTCAGATCCAGTCCTACCGAGGCCAGGAGCATTCCCGCCGCGGCCATTCCGATGCCGCGCACCACGGATCCGGCCGACAGCGCGGCAATGGCCGTCAAGCTGAACACGACCAGTCCCAGCATCTCCGCGGGGCCGAACTCCAAGGCGAGCCCTGCCAGGTGCGGCCCGATCAGGGCTACCCCCGCGGAGCCGATGATTCCGGCGGCGAAAGACGCGACGGCGGCGATCGCCAACGCGACGCCGGCTCGGCCGCGGCGGGTCATGGGGTAGCCCTCGAGTGCTGCGGGAAGGGAGGAGACCTCACCGGGAATTCGGAGGAGGACTGCGGTCGTTGACCCCCCGTACATGGCGCCGTAGTAGATCGACGCAAGAACCATGATTCCCGCGGCCGGTTCGAGGTAGGTCGTCAGTGGGAACAGGATGGCGATAGCTGTGACCGGCCCGAGACCGGGTATGACGCCGACCATCGTCCCGGCAAGGCATCCCAATACGGCAAGAAGCAGCACTTGAGGGCGCATGATCTCGGCGAACCCGCCGAGGATTTCGGGAATACCCACCAGTCGTCACCTTTCAAGCGCGCCACGGGATCGGCCGGGTTTGAAGTCAGAATCCGAAGGGGCCGCTGGGCAAGACCACCCCGATGGCGGAAAACGCCAGAACGAAAGTTGCGCCGATCACCGCGGCGCCGAGGATGGATCCGATCCAGCCGAACCGGGATATGAACCGAAGGAACGCGAATACCGTCAGGCCGTTGGTGATCGCGAAACCTGCGAACGGGAGCGCGGCGGCGTAGAGAACGACCAAGGCGATGCACAACGAGACGTCACGCACCGGATTTGCGGGGGTGATGACCTCGACGTCGCCGGTCTCGTCTTCGTCATTGACGACTGAGCCCCGCACCTTGGCGACGCGGCTGGGGCGCTCGGCGTACGCCGCACTCCCGAAGATTATGATCCCCAAGCCCAGGAGGTACCAGCCGGCCATGTCCGCCTGTGCCTGGACAGGGATGTACAGGAGGAAGCGCAAGCCCTCTGCCACGGCGATCAGCGCGACAAGGAGAAGGGCAACAAGAGGCAGGTAGTCGTTGACTTTTCGGCGCGGCGAGTCCGATTCCTTCGGGCTGGATTCCTCGACCGCCTTGTGATCCTGAGAGAGTGGATTACTCATCGGATAACCTGATCTCGTCGTACAGCCCGGAAAATTCGTCGCTCTCTTCTGCGACCGCGTCTCGCAACTCTTTTCCTGTCACTACATCAGGTTCCATTCCGACGCTTTCAAGTTGGCCTGCGAAGGCGTCCTGTTCAGCGAGAACGGTGACGAGATCAGCGATCACATTCGCCAGGTTGTCGTCCATGCCCGCGGGGCCCGACACCCCGACCCAGTACGGCATGTCCACTTCAGGAAGGTCGAGTTCCGCGGTTGTGGGGGCGTCAGGGAGTTCCTCCATCCGCTCGTCACCGGTCACTGCCACGGCGCGCAGCTCACCCGACTCCTGCAGGGTGAAGGTGGAGCTTGCCCCGCCGGCGCCGAAGTCGATATCACCGGCTGCGACCGCCCGCATGACGTCTCCTGAGCTCTCGAACGGCACGCGCCGCACTTTCGTGACGTCGATGTCGTGTGCGGTAAGGAGCTGGACCGTCGCGAAGTCGCTGGTGCTGCTCCCGCCGATCCACCCGACGGTGAAGTTCTCTGGCACTTCGCGAGCCGCATCCAGGGCATCCCCGAGGTCCTGGTACTCGGAGTTGCCTCCGACCACGTAGGCGTGCGGCCCTGACGCGATCCGAGCGATGAAGGTCCGATCTTTCCAGTCGTAGGGCACATAAGGCAGGAGCCCCTGAATGGAACTCGATCCGGCACCGTCCGCGAGAAGCGTGTACCCATCCGGGTCCGCTCTGCGCACGTTATCGACGCCGATGATCTGGTCCGCGCCGGGCTGATTGACGATGTTGACTGGAACCCCGATCTCGGCGCTCAGGGCATCGGCGGCGGCCCGTGCCGCGATGTCGGTCGCTCCGCCGGGGGCGAAGGGAACGACGTATTCGACAGCTCGACTGGGGTACTCCTCTGGCGGCTCTGAAGCCTCACTACACGAGGTGGTGAGGATCAGGGCAGCGCCGACCACGGCTGCCGAGCGCAGGCATTTCATGGGCGGTCGCCCTCAATCTGGGCTGCCCGCTCTTCAGCAACGTCCACCCCGTAGATGTCTCGGGCCGCATCCGGCGAGATCCGGCGCCGCCGCAGGTCGGCCTGCACGGCTTGGGCGGGGCGTTCATTCGGGGGGCCGTAACCGCCTGACCCGGGGCTCTCGATGCGGACCACATCATCGCGGCGCAGCACGACTCCCGACAGACGTCCTCCGGGGAGGGTTTCCTCGTTGGGAGTACCGGGGCGCAGGATAAAGCGGCCTGTGGTGCCGTCCGTGCCGCCCTCCAGCCCTCGGGGCGGCAGGAATTGGCGGTCTGCGTGTGCGGAGAAGTCCGCCTGGTCGGCGAGGACGCGGATGTCGCGACGTACGCCGAGTCCTCCGCGGTGGCGGCCGGCACCGCCGGAGTCGGTGATCAGCTCGTAGGTCTCCACGCGGAGCGGATACTCCAGTTCGAGTGCCTCGATCGGCAGGTTGGAGGAGTTGGTGACGTGGACCTGTACCGCGTCCATGCCGTCCCGGTCGGCGCGGGCACCGCTGCCGCCTGCGATGACTTCCGGATAGACGAAGAAGTCGTCGTCGGTGCCGGCAAAGGTGACGTAGGTGATGGAGCTGTGCGATCCCGCTGGGACGCGGCCGGGGGCGGCTTGCGCCAGTGCCGCGAGCAGGACGTCGGCGACGCGCTGACACGCGTCGGTCCGGGCTGCCACCGGTGCCGGGGCCTTGGGGTTCACGATGCTGCCGGCGGGTGCGTCGATGCGCACTGCGTCGAAAAAGCCTCCGTTCGCGGGAATCTCCGGGTCGAGCACCGCCTTCAGTGCGTAGTAGACGGTCGCCTCCAACGCGGAGCGGACCACATTGATGGCGACTCGGGCCTGTCGGCCCGTGCCGGCGAAGTCGATGTCGATCTCGTCTTTGCTGATCGTGATCGCCGTGCGGATCTCGATCGGTTCCTCACCGGGGACGTCAGGGTCGAGCCAGTCGCTGGCACGGTAGGTCCCGTCCGGAATCGCCTCTAGAGCGACTCCGAGTCGGCGTCGCGCGTAGGCCAAAAGCTCGGTGCAGACTGCGTCGATGCGCTGTGTGCCGTGGCGTTCGTGCAGTTCCGCGCAGCGGACCGCTCCGGTGTGTGCGGCCGCAAGCTGCGCCAGGAGATCCCCGTGCCGTTCTTCCGGCAGCCGGGAGTTGAGGGTCACGAAGGAGAGGACCTCGTCGTTCACCCTTCCCTCGATGGCGAAGCGGACCATCGGGATCCGCAGGCCCTCCTGGTAGATGCTGGTCGAGTCCCCGGAATTACTTCCGGGAACGTGTCCACCCACGTCCGAGTGGTGGGCGATGTTGGCGCTGAAGCCGACGAGAGCGCCTTCCACGAACACCGGGGCGCACATGGTGATGTCGGGCAGGTGGGTCCCTCCGGCGGTGTAGGGGTCGTTGGTGATGTACACATCGCCGTCTTTCAGGCCGCTTGCCCCCACGGTGTCAAGGAGCGCGTCCACCAGTCCCTTCATCGATCCCATGTGGATCGGAATGTGTTCTGCCTGCGCGATGAGGTTTCCCGCCGCGTCGAAGAGCGCCGTGGAGCAGTCGGAGCGTTCCTTGATATTGGTCGAGTAACTGGCCCGGCGCAGGACAGCGCCCATTTCCTCAGCCACGGAGAGCAACGCATTGCCGATCACTTGAACAGTGATTTGGTCGATCGGGCGTTCAGTCATCGTCTCCCACCTTGATCACCAGGTTGCCAATGCTGTCGACGGTCGCGACGGCCTGCGGGGGCACAACGGTGGTGGAGTCGAGCTGTTCGATGACCGCGGGGCCGGGGATCACATTTCCAGCCCGCAGCTTTTCTCGATCCAGCACGACTGAAGGCAATCTTCCCCGTTCTTCCCCGAAATCCACGGGCCTGTGATCCATTACCGCCTCACCCGGGGGTGGGGCGTCGCCGGTGTCCATCGTGGGAAGCCGGGGCTTGGCCACTCTCCCGTGAGCCACCGCCCTCAGATTCACCATCTGCACGGCGGAGCCCGGGTGTGCGAATCCGTAGGACTTCTCGTGTTGCCGATGAAAGTCGGCTACGGTCTCCGCCAGGCTGGTCTCATCGACTCCGGTGGCCGGGAGGTCGATGCGCAGTTCGAAGTTCTGGCGGGGATAGCGGGCGTCGGCGAGGATACTGACGCTGTGCTCGTCGGCGTCGCGCGCTTCGGCCTGGAGCCATTCCAGCGCCATCGTGTTGAGTTCTCGAATCGCACCGTTGAGCTCAGTGAGGATCTCCGGTTCTGCACGACGCATGAACGAACGGGTGAACTCGCTGCCGACATCACTGACGAGAAGACCGAGGGCGCACAGAGTGCCGGGGTTGGGGGGCACGAGCACGTAGGGCATACCGACCTCCGCGGCGACCTCGACCGCGTGCAGAGGACCGGCGCCGCCGTAGGCCATCAGCACGTAGTCGCGGGGATCCTCGCCCTTCTCCACCGAGACCTTGCGGACAGCGCGCGCCATGTGGGAGTTCGCGAGCCGGGTCACTCCGCGTGCCGCGTCGAGCATGCTGACACCGAGGGCTTCGGCGGTGGTGCCGATCGCGCGCTCGGCGGCTGGTGCGTCGATGGACATGGCGCCGCCGAGGGCCATCGAGGGGTTCTGTCGACCGCGCACGACGTTGGCGTCGGTCGTGGTGGGGTCGGTGCCACCGCGGCCGTAGGCTGCCGGTCCCGGGGATGCTCCCGCGCTCTGCGGGCCGACCCGGAGCCCGCCCGCGGCGTCCACCGCGGCAATGCTTCCGCCACCGGCCCCGATGGTGTGGACGTCCACGGACGGCACTCGGATGGGGTACCCGCCGAGCTCTCGCTCACTGGTGGGCAGGGGACGTCCTCCGCGGATTAGGCACACGTCGGTGCTGGTACCGCCCATGTCGAAGGTGATGAGGTTGTCGAAACCGGCGATACCTGCGAGGTGGCTCGCTCCGACGACGCCGGCGCTGGGGCCGGACAGCAGGGTGGAGACCGGGTGGCTGGCGACTGTTTCGGGGGAGGCGAGCCCGCCGTTGGATTGGATCACCTGCGGTCCGACGGGGAGCCCGGCGCCGGTGACGCGTTCGTCGAGCCGTCGAATGTAGCTGGACATTGCGGGACCGATGAACGAGTTGATCGTGGTTGTGGAGAATCGTTCGTATTCACGGAACTCGGGGGCGATGGCACTGGAACGCGATACATACAGTTCGGGGCGCCGAGCTCGCACGGCGGCCTCCAGCCGCCGTTCGTGCTCCGGGTTCAGGTAGCTGTGCAGCAGGCACACGGCCACGGCTTCGACATCCTGGGCCGCGAGCTGCTCCAGTACCCGGTCGATCTCGGCGTCCTGCAGGGGACGTACCGGGTGGCCGTCGGCCCCCATACGTTCGCGCACCTGGATGACGCGATCGCGAGGGACCAGGGCGGGTGGCTTCTCGGCGAAGAGTTCATAGAGGT
Organism: Nocardiopsis coralliicola; assembly: GCF_054779695.1. Taxonomy (NCBI): domain Bacteria; kingdom Bacillati; phylum Actinomycetota; class Actinomycetes; order Streptosporangiales; family Nocardiopsidaceae; genus Nocardiopsis; species Nocardiopsis coralliicola. The sequence continues at coordinate 408,418 of NZ_BAAGXT010000001.1, read as the reverse complement.
CGGGGCGCTTTTGCCGGGCGATCTCCAGGATGTCGGGAACCCCCGCCGTGGCAATGAGCGCCGTGCGTGCCCCTTTCAGCTCGAGGAGCGCATTGGTCGCGACCGTGGTGCCGTGTCCTAGGTAGCTGACGCGGCCAGCGGTGTGCTCGCCCGGGGGGAGCACGCGGTTGACCCCGTCCGCCACTGCCTCGGACTGGTCGTGCGGAGTCGAAGGGAGTTTGTGGATGTGGAACGCGCCCGTTTTCGTGTCGAGCGCGGTGACGTCGGTGAATGTGCCGCCGACGTCGACGCCGATCCGGATCATGCGTGAGTCCGCCTCACTGTTGGTGTTCGCGGGCTGGTGAGAACGGGGTGATATCCCGGTCGCTGGAGCCGTCGGCGATGAGGTCGGCGGCGATCTCTCCGAAGACGGGAGAGAGCTTGAAGCCGTGTCCCGAGAATCCGCTCATGGCGAGCTGGCGCCGACTGCCGGGTGGTCGTCCGATGAGTGCGGTGTTGTCGGGCGTGTAGCCCTCGGCGAAGGCACGGGCGCGGACATGGTTGGGCTGGAGGCCGTTGAAGAGGTCGGCGACCGAGGATTCGACTTGGCGCGTGTGCTCCGGTGCGACCTCGTGGGTGAATGCGTCGATATCGGGCACTGCTTCTTTGGGGACGTGGAGGTTCACCTTGACCAGTCCGTCCTTGACTGCGGGGAAGAACGAGAGATTCTTGCCGGGTCCGCTCCTGCGGATTCCGACCGGGAACTCCCCCGGGGCGAACTTTTCCGGTTGCTCGGCGCGGAACCAGTGGAGGATGACCCTCCTGATCTCGAACCCTGCGCCGGGGAGGAGCTGGTGGGTCCAGGGGCCGGCGCAGAGGAGTACCTGGCCGGCTTCGACGACGCCCTGGTCGGTGTGGACCGCGACCCCGTTGTCGGTTTCCTCGACTCGCAGGCACCGCGTGGAGGGACGGATCTGTGCACCGTGCTCAGCCGCAAGGGCGGTTGCCGCCTGGACGGATGCTTCAGGATGGAGAAGTCCGCCCGCCGGGTCGTGGACTACGATTTCGTGGTCGCGCATTCGGTGCTGAGGGAAGCGGTCACGTGCTTCGCGTGCGGTGAGGACCTCATGGGGCAGATCATGTTGCTGCGCGCTGTCCAAGACGGCCGCGACGTCTGGTTCCTCCGGGGAACCGATCGTCAGGGCGCCGCTGGATACGAGCAGTTCGCGTCCTGAGGATCGGGATAGTTCCTCCCACATGCCGCGCGCTTCCCGGAGAAGCGGTACGTACCAGGAGCCCTCCTTGTAGGCGAGGCGGAAAATTCGCGTCTCGCCTCCCGAGGCACCACGACTGTGCCCGATGCCGTGTTGTTCGATTCCAACGACGCGCAGTCCTCGGGACGCCATGCGCCACGCCGCCATACTGCCCATGGCGCCGAGGCCGACGATGGCCGCGTCCCAGTTCGGCATTGCCATCCGTGCCCCTTTCCGCTGACCCGCATGGTAGATTTGACTACATGAGAGAGTCAATACTGTAATGAAAACTACAGAGAATGATTCGACTCCCCTGCACGAACGAGTCGCAGCCCTGGCCGATCAGCTCTCCCAGCGAGAACGCGACGTGGCCACCTACATGGCGGCCCACCCCGACGAAGTGGTTGCGTGTTCCACAGGCGAGCTCGGCGAACGGGTGGGGACCAGCGATGCGACCGTGGTGCGCGCGACGAAGGCGCTCGGCTACAGCGGCTACCGCGAGCTCAAGCGCTCCCTGCTGCGGACACTCACCCGCCAACGCGACCTCGCGGCCACGATGGAGGACCGCATCGGCCGGTTCGCCGAACCGGACGGCCATCACCACCCGGCACGCGTGGCAGACGACACCGCGTCGCTGCTCGGTCAACTGCGCGACGGGCTCGACGCTTCCGCGTGGCAGGCCGCCGTGGACACATTGGGAGCAGCGCAGTCCGTGATGGCCTACGGAATCGGCCCCGCAGCGACCATCGCTGACTTTCTCGCGCTGTCGCTGAACCGCATCGGCCGTTCGGCCCGCAGCGTTGACCGGACCGGATTCCGCCTGGCCGACGACCTGCTGCCCCTTAAGGCCGACGACGCGGTGGTGGTTTTCGCGCCAATCAGACCATTCCGAGAAATCACCCTCGTGATCGAACACGCGGAGACGTTGGGTGCACCCGTCGTGGTGGTGACGGAAAGCCTCGGCATGGCTCTGGGCAAAGAACACCGGATCGTGCTCTCCACTCCGCAGTCCACCACGTCCTCCGCGAGTGAAATCACCTCTGGCCTCGTCCTCGCACAGGCACTGACGCTCACTCTCGCCTCGGGCAACCGGGCAGCAGCCGTGGGCACGTTGGAGACCGTGAACGACCTGCGATCCAAGATCGGCGGCGCCGGCCTCGAAAGCCCCACCCTCCCCACAGACGTGTGACGGGGGCCGGCCGGTCCGGGACAGGGGGTTCACGGCGGGCATACGACCGCCGGCTCGCCCCCCGCCCCGGCGCGACCTGCTCAGTCCGGCCGGATCGCCGACCGCGCGCGGCGCGCCCGCACCGGCTCCGGCCTCACACGGCGAGGGGGTGTCGGCCACCGAGAGTGGACTCGCGCGCCTCCAGGTGGTGAGGTGCGATGAATACCTGGCCGGCGGGCGGCGTGGCGGCGCCGATCCGCGCCGCTAGACAGTGCACCGCGAGGTCGGCGAGGGCCGGTTTGTCCGGCACCGAGGTGGTCAACGAAGGAGTGCCGTAGAGCCCTTCCTCGGAGCCGTCGATGCCCGCGACCGCCACGTCGTCGGGAATGCCCAGACCGGCTTCGTACAGGGCCCGCAGGGCCCCCACGGCCAACGAGTCGCTGAAGCAGAACAGCGCGTCGGGCCGCACATCGGCCGGGAGCTCCGCCAGGGAGCGCGCGGCCAGCAACCCGTTGCGGCGGTCGAAGTCGCGCACCGGAGGGACCCGCCGCGGGTCGAAGGGCAGTCCCGTCTCCTCCAGGGCCTGGCGGAAACCCTCCAGCCGCTGGCGGCTGGTTGCCGTGGCCTGGGGGTCGGCGCCCACGGCCGCGATCCGGGTGCGGCCCAGAGCGGCGAGATGGGCCGTGGCCTCGCGGGCGGCGACGACGTTGTCGATGAGCACATGGTCGGCAGCGACGTGCTCGCCGACATAGCTGCGTTCGCCGAGTAGGACCAGCGGGAATTCCCCTGCGACGGAGACGAGGTCGTCGGCCGCTGCGCGCAGCGGCGAGAGGATCACGCCGTCCAGCAGCGAGGCCCCCACGCCGGTCGCGAGACGGAGCTCCTCGGCCGGGTCGCCGAACGTCTCCTCGACGAGGACGGTGAGGCCGAGGTCGGCGGCCTTCGCCCGGACGTGGCGGGCTAGCTCGGCGAAGTAGGGCGTAGAGAGTTGCGGCACCACCAGGGCGATCAGGCCGCTGCGGCCGGTCCGCAGGCGGCGCGCCGAGGGGTTCGGGCGGTAGCCGAGCTCCTCGATCGCCTGCAGGACCCGCGCTCGGGTTGAGGGAGCGACGCGGACCGTTCCCCGGACGACGTTGGAGGCGGTCTTCACCGATACGCCCGCGCGCCCCGCCACGTCCTTGAGCGTCGTTGCCGCCACCCGTCGCCTCCTGTTCGACCTGCACAGCCCTCGGCCCGGCACAGGTCCGCGGGAGCGGATCGGGCCCAGGGGGTTGACGTTCCGGACATCGGGAGTTTACAACGTTGAAAAGCGATTACAACGTTGGAATTCCGGTGAGCGGGCTCTCCCAGCCGCATCCCGCCGGGACCGATCCGCCGGACACCGCCGCGCCGAGGGTCGCCGACCGCGGCGCGGCCGCCCCCACCCCCCGACGAGAGGTGCCGCATGCCGCCACCTGATCGAACCGCCCCCCTGCGCACCCTCCTGGTCGGCACGGGCGGCATCGCCCGCGTCGCCCACCTGCCGGCGCTGCGCGCGCTGGAGGCCGAGGGCGCCGCCGAGCTCGTCGCGGCCGTCGACGTGGACGCCGCGGCGGTCGAGGCGTTCTGCGCTGAGTACGGCATCCCCCACGCCTCCACCAGCCTTCCCGCGACGCTCGCCGAGATCGCCCCCGACCTGGTCGTCCTGTGCACCCCGCCCAGCGTCCACCGCGGTCAGGCCGAGACGGCCCTGCGGGCCGGCGCCTGGGTGTGGTGCGAGAAGCCGCCCTGCCCCTCGCTAGCCGACTTCGACGCGATCGAGGCGGCGGAGAGCGGCGCCGACGCCGGCCCCTACGCGGCCATCGTCTTCCAGCACCGCTTCGGGTCCGGCGCGCGCCACGTGCGCGACCTGCTGCGCAGCGGCGCGCTGGGGCGGCCCCTGGTGGCCCACTGCCAGACCACCTGGTACCGCGACGAGGTCTACTACGCGCTGCCCTGGCGCGGCCGCTGGGCCACCGAGGGCGGCGGACCCGCCATGGGGCACGGCATCCACCAGACCGACCTGCTGCTCGACCTGATGGGCCCGTGGACCGAGGTCCGCGCCATGGCCGCCCGCCTGGTGCACGACGTGGAGACCGAGGACGTCTCCACCGCCCTGGTCCGCTTCGCCGACGGAGCGGTGGCCACGGTGGTCAACAGCGTGCTGAGCCCCGACGAGGTCAGCCGGGTGCGCATCGACTGCGAACGCGCCACGGTCGAGGTGACCCACCTCTACGGCCACCGCAACGCCGATTGGCGGATCGTCCCCGCTCCCGGGGTCCCCGAGGAGACCACCGCCCGGTGGCGGGACTTCGGCGCCGACGAGCCCAGCTCGCACCTCGCGCAACTGCGGGCCCTGACCGCCGACATCCGGGCCGGCCGGCGCCACCGCACCAGCGGCTCCGGCGGGCGGACGACCCTGGAGTTCATCACCGCCCTGTACAAGTCCGCGTTCACCGACACCACCGTGCGCGCCGGCGACATCGGGCCGGGCGACCCCTACTACACCGCGCTGCACGGCGGTGCGCCCGGCTGGGCGCCGGCGGAGACGCACACCGAGGAGGCCCGCGCATGACGCTCGCGCTGACGCACGTCCACGGCGACCGCATCACGCTCGCTCACGAGGAGTCCGGCACCGAGCTGCTCTCCTACGTCTACAGGCCTGAGGCCGCGTGGGAGGCCCCCAAGCCCTACCTGCACCCCCTGCGGACCCTCTCCGGCGCGGCGGTCACCGACTACCGGCCCAACGACCACCGCTGGCACAAGGGCCTCCAGCTCACGGCCTCCCACCTGTCAGGGCAGAACCTGTGGGGCGGCAACACCTACGTCCACGGACAGGGCTACCTCGCACTGCCCGAGCGGATCGGGTCGATGGCCCACACCGCGTTCGACGAGGTCTCGGCCTCCGGCGATCGCTGCGTGATCGCCCAGCGGCTGACCTGGCACCCCCACGACGGAGAGTTGTGGGCTGAGGAGAAGCGCCGCATCACGGTCGGTGACGTCGACACCGAGGCAGGAAGATGGTCGCTCACCTGGACTTCTGCGATCACCAACCGGCGCGGCGAACCGCTGCGCTTCGGCAGCCCGACCACCCACGGCCGCCCCGACGCCGGGTACACGGGACTGTTCTGGCGCGGGCCCCGCGCATTCCGCGGCGGGCGGGTCTTCACCGCCGCGGGCGGAGACGGCGACCCGATGGGCACCCAGGCCGCGTGGCTGGCCTACTCCGGTGAGAACGACGGCCGCGACGGCCACGCCACCGTTGTCTTCGAACATGCGCCGGGCAATGGCCACGACGGCACGGCGGACAACCACCCAGCGCACTGGTTTGTGCGCAGCGAGCCCTTCGCGGCCGTCGCCCCGTCCTGGGCCTTCTCCGAGGAACTCGTGCTAAACCCCGGCGCTACGCTCGCCCGCAGCTACCGGGTCACCATCGCTGACGGCGCGTGGGATCCTGCGCGGGTGGCCGACCACCTCGGGAGGCTGACGTGGTGAGCACTCGCTACGACGGCTTCCCCGGCGGTGTCGGGGTCTCCCGGCTGCGCGTCTACGACTGGCCGACCCTGGACGGGCTCCCCGGCGGCGGGACACCCCACCTGCACCTCACCTGCAACGAAGGCTACGTGGTGGTCGCCGGTAGCGGCGCGGTGCAGACGCTCACCGCCTCGGGCTACGCCGAGACGCCGCTGGAGCCGGGCACGGTCGCCTGGTTCACGCCGGGCACGATCCACCGCCTCGTGAACAGCGGCGGCCTGGAGATCGTGGTGGTCATGGAGAACACCGGCCTGCCGGAGGCGGGCGACGCGGTCCTGACCCTCCCGCCGGACCTGCTCGCCGACGCCTCTTCCTACGCCGACGCCGTCCGCCTGCCCTCCGAGGGCTCCGACGCCGAACGCGGCGAGGCCGCGCGCCGCCGCCGCGACCTGGCCACCGGAGAGTTCCTCGAACTGCGCGAGGCCTGCGAACGAGGGGAGACCGCCCCGCTCCAGGAGTTCTTGCGCGCGGCTGCGTCCCTGGTCAGCCCGCACGCAGACGAATGGGAGCGGCGTCGGGAGGCGGGGCCGGGCACCGCGGTACGGGCCAGCGCCGACCAGGTGCGGGCCGTGCGCACCGGCGACCCCGCCCACCTGTGCGACGCCCGCGTCCAGGCGAGCGGTCCGGCCGAACGCGGCCGGTACGGGATGTGCGGCCGCCTGGACGTCTATCCCGGCATCTGACGCCCGGGGGTGCGCGGCCCCGAGCGGCCCCCCGCCCTGGTATCCCGACATCGACTGGAGCACCCCCCTTATGCCCGTCCCACGAGGCCCCCGGCCCCCGAGCCGGCGCGCCGTCCTGGCGGCCTTCGGCGCCGGCGCCGCGGCCGCCGGCCTGTCCGCATGCGCCCCGCCCGGCGACGGCGCGTCCCGCAGTATCACCCTCACCTTCGCCTGGTGGGGCAATGACGACCGCGCCGAGCGCACCCAGCGCGCCGTCCGCCTCTTCGAGGAGGAGAACCCGGGCATCACCGTCAGCACCTCCAACGGAGAATTCGGTTCCTACCTGCAGAAAATTGCCACACAGGCCGCGGGCGGGGGCATTCCCGACGTAGCCCAGCTCGACTACCGGCAGATCTCCCAATTCGCGTTGGGCGGCGCGCTGCTCCCCCTCGACGAGGCGATCGCGTCCGAGACCGTGCACACCGACCGGATGGACGCCGATTTCGTCGGAACCGGAGCGGTCGACGACACGCAGTACGCCATTCCGATGGGTCGCGGGATCACCGGCTACGCCTACGACTCCGAGCTCTTCGAGCGCGCCGGGATCGGCGTCCCCGGGCCCGACTGGACCTGGGAGGAGTTCGCCGACGCCGCCCGGCGTGTGACGGCACTGGGGACCACCGGCCCGGCGGGGCGGACCGTCACCGGGGCCAACGACGGCGCGGCCAACCAGGACGTGTACGAGACCTGGCTCCACAGCAAGGGAAAGCGCCTCTACGCCGACCAGGGGCGGCTGGGCTTCACCGCCGACGACCTCGCCGAATTCTGGACGTTCTTCAACGACCTGCGCATCGAAGGCGTGGTCCCTCGCGCCACCGACACCGCCCAGGCGTCGAGTCTGGACACCAGCCCGATGGTGCGCGGCCTTTCGGCCGCCGACTTCACCTGGGACGCCCCCTTCCCCGACTACATCGGGATGCTCGGCGACCACATCCGCTACGCGCCGGTGCCCACCTTCGACGGGCGCGCGGGAACCTACTTCAAGCCGTCGATGCTGGTGGGGATAGGGGCCGGGACCCGCCACCCCGAGGAGGCGGCGCGGCTGGTGGACTTCCTGCTGAACGATCCGCGGGCCGGGGACATCATGGCGTTCTCCCGTTCCACCCCGCCAAACCGCGACATCGCCGAACGGGTGTCGGAGACCCTCGAGGGCCCGGCGCTGGAAATCTACCGCTACGCCGAGGCGATGGAGTCCTACGGGCTCACCTCTCCCCCGATCCCGCCGCCCCCCGTGGACCTTTCCGCGCAGACGGCGTTCAGTCGCCTTTACCAGCGGGTCATCTTCGAGCTGGCCACCCCCGAGGAGGCCGCGCAGGAACTCGTGGCCGAAGTGAACCGGGGGTTGCACTGATGAGTGTCTCTACCGACCGCCCCCCGGCTGCTCCCCTCGCCGCACACCGGCGCCGCGCGCGCCCCCGGATCGCCCGCGAATGGCCCGCCTATGTGTTCATGACACCGTGGATGGTGGGAGCGGGGCTGCTGACGCTGCTGCCGATGGCGGTATCGCTCTATCTGTCCTTCACCGACTACGACCTGTTCACCACGCCCGAATGGGTGGGGTTGCGCAACTACACCGACATGCTTACCGAGGACCCCCGCTACTGGCGGTCGGTGGGCACCACTCTGCTGTACGTGGTGGTGGCGGTGCCGCTGAAGCTGGCGCTGGCGCTGGGTGCGGCGATGCTGCTGAAGAACCTCGGGAGCGGCAAGGGCTTCTACCGCTCGGCGTTCTACGCGCCGTCCCTGCTCGGGGCAAGCATGTCGATCGCGCTGGTGTGGAAGGCCCTGTTCAACGACGGCGGCACGGTGCCCGACGTGCTGTCCTGGGTGGGGATCGACACCGGCGGCTGGGTCGGCAACCCCGACCTCGCCGTATTCGCGGTGGTACTGCTGACCGCCTGGCAGTTCGGCGCACCCATGGTGATCTTCCTGGCGGGTCTGCAGCAAATCCCGAGCGAACTGCACGAGGCGGCCTCCATCGACGGGGCCGGGGCGTGGCGCCGCTTCATCTCCATCACGGTGCCCATGCTCTCGCCGGTGGTCTTCTTCAACCTGGTCCTGGAGATCATCCAGTCATTCCAGGTGTTCACCCCCGCCTTCGCCATCAGCGGCGGCGACGGCGGCCCCGCGGACTCCACCATGTTCTACACGCTCTACCTGTACGAGAAGGGCTTCGTCGCCTCCGAGATGGGCTACGCCGCGGCGATGGCATGGCTGCTGCTCCTCGTGATCGCCGTGATCACACTGGTCCTGTTCCGCACGTCGCGGGCCTGGGTCTTCTACGCCGACGAGGGGGGACGATGACCGCCATCGCGCGTCCGCCGGCATCGGCGCCGCGGAGCCCGTCTCCGGGCCGGTCCGGCGCGGCCCTGCGGCGGCTGCTGCCGCACCTGGTGGCCGGGGTCGCTCTGCTGTTCCTGCTGTACCCGCTGGCGTGGCTGGCCGCCACGTCGCTCAAGCCGGCCGAGGAGGTCATCACCAGCCTCGACCTGCTGCCGAGCCGGTGGGAATGGTCCAACTACACGACCGCCCTGGAAGGCGTCTCCGGCGTCCCGGTGACGACCCTGCTGGCGAATTCGCTGCTGATCTCGGTGGGCTCGGTCGTGGGCAACGTGGTCTCCTGCGCGCTGGCGGCCTACGCCTTCGCCCGGCTGCGGTTCCGCATGAGCACGGTCATGTTCGCCCTGATGGTGGCCACGCTCATGCTGCCCCACCACGTCGTGCTGATCCCGCAGTACATCATCTTCAACCAGGCCGGGATGGTGGACAGCTTCTGGCCGCTGGTGCTGCCGAAGTTCCTGGCGACCGAGGCCTTCTTCGTCTTCCTCATGGTCCAATTCATGCGCGGTCTGCCGCGCGAGCTCGACGAGTCCGCGCGGGTGGACGGCTGCGGCCCCTTCCGAACCTTCTGGCACCTGGTTGTCCCGCTGAGCCGGCCCGCGCTGATCACCACGGCGATCTTCACGTTCATCTGGACCTGGAACGACTTCTTCATCCAAATGATCTACCTGTTCTCGCCGGAGAACCTGACCATCACGCTGGCCCTGCGCAATTTCGTGGACACGGCCAGCACCTCGGCCTACGGCCCGATGTTCGCCATGTCGGTGATCTCGGTCCTGCCGATCGTGCTGTTCTTCCTGGTCTTCCAGCGCTACCTGATCCAGGGAATGGCCACCTCCGGGCTGAAGGGCTGACATGACGACACGGACCGCCCCCGGGCGCGGCGGGCGGGCGGCAGCCGCCGGCCCGGTGCCCGGACACCTCTTCGGCGGCGGGTTCTCGCTGTTCGCCGACATGCTGCTGGTCGGGCTGCTCACGGCGCTGGCGAGCCTGCCCGTGCTGACCGCTCCGGCGGCCTTCGGGGCGGCCGCGGCGGTTCTGCGCCGCGCCGCACTGGACGGCGGACCGGTGGAGCTGCGCGCGTTCGGGCGTGAGCTGCGGACCCACCTCACCCCCGCCTCGCTCGCCGGCGGCGTGGTGCTGCCCGCGGTGGCGGCCCTGATCACCGTTGACCTCGCGCTGGTCGGCGCCGGTCTGCCCGGGGCGGGCGCCGTGGCGCCGGCGGTGGCGCTGGTCGCCCTGGGGACCCTGGTGGTTGCCGTGCGGGCCGCGGCGCTCGGTCCCGCGGGCGGCGGCGTGGCGGTGCGGAGCCTGTACGCGAGCCTCGTCGACGTCCGCGGCAGCGTCCTGCTGGCGGCCGCGGTGCTGGTGGCGGCGGTGCTGGCGTGGTCGGTGCCCCTGCTCATCCCGCTGCTGCCGGGGCCGCTCGCCTTCGCCGCCGCGGCGGTGCGGATGCGCGCCGACCGGTAGCACGCCGGTGGACAGGCGGGCGCGAGCGTCCGCCGGGTCCCACCGCTCCCCCAAGATCGGCGGCGCTGCCCGCGCCGAGTCCGACGACCCCGACAAGGAGTCCTTCCGTGCCCCGAACCCATCTCGACGCCGCGGGCCACCCCAGGCCGCAGCTGATCCGCCACCACGATTGGCGCGACCTGAGCGGACCGTGGGGATTGGTCCGCGACGACGCCGACCGCGGCCGCGCCGAGCGCTGGATGGACCAGGCGGCCGCCGCGGTGTTCACCGACACGGTCACGGTGCCCTACCCGCCGGAGTCGGCGGCCTCCGGTGCCGCCGACTCCGGCTTCCACCCCGTGCTGTGGTACCGGCGCGAGTTCGAGGCCGCGCGCCCGGCGGCCGGGCGGCGTCTGCTGCTGCACTTCGGCGCGGTCGACTACAGCGCCCGCGTGTGGGTCAACGGAGTCCCCGTCGGCCGCCACGAGGGCGGGCACACGCCCTTCACCTGCGACGTCACCGACGCGCTGACCGAGGAGGGCGCACAGGCAGTGGTGGTCCGCGCCGAGGACCGTCCGCTCGACGCCACCCAGCCCCGCGGGAAGCAGGACTGGCGCAGGGATCCGCACGTGATCTGGTACCACCGCACCTCGGGGATCTGGCAGCCGGTGTGGTTGGAGGAGGTCGCCGACCAGCACGCGGAGTCGGTGCACTGGACGCCAGACGTAGCCGGGGCACGGGTCCGCTGCGAGCTGCGCCTGGCCCGGTGGCCGCGGCGCCCCGTGCGGGTGGCGGTGCGGCTCTCGGTCGCCGGGCGCGTGCTGGCCGAGCAGACGGTCCTCGCGCGGACGCGGGAGACGGCGTTCGACGTCGCGGTTCCGGACCTGTGCCACGGCCAGGTCTGGGACGAGCTGCTCTGGAGCCCGGAGCGGCCCACCCTCGTCGACGCGTCGGTCGAGCTGCGCGACGGCGGGGACTCCGGCGCGCAGGGCGGCGACGCGGCGGGGGACGCCGCTCCGCCGGAAGCCGCCGACAAGGTGCTGGACCGGTTCGACTCCTATCTGGGACTACGCGACGTCGGCTGGGACGACGGCGTGTTCCTGCTCAACCACAAGCCGTACTTCCTGCGCATGGCCCTGCAGCAGGGGTACTGGCCGGGCTCGCACCTCGCGGCCCCGGGAGAGGAGCTGCGCCGCGAGGCGGAGCTGGCCAAGGAGATCGGCCTCAACGGGCTGCGGATCCACCAGAAGCTGGAGGACCCGCGGTTCCTCTACTGGGCCGACCGGATCGGCCTGGTCCTGTGGGGGGAGATGCCCTCCGCCTACGCGTTCGGCACGCAGACCGTGGAGCGGGTGGCGGCCGAGTGGACCGAGGCGCTGGCCCGGGACCGCAGCCACCCCTCGATCGTGGCGTGGGTGCCGGTCAACGAGACCTGGTCGGCGCCCACACCGGCCCTGGTGCCGCAGCAGCGCAGCTTCCTGGACATGCTCTACCACCTGACCAAGTCGCTGGACCCGTCGCGGCCCGCGGTGTCCAACGACGGCTGGGAGATCTCGGCCGCCGACATCTGGGGGGTGCACGACTACACCCAGCACGCCGAGGTCCTGCGGGAGCGCTACGGCAGCGCGCAGCTGCGCCGTGGAGCGCTGCCGGAATCCTGGCCGGCCGCCCGCCGCTTGCTGCTGGAGGGGACGCGCCACGAAGGCCAGCCGGTGGTGCTGAGCGAGTTCGGCGGGGCGGCCTTCGCACCGCGCGAGGGCGAGGAGTGGTTCGGCTACGACACCGTCGCCACCCCCGAGGAGTTTGCCGAGAGGCTGGACGCGCTGGTGGGGGCCGCGATCGACTCCGGACTGGCCGGGTACTGCTACACGCAGTTCACCGACACCGCGCAGGAGGTGAACGGCCTGCTCACCGCGGAGCGCACGCCCAAGATCCCGACCGCCGCGCTGCGCGGAATCCTCGCCAGGTCCCGCAAGCCCTACGGCCGCCCGGGGTGATCGGCGGACGCGGCGCTGCTCCGGCAGCGAACTGGCCGCCGGCGCCCCGCCCGCCGCACACGGAGTGACCGGCGCCCGGGGCCGCCGCGCGGAACCCGGCGGAAGAAACACCTCACCAGGACGGAAAGATCCCCCTCAAAGGAACCCTCTGACCTGAACGGACTCCTGCGGGCGCAGGGAATCGACGTAGGTGAGCTACCTTTCCCGCCGAATTCGGCCGAGCGCCTCAAGTCGAGAGCGGCCGTGTACTACGACCATGAAAAGCAGGACCCAGGAGTCCGGCGCGGGGCGCCCCGCCGCCCCGCGCCTCCCCTCCCCCGGGGCGCACGGCCGCAGGACGTGTCACCGTCCCCGGTCTCAGACCAGTTCGGCCAGGAGCGGGATCTGCTCGGGGTCGGCCAGCGCCGACCCCACCGCGACCATCCGGGCCCCCGCGTCCAGGAAGGCCCCGGCGTTGCGGGCGTCGACGCTGCCGGTGGCCACGATGTGGACGTCGGGGAAGGGCGCGCGCACGGCCGTGATCCAGTCGGGGCCGAGCACCGAAGCGGGGAAGGCCTTCACCCAGCGACCGCCCGCTCCGAGTACGGCCTGGACGTCGGTGGGTGTGGCCACGCCGGGCAGGTGGGGCATTCCCGCCTCCTCGGAGGCGGCCATCACCTCGGCGTCGAAGCCGGGCGCCACGGTGAACGCGGCCCCCGCCTCGGCGACCGCCCGCACCTGGTCAGTGGTGACGACCGTTCCGGCACCGACGGCGTGGCCGCGCCGGGCCCCGGCGGCGACCGCGGCGCTGAGGGCGTCCATCGCCCCCTCGCCGCGGGCGGGGACCTCCACCGCGGTGATGCCCAGGTCCCAGGCGCGGGTGGCCAGGTCGACGGTGTCGCGCACCGGCAGCCCGCGCAGGATCGCCATCACGCGCCGCCCCTCGAAGAGCGCGTCCAGACCGCTTGCGTTCAATGTTGCCTCCTCGTCGTGGCGGCGACGGCCGCCGCTGCGCGTTCGCGCCAGTGGTGGTCGGGCACGGTCAGCAGCTCCGCCAGCTCGGCGGGGCCGGGCGGCGGCGCCAGGTCGCCCGTCACGCGCAGGGCCGAGCCCGCGCACAGGTGGCCCAGGCGCAGGCGGGCCGGGGCGGGCAGGCCGCGGAACACCGCGGACAGGTAGCCCGCGGCGAAGGCATCGCCGGCGCCCACGGGCTCGACCACCTCCACGGCGGGCGCGGGCACGTGGACGGCGGCGCCGCCGTGGAACTCGGTGGCCCCGTGCTCGGCGTCCTTGACCACCAGGCGCCCCACGTCGGGCAGGAGCGCGCGCACGTCCTGCGCAGTAGACGTCCCCCATAAGGCCTGGGCTTCGTCTCGGCCGACGAGGACGATGTCCGCCAGCCCGGCCAGGGTGAGCAGGCGCGGCGCCGCGGCTCCGGGGGCCCAGAGGCGCGGCCGGTGGTTGACGTCGAAGCTCACGGACAGCTCCGGGTCGGTGAGCAGGCGCTCGGTGAGCGCGTCTGCCCCGGGGGACAGCGCGGGGGTGATCCCGGACAGGTGCACCGTGCGTGCGGATCTGACCAGGGGGTGTCCGGCCAGTTCGGGGCCCATGGACGAGGCGGCCGAACCGGTCCGGTAGTAGTGGACGCCGCTGCCGGCCGGGGCGGGGTCCTTGGCCATCAGGCCGGTGGGCCGGTGGGCGTCGGCGTGCACACCGGAGACGTCCACGCCGCGCTCGTGCAGGGTCCGGGTGACCATGCGCCCGAAGGGGTCGTCGCCCACCCGGCTGACCCAGGCGGCGCGGTGGCCCAGCGCGGCCAGGCCGCAGGCCACGTTCGACTCCGCGCCGGCGATGCCCGTCCCCAGGGCGTCCGCATGGTCCAGCGGGGTCGCGTCGGGCGGGGTCAGCAGCAGCATGGTCTCGCCCACGCAGGTGGCCTCGGGGCTCATGAGGCGGCGCCGAAGGCGCGGGCGCGCGGTGCGGGGACGTCGACGGGCAGGGCGAAGACCGCGCCGTCGCGGGCCGCGGGCCGGTTCAGACCGAAAGCGGCGGAGGTGATGAAGAGGACCGGGGCGTCGGTGCCGACGACGCACACGCTGGTGGGTTGGGCCGCGGGCAGGCGCACCACGTGGACCAGGGTCCCGTCCGGCGCGTACCGGTGCACGCGCCCCGCGCCCCAGACGGCGACCCACAGGCATCCTTCGGCGTCGACCTGCATACCGTCCGGGCTTCCGTCCTCCACCCGGGTGAAGACGCGCACGTCGCCGATCTGCCCGTCGGGTCCGATCCCGCAGACGTCGATGCGCCCCTCGGCGCTGTCGGCAAGGTACATGCGCGCGCCGTCGGCGGTGAACGCAGGGCCGTTGGGGACGGTGTACCCCCGCAGGGCGGGGGTGAGCGTGCGGTCGGGATCGACCCGGTAGAGCGTTCCGGCGCCCCGGGTGCCGTCGTAGGCCGTCGACCCCGCCCAGAAGCGGCCGCGGGGGTCGCAGCAGCCGTCGTTCATGCGCATGGGTACGGGCGCGCCCGCTTCGGGACGGGCGATCCAGTCGGCGCCGTCGCCATCCAGGAGGGCGATACCGGTCCCGGCCGCGGCGATGTGGCGCCCCGGGCGACCCCGGACGGGGGCGACCGCGCCCAGCGGCGCGTCCAGGCGGAGAACCTCCTTGAGCGGTCCCCTCTCGCCGGGGTCCAGGCGCAGCAG
This sequence comes from Nocardiopsis coralliicola, assembly GCF_054779695.1. Lineage (NCBI taxonomy): Bacteria > Bacillati > Actinomycetota > Actinomycetes > Streptosporangiales > Nocardiopsidaceae > Nocardiopsis > Nocardiopsis coralliicola. The sequence continues at coordinate 393,275 of NZ_BAAGXT010000001.1, read as the reverse complement.
CCGCCCGGCCAGGATGTCCACGAGCAGGAGCCCGTCGCCGATCCAGCGGGCCCCCTCCCCCAGTTCGAGCCGGTCCGCGCTCCACGGCTCCGACACCGTGCTCGTTCTCATCGCCGTCCTCTCCGCTCTCGTCTCCGGTGCGCTGCCGCCTACCATTCGGCGAACGACCCGTCAGTGTGCTTCCACACGGGCGGGCGCCAGCGATGGCCGATCTGGTCGGCGCGGCGGACGGCCGCCTCGTCGATCTCGACCCCCAGGCCCGGCGCCCCGGTGCGGTGGACGTACCCGCCGGGGAAGGCGAACGCCTCGGTGTCGAGCACGTAGTCGAGCAGCTCCGCCTCCCGGTTGTAGTGGATGCCGATGCTCTGCTCCTGGATGAGGAAGTTGGGGGTGGCGAAGGCGACCTGCAGGCTCGCGGCCAAGGCGATGGGCCCCAGCGGGCAGTGCGGGGCCAGCAGCACGTCGTAGGTTTCGGCCAGGGCCGCGATCCGGCGCACCTCGGAGACCCCGCCGGCGTGCGACAGGTCGGGTTGGGCGACGGCGATCCCGGCCTGCAGGGCGGGCAGGAAGTCAGTGCGGGAGAAGAGGCGCTCGCCAGTGGCCACGGGGACCGGGCTCGACCGGACCACGCCTTCGAGCAGGTGGCCGTACTCGGGCAGCAGCGGTTCCTCCACGAACATGGGGCGCAGCGGCTCCAGCAGCGGCAGCACCCTGCGGGCGGTGGCAGCGTTGAAGCGGCCGTGGAAGTCCACCGCCACGTCGCGGTCGGGGCCGAGCACCTCGCGCACCGCGGCCAGGCGGTCCACCACGCCGTCGATCTCGCGCATGGTGGCCGAGCGCCCCATCACCCCGGACGCGTTCATCTTGACCGCCGTGAGCCCGGAGCCGACCCGCTCGGCGACCGCGTCGGCCAGCTCGGTGGGGTCGTCTCCCCCGACCCACCCGTACACCCGCACCCGGTCGCGCACGGGCCCGCCCAGGAGCCGGTGCACGGGCACTCCCAGGCTCTTTCCGGTGATGTCCCACAGGGCCTGGTCGAGACCTGCCACGGCGCTGGAGAGCACCGGTCCGCCGCGGTAGAACGCGGCTTTGGTCAGGCGCTGCCAGTGGTGTTCGATGGCGGTGGGGTCCTCGCCCAGCAGCAGGTCGGAGAGTTCTCCGACCGCGGCGCGCACGGTCTCGGCGCGCCCTTCCACCACGGGCTCGCCCCAGCCGACCAGGCCGTCATCGGTCTCCACACGGCAGAACAGCCACCGCGGGGCGACCAGGAAGGTCTCAATGCGGGTGATCTTCATTCGTGCTCTTCCTGATCGTCATGGTCGGTGGCGCCGGCCCCGGTGGCGCGCAGCAGGTCCTCCCGGGCCTGGTCGAGCAGTGCGGTCATGGCTGCCTCGGCGGCTTCGGGGTCGGAGCCGGCCACCGCCTCGGTGACCGCGCCGTGGCTGGGCACCGGGTCGTCGTGGGCGCCGCTGTGCACGAGCCGGTCGCGTTCGGACAGGCCCGCGGCGAAGAAGACATCGGTGCGGGTGAACAGCTCGTTGCGAGTGGCCGACAGCAGCGCGCGGTGCCAGCGCAGGTCGGCCGCTGCCGCCGCTTCGGGCGAGCCTTCGCGGTCGGCGGCGGCGATGTCGGCCAGCGCCGTGCGCAGTTCGGCCACGTCCTGCTCGGTGCGGCGCGACGCCGCCAGCCGCGCCGCCGACGGTTCCAGGGCCGCGCGCAGCTCCGCGAGGTCGAGGAAGAAGGACTCGCCCGCGCCCGCCGCGATCCGCCAGCCCACCACGTCGGGATCGAGCAGGTTCCAGTCGGCGCGCGGGCGCACGAACGTGCCCTTCTTCTGCCGGGAACCGACCAGGCCCTTGGCCGCCAGCACCTTGATCGCCTCGCGGATGGCGGTGAGGCTCAGGCCGAGTTCCTCGCTGAGCGCGGCGAGGTCGATCGTCTCGCCCTCGCCGAACTGGCCGGAGAGCACGCGCTGCGCCAGCAGCCGCACCGTCTGGCCGTGCACACCGCGCGCCGAGTAGGCGGCCATCAGTTCCTCCGTTCCGGGCGCCGCGTCACGACGACGCCTTGTAGATACTCCACCCTCCGTCCACGGGCAGGCTCGCCCCGGTGACGTAGGAGGCTTCGTTCGACGCCAGGAAAGAGATGACGGAGGCCACCTCGTCCGGGTCGCCGAAGCGCCCGGCCGCGGTCTGGGCGACGCTGTCGCAGCGGTCCTGTTCGTCCACCCCGTCCCAGGCAGAGGTGGCGATAGGTCCGGGCAGGACGCAATTGACGCGGATCCGCGGCCCGTACTCGACGGCGAGCTGGCGGGTCAGCGCCGTGAGCCCGCCCTTGGTGGTGGCGTAGGCGGGGCGTCCGGGCAGTCCGAACCAGGCGTGCACGGAAGAGGTGAGGACGACGCTGCCCCCGGTGGATTCGAGGTCGTCCAGGCAGGCGCGCACCCCCAGGAACGCGCCGGTGAGGTTGACGGCGAGTTGGCGTTCCCAGGAGTCGAGCGCAGTCCGGTGCGCGGGCGCGATCTCGACGGTGTAGGCGTTGGAGACCAGGGCGCCCACCGGCCCGTATTCCTCGTTGGCGGCGGCGGTGACCCTGGCCCAGTCCTGTTCGTCGGCGACGTCGGCCCGGACCGCTGTGGCCCGGTCCCCGTCGGCGCGGATGCTTCGGGCGGTCTCCTCCACCTCCGGGGAAAGGTCGGTCAGGACCACCCCCGCCCCCTCGCGGGCCAGTCGCCGGGCGGTGGCCGCGCCGATCCCCTGGGCGGCTCCGGTGACCACGGCCGTCACGGTGCCGTGCCGGGCGTGTGGCATGGTGTGCCTGCTCTCTCGTGTGGCGTCGTCGTCGATGGCCGTCACGACGGCCGCTGTTCGCTTCCGCGGCCGTTCGCCACTGGGTCGCGCGCCGGGGTGAACACGATGTCGGAGCCGCCGTCGGCGCCCCGAGTGTGCTCGGGCACCAGGGTGTCGAATCGGGCCGGTTCACCGGGCCGGGCCTCGGCCAGCACATGGTCCCGCGCCCCGTCCGGGACGCCGCCGCCCGCAGGCGGGCGGTACTCCAGTGTTCCGGCGCGGTGCGCGGTGAAGGTTCCGGTCAGGCGTCGGCGTGTCCCTTCTCGGGCGCCCCAGCGGGGCGGGTCGCTCCAGAACCCGTCCCGGGTCACCTCCGCCACGGGGCCGGTGCCGGCGCCGAAACCGCATTCGACCGCGAGCGCCGCGGACTCCCCCGGGGCGAGTTCGGTGAGCGGCCCCAGCGCCTCGCACTCGACCACCCGGTCGACCGGACGCAGGCCGCCCAGGTGCTCCAGGGGCGTCTCCAGCGGGTATTCCAGCCACACCTGGACGCGTGAGCCCCCGTCCGGGTACGGGGCGCCCTCGCTCACTTCGAAGCGCTGGGTCGCGGTGCCGCCGGCGCCCACGTTGGCCAGCCAGCCGACCGCGGTGGGGAAACCGACCTTGCCCACCACGTCCTGGGCGGGTACACGCAGCACCCCGGGCGCGTGCTCGGCGACCTCGGGGGCGGCGTCGCCGCGCACCAGCGGCACGGTGTGCGGCCCTTCGCCGCCCACGCCGACGTAGACGCCCTGCGCGCCGCGCCCCTCGACAGGTTCGCCGCTCAGCTGGGTCACGTTCCACAGCGCCCACGTGCGCGGGGTTCCGCTCGTGTTCAGGGCGGTGAGTTCCAGCCGGTAGGCGGCGCTGCCCGGCCGCAGGATCAGGCGGCGGCGCACGCGCAGACCGGTGCGGGGGTCGTCCCCGCTGGTGAGGGTGAGTGCGACCGTGCCATCGGCCTCGGTCGCCACCGTGGCGGTGTAGGCGCCCGAATCCAGGACGGGGTCGGGTGGACCGGCCCACTGATCGGGCCCGTCCCAGCCCTGGGGGGCAGGCCAGGTCTTGTCCCCGCCGACGTTGTTCCACACGCTCATGGGTCCCTCGACCGGCCCCAGGCGCGCGCCGTCCACCGGATACAGGTCCGGTCCCAGCAGGCGCGGGTTGCGGTAGAGGAACTCGTTCCCCCGGTGGCGTACGGACAGCAGCCGCCCGCCCAGTTCGGGGGCCGCGGTCAGGCGCAGCATCCCGTTGTCCAGGCTCACCAGTGCATAGGGGCCGGAGTCGTCGTGGTCGACGGCGACCGGCCGGCTCACCGGGCCTCCCCGTCCACCAGGCACACCTTGCCCCGGCTGCCTCCGGCGGCCAGCCGGTAGGCGGCGTCGGCGTCGGCCAGGTCGAAGCGGTCGGAGACGACCCGCTCGGGGGTCAGGCCCCAGCGCACCAGGTTCACCGACAGCTCGGCCATGGCCGGCAGGGACGTCACCCACGAGGCGTACAGGGTGAGCTGCTTGTGCAGGAGGGTGTCCGACACCTCCGTCTCCAGGGTGCCGCCCTCCCCGACCAGGGACACCCGGCCCCACTCGGCGGCGCTCTCCAGGGCGAGCGAGCGGCCCGCGCGCGAACCGGAGCAGTCGATGACGGTCGCGGCGCCCCGGCCCCCGGTGGCGTCGGCCACCGCCGGCGCCGCCTCCTCGGCGGAGGCCACGGTGTCGAAGACGTCCAGGCCGGCGGCCCACTCCCGGCGCTGCGGGGACGATTCGACACCGATGACGCGGGCGGCCCCCATGCCGCGGCCGATCATGCCCGCCGCCAGGCCCACCGGGCCCAGGCCGACCACGAGCAGGTCCCCGTCGCCGTTGACGGCGATCCTGCGCAGCCCTTCGTAGGCCGTGCCGAAGCCGCAGGCGATGAGGGCACCGTCCACGTGGGAGAGCGCGTCGGGAAGGGCCACGCAGGTGGACTCCTCGGCCAGCAGGTACTGGGCGTGCCCGCCGTCGCGCTGCCATCCGTAGGCGGCCCGCCCGGGCCCGGTGCAGCTGATCATGAACCCTCTGCGGCAGTTGTCGCAGCGTCCGCAGCCGGCGATGTGGTAGACGATGACCCGGTCGCCTTCGCCGAAGCGGCGGCACCCCGCGCCCGCCCGGATGACGGTGCCCGAGGGCTCGTGCCCGGCGACCACGCCCTGGTAGGCGGGGCCGTCGATACCCCGGTGTGTCTTGTGCTCGTGGTAGATGAAACCGATGTCGCTTCCGCAGATGCCCGAGGCACCGACCTTGAGGAGCACCTGCCCCGGGCCGGGTTCGGGGATGGGCAGGGTGTCCACGGCGGCGGTGGAGTCGCCCGGCAGGCGCACCCCGCGCATGGTCTCCGGGAGCGCGCGGGACGGGTTCGTTGCGTGCATGGTGTGGGTTCCCCGTTCTCTGGCTATGCGAGCCGTTCGGCCGACCTGCGCCTGCTGATGACGACGTTGATGAGCACGGCGGCCACGATGATCAGGCCGCGCACCACGTCCTGGAAGAAGGAGTTGACGCCCAGCAGCACCAGGCCGTTGGCGATGACGGTGATGAAGACGACGCCCAGGAAGGTGCCCGCGAGCGACCCGCGGCCGCCCGCCAGTGCAGTGCCGCCGATGACCACGGCCGCGATCACGTCGAACTCCAGTCCGGCCGCCGCGCCGCCGTTGCCCGAGCCCAGGCGGGCCGCGAGCAGGATGCCGGTGATGGCGGCGAGGAGCCCGGTGGTCGCGAACAGCATCACCCGCACACGGGAGACGTCGAGCCCGGCGAGCTTGGCGGCGGCCGCGTTGCCGCCGATGGCGTAGACCGAGCGCCCGTAGGCGGTGTACTTGGCGACGTAGGCGAAGACCGCGAAGAGAACCAGCATCACCACGGCGGCGGTGGGGACGCCGAGGATCGATCCGCCGAGCACGTCGAACACGGCGCTCTGCGGCAGCGGGACGGGCAGGGCGTCGGTCATGTACAGGGCGAGGCCGCCCAGCACGCTCCACAGTCCCAGGGTGGTGATGAACGCCGGCACGGCGAAGCGGGCGCGCAGCCAGCCCGCGAGCGCGCCCCAACCGAGTCCCAGCAGCAGGGTGAGCGTGATGGCCCCGGCCACGCCCAGGCCCCATTCGGTGGCGCCCTTGGCCACGATCACCGAGGCGAAGGCGACTGCGGGACCGATGCTGATGTCGATGTCGCCGGAGATGATGATGAGGGTGACGCCCCACGCGGCGATGCCGATGGTCGCGGCGTTGCGCAGGAGGCCGAGCTGGTTGTCCAGGCTGAGGAATCCGGAGGCGGACAGGCCCAGGACGACGTAGAGCAGCAGGATGGCGGCCAGGAGGCCGATCTCGTTGAGTCGGTGGCCGTAGCGGCCGAGTACGCCGCCGCGGGCTGGGACCGCCTCGCCGGCGGCCCGTGTGGTGGTGGTGGTCATTGCTACCTCGCCGTTCACGCCGCCATCGCGGAGGCGATGATGGTGTCCAGGGTGATGTCGTCGCCGGTGAAGTCGCCGCGCAGGCGTCCTGCGCGCAGGGCCAGGACGCGGTCGCAAACGAGTGGGAGTTCCTCCAGTTCGCTGGAGACGAAGAGGACCGCGGCACCCTCGGCGGCCAGTTCCCGCACGATGCGGTAGATCTGGGCCTTGGCCTCGACGTCCACCCCGCGGGTGGGCTCGTCCAGGAGCAGGATGCGGCTCCCGGCGTGCAGCCAGCGGCCGATGACCGCCTTCTGCTGGTTGCCTCCGCTGAGGTTGACGATCGGGGTGTCCGGGCGGGCGGTCTTGATGGAGAGCCGTTCGATGAGGCTCCGTCCGAGGGCCGACACCCGCGCGGGGCGCACGGTCCCGGCCGTGGCGGCGCCGCCGAACCAGGTCATCACCATGTTCTCGGAGACCCCCAGCAGGGGGACCACGCCCTCGCCCTTGCGGTCCTCGGGGGTGATGCCCACGCCCAGGCGCTTCATCACCTTGGGCGTCGGCTTGGCCACAGGGGTGCCTTCGACCAGGACGGTGCCCGTGGAGGGGGTGAAGCCCGCCAGGGCGCGCAGCACTTCGGTGCGCCCGGAGCCCATCAGGCCGCCCAGGCCCAGGACCTCGCCGGGGTACAGGTCGAAGGTGACGCGGTCCACCTTGGGCTCGACCGACAGCTCCCGGACCGAGAGCAGGGGTGTGCCGGAGCGGTCCACACGGGATTGGGGCCGCTGCCCGTCCTGCTGCTCCTCGCGGCCGAGCATGAGCGAGACGACGCGGCGCGTGGTGGCGCCCTGCACGGAGACGGTCTCCACGATGGCGCCGTCGCGCATGACCGTGACGGTGTCGGCCACCCGGCGGATCTCGTCGAGCCGGTGGCTGACGTAGATGACGCCGACTCCTGAGGAGGCGATGCGGGTGACCGCGTCCAGGACGGCGTCGGCCTCGCTCGCGGCGAGCGCGCTGGTGGGCTCGTCCAGGATGAGCAGGCGCGGGCGGGACCGCACGGCACGGGCGATCTCCACGAGCTGCTGCTGGGCCAGGGGCAGCTCGGCGACGGGGGCGGCGGGGTCGATGTCGATGCCGAGCTCGGCGAAGACCTCCCGTGCTCCCCGGCGCATGCGCGGGTAGTCGATGCGGCCGGCGGTCCGGGGCCAGGCGCCCAGGTAGAGGTTCTCCGAGGCCGAGAGTTCCGGGACCAGGCTGAGTTCCTGGTAGACGGTGCCGACCCCGAGTTCAGCCGCGCGGCGGATGCCGCCGCGGACCAGGGGCCGGCCGCCGATGCGGACCTCGCCCTCGTCGGGGGCCTCCACACCCGAGAGCAGGCGGATGAGGGTGGATTTGCCCGCGCCGTTGCGGCCCAGGAGGGCGCGGACCTCTCCGGCGCGGACCTCGAAGTCCGCGCTGTCCAGAGCGCGCACCCCCGGGTAGGTCTTGGTGGCGCCTCGGATCTCCGCCACGACGGCGGTGCCGTCCGCGACCTCGGCGGTGTCGCTCATGGTGTACTCCACTGGTGGGACGGGCGGGGGCGGAGGGCGTGTCCGGTATCGGGGTGCGAGGGGCGGATCACGGGATGCCGTCCGGGTGCTCCTCCAGCCACCGCGCACCGTCTTCGGGGGTGGTGTAGAGGTCGACGGGGGCGCCGGTGACGAGCTCACCGGTCTCCTCGCCGGCGAGGATGCGATCGACGGTCTCACCGCCCATCCGTCCGACGGCGAGACCGGAGATGTCAACGTTGGCCTTGAGGATCGAATGGTCGGCCAGGGCTTCGGCTGCGTCGGTGGACATGTCGCTGCCGAAGACGACGACGTCGCCGGTGCGTCCGCTGGAGTCCACGGCGCGAACGGCCCCCATCGTGGCCCCGCCGGCCTCGCCGTAGAAGGCGTCCAGGTCGGGGTGGGCGGTCAGGACGCGTTCGCCCACGTCGACGGCCTCGTCGATGGTGGCGCCCTGCTGGTTGGCGACGATCTCGGCGTCGGGCAGCCGGTCGAAGAGCGCCTCCTCGAAGCCTTCGCGCCGTTGGACGCACACCTCGACGAACTCGCAGTTGAGCACGCCGATGGCGGGGGCCTCGTTCCCCTCGTCTTCGAAATGGTCGGCGGCCGCGTCCCCCAGCAGGCGCCCGAACTCGTGCGGGTCGCCGAGGATGTAGGTGGTCACGTACTTTTCGGCGGCCTCGTCCTCGATGCAGGTGTTGTAGCAGACGACGGGGATGCCGCTCTCATGCGCCAGTCGCACGGCCGGGATGGAGGCGGTGGCGGAGACCGGGGACAAGACCAGGGCGTCGATGTCGGCGGAGCTGGTCACGTCCACGAAGGTGCTCTCCTCGGAGGCGTCTCCCTGGGCGTTGAGCTCGAGGAGCTGGGGCCGGCGGCCAGACTCGTCGGCGTGGTCCTGCATGCCCTGGCGGACCCCGGCGTAGAAGCCCTGGGCGTCCATGTAGATGACACCGACCCGGCCGTCCTCACCGACCCTTCCCGAACATCCGGCGACCGCCGCCAGGCACAGCGCCACGGCGAGCGTGGCGAGCACGCGGCCGCGGACGACCCGTGATCGTCTGCTCATGGGGGGACCTCCTTGACGTGTGGGCGCGCCGCTCACCTGGCCGGACGCCTCCTTGCGGCTCAGAGCGAGCTTGCCATTGAGACGCAGGTAACGTCAATAATAAATACTAATTAATTATTTAAACCCGGACTGGGCCGCGGCCGAAGGCACGCACGCCCCGAGCCCGCCCCCGCCCAGCCTGCGGCCGCGGTCCATCGGTTCTGGGTCGGTGCCGCCCCCGCGCGGGACGCCCTGGCGGCATGGAGGAAATCTGAGGCCGCGGTGGAGAAAACCGCGATGGACGCCGGCCCGGCGGTACGGAAGGTTGCATGGCGATCCCCATCCGCTCCCGGGGACGGGACCTCCTCGGCGGGCCCGCAGCGGTGACGCGGTCGCAGGAGTCACAGCGGTGAAGGCACTGGCCACGGAGCAGGCCGAACCCGGGCTCCGGCTCGCGGACGTTCCGGAGCCGGCCGCCGGGTCCGGCGACGTGCTGACCTAGGTCCTCAGGACCGGTATCTGCGGTACCGACCTGCACATCCGGGACCGGGACGGATGGGCGCGGCAGGCCGTGCCCTCGGACGATGGCAGAGAACTCCTCGGACGGCCGCAGGGAGAACAGCACGAGCACGTCGGCCGGCTTGCCGGCCCGGTACCGGTCGCAGGTGGCGCCACGGGCCTCCAGGACCCGGTCCAGACGCCGGAGGTCGCCGAATTCGGCGCGCAGCCCTTCGCAGTCCAGCCCCTCCAGGTCGCCTTAGCCGTCGAACTGGCTGACCACCCCCCTCGTGGAAGGGCACGCGCATGGTCCGGACCAGGACGGTGAACCGGTCGATCTCCCTCGCTCTCTGGGGCCGGGGCGACGCGCGTTGTCTCCTCTGACTATCGCGCCGCCCCTCCCCGTTGGCCGTGACTCGGCCGTGACTCGGCCGTGGTCGGCGTACCCACGTGTCCAGCGGTCCGGAGCTGGCGCCGGTTTCGTCGGAAACATGCGCGATCGGACGTTGCGACTCGACAACGAGCTGCACCATTTGCTCGCGGAAACCTGGTGTCATTCGATGCAGGCGATGATCTGGGCCCGGGCCCGGCGGCCCTCCGGGAGGGGGTAGAGCGGGTAGACGTGGATCTGGCCCTCTGCCTCGTGGAACTGGACGGGCACTCCGGCCGCCTCGGCGAGGCCGCGGAACCGATGGGCGTCCGGACCGAGGATGTCGCGGGTCCCGATGAAGACGGTCGCGGGCGGAAGCCCGGCCAGGTCTCCGTTGATCGGGCTGGCGAGCGGATCGGCCGGGTCGAGGGCACCCGCCCACAGCCGTCCTGCCAGACGCAGCCCGGCCCGCGACAACTCCGGGTCGAGCGGCTCCACAGCGGGGATGCCCGGGTTGTCCATAGTGACGTCGAGCCACGGCGCGATCAGGACCAGCCGGCTCGGCTGGTGCCCGCCCTCGGAGCGCAGGCGCTGCGCCGCCGCGACCGCCAGCCCGCCGCCCGCCGAGTCGCCCATGAGGACGGTCGCTCCCGCATCGCGGTCCACCAACTCGCGCACCAGCGCCGCGACCTCCGGCACCACCTGCGCCGCGCTCCCCTCGGGCACCAGGGGGTAGACGGGCATCGCCACGCGGGCTCCCCGCGTGTGGACCAGTGTCTCGGCGAGCCGCCAGTGCATGCCCGACACCTGGTCGACGTAGGCGCCTCCGTGCAGGAAGACCACGTTCGCCTGGTGCGGGCGCGAGCGCGGCCGCACCTCGTAGCACGGCCACCCGTGGCGAAAGTCGATGCTGACCGCGCAGGTGCGGTCCAACCGGCGCGGAGGGCCGTGCGGATCGGGCCGGACCCGGGCCGCCTCGACCTTGCGGCGCACGACCACCGGGTCGCGGTACTCGATCCTGCGGCCGACCACACTCGCCGCCGCCCGCCACACCCGGCTCTGGATACTCGGCACCCCGCGCCTCCCGTCTGGACACGCCTCTCCGACTCCGGCACCGCTGCGTCAGGCCATGGCACCCGGAAGGACGCGGAGGTGCGGCGCCGTGCCGCGCCGGCGCAGGCCGGGGCCGCCGAAGGGTTCCGGTCGGCCGCGCCTGGCCAGGGCCGCTGATCGCCCCTGATCTCCTCGTCCCCGTGGCCCGAGTGGCCAAACCGCACGCTGAGCCCACACGAGAGTTCACGGTGAGCGGCGCGGCCCGCCCGGCTCTGCGCCGCCGGCCTGCAGCCGGGCTCCGCTCAGTCGTCGAGATCGACCCGCGGCAGGGGGCGGACCGCCGGGCCCTGGACCACGCTCCCGTCGATGGAGAAGCGTGAGCCGTGGCAGGGGCACTCCCATGTGTGCTCGGCGTCGTTGAAATGCACCACGCACCCCAGGTGCGTGCACCGGGCCGAGAGCGCGTGGACTTCCCCCTGCTCGTCGCGGTACGCCGCGCAGTGCCGCGCACCCCGGCGGAGGACCGCCCCGGTCCCCTCGGCGATGTCGTCCAGCGATTCGGCGCTGGCGGGGCGAAGGCGGTCGACGGCAAGGTGCCGGGCGTTCCTGCCCTGGAGTGCCGCCGCTGCCGGCAGTTCGCGCAGCGACGGCATCCGGCTGGGGGTGTAGAGCCGGGACCACGGGAGGCCCTGATCCGTCAGGAGGGCGGCGAGCAGCCGTCCGGCCATGACTCCGCCGCTCATCCCCCAGCCGCCGAACCCTGCCGCCACGTGGACGTGCTCCGTGCCCGGATGCAGCGGCCCGACGAGGGGCAGCCGGTCGGTCGGATGGTTGTCCTGGGCCGCCCATCGATGGGTGATGAGCGCCTCGGGGAAGCACGTCCGGACCCACTCGCCGAGGCGCTGGAAGCGGCGCCTGACGTCGCCCTCGCCGGGAGTGAAGCTCTCCCCGGTGATGACGAGCAGGCGCTGTCCGTCGCCGAAGGGTGCGCTGCGCACCGACCTGACGTTCTGCTCCTGGGTGATGTGCATGCCCGGAGGTGCCGCCCTGGTGGGGACGAGGGCGCCGTAGACGAGTTCGCGCCGCGGCTCGAGGCGCGCGAAGAGCAGTCCGCGGTCGAAGAGCGGATAGTGCGTGGCCACGACGATCTTCCTGGCCGTGACGGTGGCCCCGTTCTCGGTGCTGAGGCGGCTCGGCCACCCCTCGTGCAGGCCGGTGACGCGCGTCTGCTCATAGACCCGCCCGCCGCGGGCGCACACGTCGTCGAGGAGCCCGAGGAGGAAGTGCCGGGGGTGGAACTGCGCCTGGCCGCCGAGCCGCACAGCGCCGGCGATGGCGAACGGGAGTCCGCTATCGGTCTCGAACGACGCCGCCAGGCCCGCGTCGCGGGCCGCTTCGACCTCGTCGCGGATCCGGTCCAGCTCCTCCTCGGACTCCGCGTAGCTGAAGGAGTCGGCGGTCTCCAGTCCGCACGCGATCCCGAGTTCGGCCGCCGCCTCGCGCACCCGGTCGACGGCGTCCAGTTGGGAACGGGCGTAGAGCCGGGCCGCGGCCTCGCCACGGGTGTCCCGCAATCGGGAGTAGCTCAGCCCTTGCAGGGCGGAGACCTTCGCCGAAGTATGGCCCGTCACGCCGGCCGCCACACGCCCGGCTTCCACGAGGACAACGTCGAGCCCCTCGCGCGCCAGCTCCCAGGCGGCGCAGATCCCGGCGATGCCCGCGCCGATGACCGCCACATCGGCCGTAGTCGGCGCGGTGAGGGGCGGGTGGGGCTCAGACGGCGCGCTGCTCATCCAATAGGACTCGGCCGTCCCCTGAAGTTCGATCATGGGAAGGCCGCTGCCCGCACTGCGGACGGTTGAACCGCTCTGACCGGCGCTGACCTCACTCCGCCGCCCACCCGCATCCGGGACGGGGACACAGACATGGGCCGCGGCCCTGGCGCGTCATTCCCAGCGCCAGCGGGTTCGGCGCGCAGCCCTCGCAGCAGCGCGGCGCGGGCGAACCGGGGGCGCGGGTAGGGCAGCGGGCGCGGAACGCTGGTCCGGCCGCCGATTGAGGTGATATCGACGACGGCCTCCCCGGCTGCAGTGTCCGGGCCGCGGCCCATCACCGCCGCCCGCTCGGGCACCGGTAGAGGTCAGCGGCTCGGTTGGGCGGTTCAGAGGCGGGGTAGTGGGGGCCCATGATGCTAGTGAGGCCGCCGGGCGTCTATCCCGCCCAGGAGGACACCGCACTGCTCCGCGGCGTACTGCGCCAGCTCGGGCGCCGCGGCTCCCTCTCCGGCCGCTCAGTGCTGGACGTCGGTTCGGGCACCGGGGCGCTGGGCATCGAGGCCTCCCGTGCCGGCGCCGCCCGCCTCACTTCAGTCGACCTGTCGCGGCGCTCCGTACTGGCGAGCTGGCTCAACAGCCGGCTGTACGGGGTCCGGGCAACGGTCCTGCGCGGTGACCTGTTCGCTCCGGTAGCCCCGCATCGCTTCGACCTCGTCCTGGCCAACCCGCCCTACCTGCCCGCGCACAGTCTGCTCCCGCCTCGCTACCGGATTGCGCGGTGCTGGGATGCGGGACCTGACGGGCGCCTTCTGCTGGATCGCCTCTGCGCGGAGGTGCCCTCGGTGCTCACCACCGGCGGCACGCTCCTGCTCGTTCAATCCGCGCTCGCTGACGAACAGGCCACGGTGAACCGCCTCAAGGCCGCGGGGCTGGCGCCTGAAGTACGCGCACGGGCCCTGGTTCCGTTCGGTCCGGTGCTGCAGGCACGTGCTCGGGCGCTGCGCGCCCGCGGGCTGCTTGCGGCCGACCAGCTCCGGGAGGAGCTCGTGGTGATCGAGGCGACCTATGACTGACGGCCGCCGCAGGATCATCGTCACCGGCGAGGGCCCGATCCTCGTCTACGGGCCGGTCGACGTGGAGATGCCCGACGGGAGGCGCGTGCACAGCGACCGGCCGGTCACCGCGCTGTGCGCCTGCGGCCGCACTGCACGGCGCCCGTTCTGCGACACCAGCCACCGCCGGCGCGCGCGCAGTACGCCGAGGACGGAGAGCGAGCCATGACCGCACCACTGCCGGCGACTCCGCTGCTTCCCTCTGCCCGCGGCCCGCTCTCCGCCGCGGCCCTCTCGTTGCTGCGGGGGGACCGGCCGGCGGCCCCCGCCCCGGACGGGTTCCCGCCCTATGGCGAGGACCTCCAGTTGGCGCTCTACTGCTGTTACGAGCTGCACTACCGGGGTTTCCAGGGCGTTGACGACGACCGCGAATGGGATCCGGCGCTGCTGGCGTTCCGCGCCGGATTGGAGATGGCCTTCCTCAGCGCGCTACGCGCAGACGTGGCGCCCGGCGCCGACGCCGAGGGCGAGCTCGCCGGGCTCCTCGTGGAGCACGTCGACGCTTCCGGTGCCACCCACTACCTGCGCCGGCACGGCGAACTCTGGCAGCTGCGCGAGTATGTCGCCCACCGCTCGCTCTACCACTTGAAGGAAGCCGACCCGCAGACCTTCGCCATCCCGCGCCTGGACGGTCCGCCGAAGGCCGCTCTGGTGACGGTGCAGCACGACGAGTACGGCGCCGGGGATCCGGAGCGGGCGCACGCAAAGCTCTTCGCCGACATGATGGCCGGCCTCGGGCTGTCGGGGGCCTACGGCGCCTATCTCGACTCCGCACCGGCGGAGATGCTCGCCGAGGTCAACTTCATGTCGCTGTGCGGGCTGCGCCGCGCGTTGCGCGGGGCACTGGTCGGCCAGTTCGCCACGGTCGAACTCACCTCCTCCCCGGGGTCAGACCGCCTGGTCAAGGCAATGGAGAGGCTGGGCTGCGGGCCGGCCGCCATCCGCTTCTACGCCGAACACGTCGAGGCCGACGCGGTGCACGAGCAGCTCGTCCGGCGCGGGGTCATCGCCCCGCTGCTGAGCGCCGAGCCCGAGCTCGCGCCGGACGTCGTGTTCGGAATCCGCAGCAGCATGTTCCTGGGTGCCCGCCTGGAGGACCGGCTCCTGCACCATTGGGAACTCGGCGAGTCGAGCTTCCGCGACGGTGCGGAGGCGGTCGCGCCGTGAAACAGCCTGGACCAGCGGCCCGGGTCAGCGTCCACCCCGTTGCCGACACGGACGGCGCAGCGCCGGAGGATGCCGTCGTGCGCGAGGGCCTCCGCCAGCGGCCGCCTCGGCTGCCGCCCTGGCTCGGCTACGACGCGGCCGGCTCCGCGCTGTTCGAACAGATCACCGAACTGCCCACGTACTACCTGACCCGAGTGGAACGGGACCTGCTGGCACGGCACTCCGCAGAGATCGCCGAGCTGCTCTCCTGCGGGCGGATCGCGGAACTGGGAAGCGGGAGCGCGAAGAAGACGCGCCTGCTGCTGGAAGCCTGCGTGCGGCAGCGCGCGACCACCTACGTTCCGATCGACGTGGATCGGACCATGCTGCTCTCCAGCGGAACCGCGCTGTGCTCGGAGCTTGACCACCTGGAGGTCACCGGCCTGTGGGGGCGCTACGAGGCCGCACTCGAGTGGCTCCGTGTCCGCCGCGACGGTCCGCTCGCGGTCGCCTTCCTCGGCAGCAGCTTCGGCAACGCCACCCGCGAGGAACGCGGCCGGTTGCTCGGCGCGATCGCGCGCAGCCTCACTCCGGGCGACAGCTTCCTGCTCTCCGCCGATCTGGACAAGAGCCGCGAAACCTTGGAGACCTGCTACAACGATCCTCCCGGGCACTCCGCATTCGCCGGCTTCCGGCTCAACTACCTGACCCAGCTCAACCGCCGCTACGGCGCCGGCTTCGTGCTCGGCGACTTCGTCCCGGAGGCGTTCTACAACGCGGAAACCTCCACCGTGGAAGGTGTCCTTCGCGCCCGAGCCGACCGGACCGTGCCAATCCCCGGGCTCGGGCTCACACTTGCCCTAGCGCGCGGCCGCTCCCTCAATGTCGGCTACTCGGCCAAGTTCGACGCACCGCAGCTCATCCGCGACGTGGGAGAGCACGGTTTCCGGCTGCGAGAGCAGTGGCGGGACTCCGAGTCACGGTACGGGCTCTTCCTCTTTTGGATGCAGGCGGCCTGAACGCGCCCAACCCACCGCCGGACTGCCGGCGGTGGCGCTACGCGCCTCGCTGGGGCCGCAGCCGCTGGCCCTGGGGGCACCCGGTGTCCGTGCTGGTGCCCGGCTCCTACATCGGGGGGCTCACGCTCATCCGGGATCGGGGAGCGCATCCGATGTGGCGCGCAGTCCGCACGCGGGGGGGGGGGACGCGGCCGACTGCCCCGGGGCACCAAGACGGCGGCGGCTCAGCGGCGGACGCCGAGGAAGGCGGGAGAGTGGGCAGCCCCGACATCTCCGGCGGCGGGACGCGGCTCCGGTTCGCTGCGGGCGCAGTTCATCGCGGCCGGTGCCGCGGTGGCCGCCGGCGGATGGATCACCGCCGAGGCCGCCGGGGTGATCGCGGCTCGGCCGGGCCCAGCGCAGGCATTGTCGGAGCCGTGCTCAGGGGGCTGGTCAACGCATCGCCGGAGACCGTGGCTGCGATCGCCGCGGAGCGACGCCCCTGGCAGTGCCGGCGGCCATCGGAGGCGGCAGCTTGGCGGTGCTCAACCTCGCCCTAGGTGGCGACGAGCAGCGTCTGGGCGGCGTCGGCCTTCATCTTCGTGGTGAGCCAGGCGCACTGCGCCGAGGTCTCGTCCATACCGCGGGCGGAGACGTCGATCAGCTCCTCGTCTCGGGCCCCCTGGGCGGCCTGCTGGATGAGCTGCCCGGCGGATTCGATGAGCGTGGCAAGCTGATGCAGGTCGGCCAGGTCGCGCAGGAGTCCGATCGGACCGGTACGCGGAGGACCGGGGCAGGCCGGGTGCATGCGGTCGGGGGTGGCTTCGGCGCGGTCCGCGTACCGGTCCAGTGCTGGCCCCAGGGCCCCCACGTGCGCGTCGCATTCGCGGGCGAAGGCCATGCAGGCGAACGCGACGTCGGTCTCCGCGGTGTGGACCTCCCCGACCTTCCGGTAGGCCCGGGCGAGAGCCTCCTCTGCGTGGGTGAGCATGTCCAGATAGGTGTGCAGGTACATGGCCCCTCACTCCCCCTTGCGGTGCTGGGTCCGTGCGGCGGCCGCGGGCGCCGAGGCGGTTCCGGTGGGCGCCGGCGCCGGGCCGTCACCGGGGCGCAGCCGCCGCACGGAGACGGCGGCGACCTTCAGCTCCGGCTGCTTGGAGACCGGGTCCCAGGCGAAGATGGTCAGCTCGTTGGCGGCGGTGCTGGTGCTGCTGCCGTAGTGCCAGGGGGCGAACACCACGCCCTCCCTGATGTGGGAGATGCGCGCGGGGGCCTCGATGGATCCCCGCCGCGAGGTCACCTGGACCACGTCGCCCTCGCTGACGTCCAGGGACCGGGCATCGTGCTCGGACAGCTCCACCCACATGTCCGGTGCGGCCCCCTGGAGTTCCGGTGCGCGCTTGGTCTTGGTCCGCGTGTGCCAGTGGTAGGCGGTGCGTCCGGTCGTCAGCCGCAGCGGGTACTGCTCGTCGGGGGTCTCAAAGGCCGGCTCGTAGGGTGCGGTCTTGAGCAGGGCGCGGCCGTCCGGGCGCTCGGCCAGGAAGCGGGTCGCGCCGGTCGGCGCCCCGGTTGCGACATTGTGGCCGTAGCTTTCGCACGCCTGGACCGTCGTGGGGAACCGGCCGTCGGTGTAGAGCCGCTCGGTTCCGTCCGGTGCTTCGGCGGTGACCGGCCACTGGATTCCGCCCCGCTCGTGCAGCATCCCGTAGGTCAGCGCCGAGTAGTCGCACTGGCGTCCGGCGCTGCAGCGCTTCCAGGCCTCGAACGCCTCCTCCGGCGTGTCCCACGGAGGCAGCGGGTTGCCGTCCCGGTCGCTCAGGCCCAGCCGTCGGGCGTAGTCGATCCACACCTCGAGGTCTCCCCTGGCCTGGCCCGGCGGGTCGACGGCCTTCTCTTGGAGGTGCACGGTGCGGTCGACGTTGGTGAAGGTGCCCGTCTTCTCCGCCCACAGGGCTGACGGCAGGACCACGTCGGCCAGTTCGGCGGTTTCGGTGAGGTACCCGTCGGAGACGACCACGAAGCACTGGTCCCCGGCGAGCACCTCCCGGATCCGCGGCAGGTTCGGCATGGACACCGCCGGATTGGTGCCGGCGATCCACAGGAATCCGATCGATCCCTGCTCGGCGTAGCGGAACATCGCGTTGGAATTCGTGGGCGGGCTCCAGTGCGGAATGACCAGAGGATCGACGTTCCACAACTCCGCCAGCTCCTGGACGTGGTGCGGGTTGCTCCAGTTGCGGAACCCCGGCAGCGCAGGCCCGCATCCGGTCTCCCGGTTGTTCTCGGCCGACGGCTGGCCGTTCATCTGCAGGACTCCGGCCCCGGGGCGGCCCAGCATCCCGCGGAGCAGATGGAGGTTGTTCACCTGGCATGAGGAGGCGGTCGCCTGGTGGGACTGGTAGAAGCCCATCGAACAGGTCGAGACCACGGAGTCGCTGGTCGCGAAGATCTCGGCGGCCGCGCGGATGTCGGCGGCCGGCACCCCGCACACGTCGGCGGCCCATTCGGGCGTCGCCTCCGCGGTCAGGCGGTCGAGTTCGCCGAAGCCGATCGTGTGCGCGCCGACGTAGTCGTGGTCGACCGCGTCCCGCGCGATCAGCTCGTGGACCAGGGCGTTCATCAGGGCCAGGTTGGTGCCGTTGCGGATCGGCAGATGCACGGTGGCGCGCTCGGCGACCCTGGTGCGGCGCGGGTCCACGCACACCAGCCGGGGCGGATCGGGTCCGTCGAGGCGGTCCATCATCCTCGCCCACAGCACGGTCTGGGTCTCGGCGACGTTGTGGCCGAAGAGGAACAGCGCATCGCAGTGGTCGATGTCGGTGTAGGAGCCGGGCTGCCCGTCGCAGCCGAAGGACTCCTGGAACGCCGCTGACGCGGTCGCCGTGCACAGGCGGGTGTTGCCGTCCATGTGCGGGGTGCCGATGCCGGCCTTTCCGATCACCGCGAGGGTGTAGAACTCCTCGTTCAGCAGCTGCCCGGACGTGAAGAAGCCGTGCGAGAGCGGGCCCTTCGTCTCCAGCAGCGATGCGGAGTGCTCGACGACGGCCGCCATCGCGGTCTCCCAGTCGGTTTCTACGAGCTGCCCGCCGCGGCGGATCAGCGGCGCCGTGAGTCGCTCGCGCTGCTGCCCCTGCCAGCCGTAGAGCCCCTTCGGTCCCAGCCGCCCGTGGTTGATCCGGTCCTCGGCGCGGCCGCGGATTCCGACGATGCGTCCGTCTGCGACGGCCACCTCGACTCCGCAGCCGTTCGAGCACAGCAGACACGCACCCCGCACCCAGCGGTCGACCCGGGATTCGTCCACCCCGTCGACCAGGTGGGTGTCCACGCGCGCCGGCCACTCCTCGCCGGCGCCGAACGGAGTCCGCTCGCCCCAGATGTCGCTGATCCGTCCATCAGCCATGTTTCGCCTCCCAAGTTGCACTTCCCGAGCAGTGGGGCCGCGGGGAGGGGCGCGGCTTGCTTGTTGCAGCGGTGGCGGCCACTTCGGCGGAGTCCTCCGCGGACGCGGCCTCGCGCACCGGGAGTTTTCGTGGTCAGCGGACCGGCCGCGGCCGCCCGCACCAGGCGCACGTCCATCTCCGGCATGTACCCGGTACCGCCGCGCGGCAGTCCCAGGCGGTTGCACCGGTGCGGTGCAGGCACCGGCGGGATCCGGCCCTGCTCGGACCTGCTTGGCAGGTGAGATGCGCGAGGCCGGTCGTGCAGATTCCGCGTTCTCGGATTCGGGGGCGTCCGGAGCGGCGCCGACGGCGCCCTAGGACTGCCAGCTTCCAGTTCGGCTCCATGACTACGCACGGGCCGGGGTCCGCTCACATCACCTGCCTCAGTCCCCGCACGGCCTTGGCGGCACGGCACCCGGTTGCGATCCCTGGACGGCATCGCCGCACGGGACCCGAGCGCGACGGAGGCGGCGCCCTCGGAGCTGATCCCGCCCTTCGCCGACCGGGACGCTTCACCGGGCACCGGGATCGCCGCGGGCAGCCCGACCAGGCGCGCGACTCCGGCGACGGCGCGGCCGCGGTTGCCGTCGGTCGCGGCTATCAGCCGCTAGGGCGGCCTCTCCCGCGAGCCGAGTGCACAGCTCGTCGCGGGTAAGCCCGGACCGCCTACCGGTGGCCATCCCGCTGACACGGGCACATCGCCGGGCTCCGGTGGCGGCTCTCAGGGGCGCACCGCCCGGTACCGCGGCACGCCGACGACCTGGCCTGCTGCCGGGCAGCATCGACAGGCACGTCAGCGCAGAAGGTCGCGCATCACGAGGGCGACCACGTCGTCGTGCGAGCGGCCGGGGTGACCGAACGACATGAAGTAGCTCGCCAGCCGGACCGATACAGCGACCGCGGTGCGCTCGTCGGCGTCCTCCGGAGTGCAGAACTCGCCGAAGAGTGCTCGCAGGTACCCGGTGCGGCGCTCGTCTACGCGGGCGACTACTTCAGCGGCGCGCGGCTCACGGCGCGACCACTCCCGGATGGCGACCTCGGTGGCCAGCCGTGTGGTGGCCGCTCCACCGTCGGTGACCATCTGCATGAGCCGCCGCAGCCGGTCGCGCGGGGCGCTTTCCGCCTCCACCACCGCGATGACGTTGTCGGTCACGTCCGTCTCCCAGGCCGACAGCATGGCTTCCAGCAGGTGGTCACGGCCCGTGAAGTACCCGTAGAAGCCGCCCTTGGTGACACCGAGTCGGGCGGCGAGCAGCTCGACACGGACGGCGTCTGGCCCGCCGGCCGCGAGTGCCTCCAAGCCCTGCTCAACCCAGGCGGAAGGTGGTGTACGTGCCCGTGCCATGGCTCACAGCCTATCTGTACGCCACCGTATAACTTCGCTATCATGCCAAATATACGGTCGCGTATATATGGGGTGGATGACCATGTCCAGGATCGATCCTTCGGTGTTCCGTCGTCAGCCGTGGCGTATCCACGGCCTCACGCCCGACTTCGAGGTCGAGGACGTCTGGCGGATCGCGGCTCCGGGGGCCGGGCCGCAGGACTTCCCGCAGATCCGCGCCACGATCGAGGATGCGGGCGCTCCCGCCGCGCTCGGACGCCTGGCAGGCCTCCTCCTCGCGGTGCACCGGCGGGCGGGAGCGAGGATGGGCTGGGACCACGCCGCGAGCGGACCCGACGGGCGGGTCCGGTCCTTGCGCCGCAGGCTTCCGAGCGACCTGGAGCCGGCGGTGGCCACCGGGCGCAGCCTCCTGGCGCCGGTCTACGCGACCGATCGCGAAGCGGCCGCGGAGGTCGCCGACGCCACCGTGCACGGTGTCCTGCATCTGGGGTGGACCGATACCGGGGAGGACGGGCCCGGTCTCATCGTGACGGTGCTCGCCCGACCGCACGGCCGCATCGGCAGGGTGTACCTGCGGGCTATCGCGCCGCTTCGCCGCCTGATCATGTGGCCGCGGCTCACCGCAGCATGGGAGCAGGCGTGGCGTGACCGTGAGCCGGTATCCGGCTCGCTCGGCTACGGCTCAGTCGACCCGGGATCACTGTCCCTGGTGGATCTCGAGCCCGACTACGTCGACGAGTTCGTGCTCACCACCACCACTCCCGGCAATGCCCGCGAATGGGCGGCCGACATGTTCGAGACGGCCATCGACAGGACCAGCCGCACGCTGATCTTCGAGACCCTCCTGCGGATGCGCATCGCACCGGACGGAACGTCCGGGACAGTCGCCGGCTGGGACGTGGCATCCGAGACCGACACCCATCTGCTCATGGCCGCCGCGGGACCGCTGGTGGAGTGCCGGCTGCTCGTTCGGCGCGGGCCCGACCGGGTCCACCTGATGACGGCGATGCGCTACCGGAGGCGACTGGGCCGACTCGTCTGGACCGCGCTCGCCCCGCGGCACCGCGGCCTCGCACCATGGCTGGTGCGGCAAGCCGCGTCGACCCTCCGCGCCGGCCGCTGACACCGGTCTCCGCTGAGGTGGCGGTGCGGCGCGATCCCGGCGAGCGTCCGCGCGCAGCCCCTCACGGGCGCGCACCGGTGGCGAGTTTCCGGGAGGACAGGGGAGGCGCGGAGGCGATCACCACCCAGTGCCAGTAGAGGCACGAGCAGACACCCCGCACTCCGCGAGCGGCGAGCGGAGGGGACGGCCAGCGCCGTGAGTACCCGGCGCGACGCCCGCGGCGAAGACTGCTCCACGCATCTCGGCCGGGAGAGGAGGAGACAGCAGGCTGACGATTGAGCCGGCTCCCGGGGTACAGCCGGTGCGGGTCCCACCCGGACGGCCGCCGGCCGCGCCCGCCTGCTCGCGGCGATCCTGAACTACCCGCCGCGCGGCGGAGGAGCAGGTCCCGTGGCCGCGCGGTGAGCGCCGGCACCTACCCCAGCAGCAGCACCAGGGCGACGACGGCGACCGCGCAGATCGCGAAGACCGTGAAGCAGCCGCAGGCCAGGATCCCGCCCAGGGGGCCCGACTGGACTCCCCCGCGCTGCCGCCCGCCCGGCCGGCCCGGCGGGCGGCGGTGAACCGTTCCGGAAGGACCGCTCGATCCCCTGGGACCGCTCCTTCGGGCGGCTCCGGGGGCACGCCCGCGGCCTCGGCCCGCTCCGGACTTCCTGTTGCTCGGGCCACCGGCCCTGCGCTTCGCCACGGTGTACTCCTGCTTCCGGTGATGCGGTCCAGGCCCTCCGACGGAGTGCCGGCCCCGGCCGGTTCCCGGCATCCGGCGATGCACCGATCGGTGCGCTGCTGAGCCGGACCAAGCGGCAGCGCCGCTGGTGAAGGGCTCCCTCAGGCACCCGGTCCTGCCCAGCCGCCGGGCGATAGCGGCAGTGGTCGTGCTCCAGCCGGGAAGCCGAGGGGGGAATGGCTTTCCCAGGCAGGGGAGGCCCAGGAGATTCCTTCTCTGGATGACCGCCCGGCCCGGTTCCAGGATGGGGGTCGGCCAGGGATCGGAGCGCCGGAACGT
Organism: Nocardiopsis coralliicola; assembly: GCF_054779695.1. NCBI lineage: Bacteria > Bacillati > Actinomycetota > Actinomycetes > Streptosporangiales > Nocardiopsidaceae > Nocardiopsis > Nocardiopsis coralliicola. The sequence continues at coordinate 370,566 of NZ_BAAGXT010000001.1, read as the reverse complement.
CCGCGGCGCGGCCCTGGCCCATTCCGACGAAAGCTGCCCATCATGCGCGAGCACAGAGAGCTGTACATCGACGGAGCCTGGCGTGCCCCGCTCCACCCATCGGTTCTGGAACTGCGCGATCCGGCGACGGGGGAAGCCACCGGCCGAGTGTCACTCGGCGGCGAGGCCGACGTCGATGCCGCCGTCACCGCTGCGGAGCGCGCGTTCGCGTCCTACTCCCAGACCACACCGCAGGAGCGGATCGCGCTGCTGGAGCGGGTGCTGGCGGAGTTCGACAACCGGGCCGAGGACCTGGCCCAGGCGGTCACCGAGGAGCTGGGGGCGCCCCTGAACCTGGTGCGCGGAGCGCACCTGCCCACCGGCCGGGTGCAGATCTCCACCGCCATCGAAGTGCTCACGGACTTCGCGTTCACACAAACACGCGGGAAGACCCGGGTTCGCAAGGAGGCTCTCGGGGTCGCAGGGCTGATCACCCCCTGGAACTTCCCGGTCCTCCAGCCTGTCGGCAAGACCGTCTCGGCGCTGGCCGCCGGGTGCACGGTGGTCCTCAAACCTGCCGAGCTGACCCCGTACTCCGCGGTCATCCTGGCGGAGATCATGCACGCGGCCGGCGTTCCGGCCGGGGTGTTCAACCTCGTCAACGGCCGCGGGCCCGTCGCCGGCGCGGCCTTGAGCGCGCATCCGGGGGTCGGGACCGTCTCGTTCACCGGCTCCCTCGCCACCGCCACCCGGGTCTCCACCGCAGCGGCGCCCACCGCCAAGCGCGTCACCACCGAGCTGGGCGGAAAGTCCCCGCACATCCTGCTGCCGGACGCCGATCTCCCGATGGCAGTGGAAACCGCCAAGACGTGGCTGCTGGCCATGACAGGCCAGCTGTGCAGCGCGCCGAGCCGGACGCTGGTGCCGCGGGACCGCGTCGAAGAGTTCCTGTCCGTCCTGGTCCCCGAGGTCGAGGAGCTGCGCCTGGGCGATCCGCGTGCTGAGGACACCTTCATGGGGCCGCTGGTCTCCGCCGGGCAGTGGGACACCGTCCAGGGCTACATCCGCCGGGGCCTGGAGGAGGGCGCCCGCTTGGTGACCGGAGGGCTCGGCAAGCCCGCCGGGCTCGAAGCGGGCCACTTCGCCAAACCGACCGTGTTCAGCGGCGTCAGCAACGCCATGGCCATTGCGCGGGAGGAGATCTTCGGCCCGGTGATGTCGGTGATCGCCTACGACACCGTTGAGGAGGCGGTCGCGATCGCCAACGACACCCCCTACGGCCTCGCCGCATACGTCACCAGCCGCGACCTGGAGGCCGCCACCGCTGTCGCGGAACGCATCCGGGCCGGCTACGTGCTGATCAACGACACCGAGTTCGACTGGACCGCCCCCTGGGGCGGCTACAAGCAGTCCGGGAACGGGCGCGAGTTCGGGGCCGCCGGCCTGGCCGAGTACCTGGAGACCAAGGTCATCCGCAGTTGAGCGCCGCTCCGCCGGTCTCCGGGGCCGGGGCCCGCCGCCCCCGAGGGGCGGGCCCCGGCCCCGGCCTCGGACGGGCGCCACCGCCCCGTCGCTGGGAACGCCCGCCGGCGGCCCCAGCACATGAGGACCGCCGGCCGGCCTGCCGCGTCTGCGGGCTCATGGCAGCTGCGCGCACGCGGCCGTCCGGTCCTGGAGAGGCATCCCGGTCACCCGTTGCCGCCGTGTCCGGTGGCTGCCGCATCCTCGCGCAGGGGCGCGGTCTCGCGGTCGATCCGCTCGGTCACCGCGGCTCGGCGATCCAGCGCGTCCTGCCCGACCAGCAGGTGGGAGGGCAGGGTCTCGCCGGTGGCGACCCGGTAGATGAACGCGGCTGCCTTGACCGGGTCGCCGGGCTGGGTATGGTTGGCCTCGCCGGCCCAGTCCAGCGTGGCGTGCGCGGGGGTGCCGTCGTAGTCGGCAAGGCGCCGTTCTGCCAGCTGCACGGACGAGGCGTCGAGGAGGTCGGTGCGGAATACGCCCGGCTCGACGACCATGCTCTGGATCCCGAAAGGCGCCAACTCTGCGGCAAGGGCCTCACTGATCCCGGCGACGGCGAACTTGGACGCGGAGTACATGCTCACGCCCGGCTCCCCCTCGAACCCGGAACGGGACCCGATGTGCACGAGCGTGCCCTTCCCGGCCCTGCGCATGACCGGAAGGACTTCGCGGGTGGTGTTGATCAGCCCGAAGACGTTCACATCGAACAGCGACCGGGCCTCCTCGTCGGTGATTTCCTCCAGGGCGCCGAGCAGGGCGCGCCCAGCGTTGTTCACGAGGACGTCGATGGTGCCGAACCGGTCGACCGCCTCGGCCACGGCCGCGCTGATGCGGGACTGGTCGGTGACGTCAACCGCCACCGGCAGCGCCCTGGGGTGCGTGCGGACGTCGTCGGGCAGGCGCTCCGGCGTGCGCGCGGCCACGGCGACCTGCTCACCGCCGGCGAGGGCAGCGCGCGCGATCTCCAAGCCGAAGCCGCGGGCGGCTCCGGTAACCATCCAGACAGACATAGCGGTTCCTAGCGTGAGGATCGGGGTCATGGCTCCGCGGTTGCGCGGCCCTGTCATGCTCGATGCCGCCCCGGCGGAGGTGAAGGCCCGAAGCTTCCAGGGACAAGCCGGGCCCCCTTCGCGCCTTCACCAGGACCGCGCATCCAGGGAAAATGAATCCATGAGCGATGACTTCGAGCCTTCGCTGGCCGACTACCTGCGTGCCGCGCGCACGCGGCTCACACCCGAACGCGCCGGCATCGCCGCCGCCGCGCGGCGCAAGGTCGACGGTCTGCGGCGCGAAGAACTCGCGATGCTCGCCGGGGTGAGCGTCGACTACTACACCCGCCTCGAACAGGGGCGCAGCAAGAGCGCCTCCCAGTCGGTGCTCGATGCGCTCGCCGACGCGCTCCAGCTCGATGACACCGAGCGGGCCCACCTGCACACCATCGCCCGGCCCACGCCGTCCCGGCGGCGGCGCGCCAGCAGGCCCCAGCAGCTCCACGGGCCGACGCGGTCGCTGCTGGACACCTTCGATGCGGCCCGCCGGCCGGCCTTCGTCCTCGGCAGGCGCCTTGACGTCCTCGGGCAGAACCGGCTCGCCGCCCTCCTCATCGCCGATTTCGCTGCCATGCCCGCAGGGGAGCGCAACCAGGCCCGGTTCGTCTTCCTCGACCCCCACGCCCGCGAGCTGTACCGGGACTGGGACGAGGTCGCCGCTGACACGGCGGCCATGCTCCGCGTGGACGCGGGCAACTACCCCGACGACCCTCTGCTGGGCCGCCTCATCGGCGAGTTGTCGATCCACAGCAGCGAGTTCCGGCGGCTCTGGGCACGCAACCGCGTGCACCGGCGCACCACCGGCACCAAGGACTACCGCCATCCGCTCGCCGGCGACCTCACCGTCAGCTACCAGGCGCTCGTACTCGGCGCCGATGCCGACCAAACGCTCCTCGTCTACGACACCGAGCCCGGTTCACCCTCGGCGCACGCCCTCCAGCTGCTGGCAGAGCGGGCCGGCGACCACACGGCAGGCTCCATCAGCCGGGACAGCGCACGAAGTGTGCCGGGCCGGTAGCGCTCCCTCCTGCTTGCGAGCGGGTGAGCGAGCGGGTGAGCGCGCGGCTGAGCATGGCCATCCCGGGCGGCGGGACAACGCCGCGCAGCTCCTTGGCGGCACACGCCTGTTCAGAGCCCCTCCCTGCCGCCCTTGACCAGCAGGTTCATCCGGGTTGGCAGGCTTGGGCGCAAACGGCCGGCCTCGCCGGCCGGGTCAGTCGCCGGCGGGGTCCGGCAGGAGCTGGGCCGCGCGGGTGCGTGCCATGGAAGTGAGGGTGGCCGTATCCATCCCGGTCCGGCTCATGGACACGATCCGTGCTGTGCACAGCCAGGAGGGCCCGCGCCAGCTCGACCGGGCCTGCTCCGGCCGGCACGCGGCCCTCGTGTCGGGTGCGGACGGCGCAGTCGCCGGTCAGGGGACGGCGCGGGTGCCCGAAGCGCCCGTCTCCGGCATCGGTCCCGGCAGTCGTCACGTGTCTGCCGCGCTCTGCTCCTCGCGATGCGGCGCCGGAGCGAGGGGCGGTGCGGTGGGGGGTGCGGTGGGGGGTGCGGTGGGGGGTGCGGTGGGGGGTGCGGTGGGGGGTGCGGTGTAGGCGGCTGCCTGGATGCCGTACAGCTCGGCATAGAGCCCGCCGGCGCCGATGAGCTCGGCGTGGGTGCCTTGTTCGGCCACGCGGCCGCGTTCGAGCACGATGATGCGGTCGGCCATGCGCACCGAAGCCAGCCGGTGGGTGATGAGCAGAACGGTGCGGCCGCGCGAGGCCTCCCGCAGGGTCGCAAACACCAGCGCCTCAGCGCGGGCGTCCAGGGCAGCGGTGGGCTCGTCGGCGATCAGGAGGTCGCCATCGCGGTACAGGCCGCGGGCGGCGGCGATGCGCTGGCGCTGGCCCTGGGAAAGGTCCGCGCCGTTGGCGAAGCGCTTGTCGAGCAGGGTGTCCAAGCCCGCGGGCAGCTGGGCGATGACCTCATCAGCCCCCGACAGCTCCAGGGCGCGCTGGAGCCGGTCGGCGTCGGGTTCGCCTTCGGGGTCCATGGTGATGTTGTCACGCGCGGAGAAAGGCCACTGGGTGTAGTGCTGGGCGATCAGGGCGATGCGGGCGCGCAGCGCGGCCGGGTCGATGGCGGCCACGTCGGTGCCGTTCCAGCAGATCCGCCCCGACTGCGGGGTGTACAACCCGGCGATCAGGCGCGAGAGGGTGGACTTGCCCGAGCCGTTCTCTCCCACCAGCGCGACGATCTCGCCGCGCTGCACGCTCAGGCTGACGCCGTCCAGTGCAGGCCGGGCCTCGCCGGGGTAGGCGAAGGTGACGTCGTCGATCTCCAACCGCTGGAGTTCCTTCGGGGCATCGGCCGTGGGCGGGGGCGGCAGGCGCTTCGCGGCGGCGGTGAAGACCTCTTCGATGTCGGCGACGTAGAGGCCGGACTCGTAGGTGTCGGTGACGGCGGTGATGAGCTGGCTCAGCGCGGTGCGCGCCTGCTGCAGGGCGATGTAGGCGGCCCCGGCTACCGCCAGCGGCATGGCGCCCAGCGCCAGCAGCGCTCCGAGGGTGATCAGGGTCAGGCCTGCTGTGAGCCCGCTGGCGGCGTCGCCTGCGGTACGCACGGCCGTCTGGCGGCCTGCGACGATGAGCAGTTCGGTGCGCACGTAGTCCAGCAGGCGGCCGTAGCGCGCCAGAAGGCCCTGTTCCATGGTGTAGGAGCGCAGTTCCGCCGCTGAGGCCCGTTCGGCCAGGTACTCGGCGAGGATGGACTGGCGCCGGCGCAGGGTGCTGAGCTCGCGGATGCGCCGGTAGCGCATCTGCGCTGAGCGCGCTCCGGCCCAGGCGATCGGCACCACGCTCAGCAGCAGCAGCGGCAGGAGGAGCGGGTGCAGCACGGTCACCACACCGGCGATGGCGATGAGGCCGATGGCGTAGGACACGACGTCGACACCGAACCGCAGCAGATAGCCGGCCTCGTTGAGGCCGCGGTCGCGAGCGCGGTAGATGGCATCGGAGAACGCGGACTCGTCGTAGGACTCCAGGCGGACCTGCGAGGTGAGTGCGAACAGGCGCTGTTCGATGACCGCGCGCACCAGCGGCTCCAGGCGGGCTTGGAACCAGGCGCCGGCGTTGCGCAGGCCGCCGCGCGCGATGGTGGCCGCGGCGATCAGCGCCAGCAGGGGTGCGGCAGCACGGACCCGCTCGGGGGTGGGGCCCGCCGCCAACAGCTCCTGCAGGATGCCGGCGACGCCGCTGAGCACCACGGCAGTGAGTAGACCCGTGGCGGCGTTGCAGGCCACCATCGCCACGGTGTCGCGCCGGCTGGCCTGCCACGACCAGCGCAGCACCATCGCGATCAGGCGGGGCAGCTGGCCGGCCAGGCGGAGCAGCCCGGCCTTCTCCAGATGGGCGTGCCAGGGCATGTTCACCGATGCGGCGAGCTCGGGCAGCGCATCCTCCGGCACCGGCGGGCGGTCTTCGGGTGTGTCCGGCGCGGGGGTGCGCGGGTGGGTGATGCGTCGTCTGGGCACAGGCTCTCCGTTCCCTCGCGGCCTCTCGCGCACGAGAGCCAGCGGTGTCCGAGTGTGGCCGCCCGCCTACACGGTGGGCTCGACCCTGGGCTGGGTGCGAAACACCGGCGGTTGGGGAAGGGGCCGCCGGTGTTGCGGACGGCCCGTTCCCCGTTCTCCGGCATTCGCAGATCCCTCCCGGCAGACCCGCGGTGCCGTCGCCCCCCGGCGGAGAACAGGCAGCGGACCGGACCGATGCGCGGGGCGTGCCCCGTGGCCGCGGCAGCCGGATCGCTGCGCTGCGGGACGGTCGCTGCTGCGAAAAGCGGTCTCCTCGCCGTCTGCTGCGGGCGCTCCCGGTTGCGGCAGCGGTCCGGACGCGCGCGGACCGGCAGGACGGCCAGGTTGGGCCGCTGCGCCGCAGAAGGGCAGTCCGCGGGCGTCCCCAGCGGGCGCATGGCGCCCCAACGCTGCGGCTGTCCGAGGTTCACGCGTGGACGCCTGACCAGGCGGCGCGCCCGTGTGCGACGCGAGCGGCGGCGCCGTGCGCCGTGCCGCCGGCTTCGGGCCATCCGCTGCGGGCATCAGCGGCGAAGGGCGACGGCGCGGTTGACGCGGGGGCCGATGAGCTGCCCCGCGCGCGGGGACACCGGCACGCAGCTGTCACCGCCGGTTCCTGAACAGGCCCCACCTGCGCGCCGGCGGCTGAGAAAGGGAAGCCGCAGTCCGGGCGGTGGTGGGCCGGGCCCCCTGCTCCGGCCGCACCGGAACCGCCCGCATCCGCCGCGGACCGGCCGTGGCGAAGGCACCGAGATCACCGCAGGGGCGAACCGGTCTCTTCAGACAGCCCGCGCACCGCCCCCTGGACCCGGCGGCGGATCTGCGCGGTTGCCGGTCCGCGGGGCGGTGCGCCGCGGACCGGTTCTCACCTGCCGCTGTAGACGGGGAACCTGCTGTGTTCGCCGTAGTCCTGGGCCTTCATGCTCTGCAGCACGGCCATGTCGTCATCGGAGATGGCGAAGTCGACCTGGGCGTTGGAGCGCATGTGCTCCGGGTTGGCCGTCTTGGGCAGCGACACGGTGCCCAGCTGCAGGGTGTAGCGGATGCACAGCTGCGGGACGGTCACGCCGTAGGCGTCGGCAATCGACCGCACGTCGGCGTTCTTCAGCATTTCCCCGTGGGCGATCGGCGAGTAGGCCTCGACCAGGATGTCCTGGGCCGCGCAGTAGGCGATGAGCTCGGACGGGGTGTTGCCGACGTGGGCGAGCAGCTGGTTGACGTGCGGGGCCTCGGTGGCGCCGGCCAGGATGTTCTCGAGGTCGTGCTGGAGGAAGTTGGAGACGCCGATGGAGCGGAGCTTTCCCGCCCGGTAGGCGTCCTCCAGGGCGCGCCACGCCTCGCGGTTGCCCTCGGCGTAGTCGCCGCCGCGGAAGTCGTCCCAGGGCTGGGGGCTGTGGATCAGCATCAGGTCGATGTAGTCCAGGCCCATCGCTGCCAGCGATCCGTCGATCGCGGCCGCCGCGCCGTCGTAGTCCTTGATTTCGGCGGCCAGCTTGCTGGAGGCGAACAGCTCCGCCCGCGGGACGCTGCTGGTGCGCAGGCCCTCGCCGACGCCGCGCTCGTTGCCGTAGGCCTGGGCGGTGTCGATGTTGCGGTAGCCGAGCGCGGCGGCGTCGCGCACGGCTTGGGCGGCCCTGTCGTCGTCGATGAACCAGGTGCCCAGCCCCAGCTTGGGGATGGCCGCGCCGTTGGACAGGGTGTAGGTGTCGTTCAGGATCGCCATGTGTTGCCCCCGTTGTCGTGCAGCTCGCCGTACACCTCGTCGGTGACCGGCTCGAGCCATTCGTTGCGGACGCCTTCGCCCGGGGTGATGAACGCGATGTGGGAGAACCACGAGTCGGCTTTCGCCCCGTGCCAGTGCTTCGTCCCCGCAGGGACGCGGACCGCGGAACCCGGCTCCATGCTCACGGGCTCCTCCCCCTCGGCCTGGTACCAGCCGCTGCCCGCGGTGCACAGCAGGACCTGGTCTCCGCCGCCTGCGGTCCCGTGGTGGATGTGCCAGTTGTTGCGGCAGCCCGGCTCGAAGGAGACGTTGCTGACCGGGACGCTGCCGTCGGCGAGCGGAGCCAGGTAGCTCTGCCCGGTGAAGTACTGCGCGAAGGCGTCGTTGGGCTGTCCGAGCGGGAAGATCTGGTCGAATCCGCTGCAGGTCATGCCGGCTCCTTCGCTGTTCGCCGTCTGGTCGCTGCCGAGCGCCCGCCCTGCCGCTGTACTGGCCGGAGCGGCCGGCGAGCGGCTCGGCACCGCGCGGGGCGCCGGTGCACGTCCGGCCGCCTCAGACCGTGGCGGGGCCGGCCGGCCCCTCCCCGTCTTGCGTCGCCCCGCGCGCCCTCGCTGAAACGCGATCCGCGCCGCCCGTTCTCGCGAATGTGCTGCTCAGGGGCGGATCGGCATGGCTGCCACCGCGCAGCCGCGGGTGCGCGCGGCACTGGGGCCGGAGGGGTCCGGTACTCCGATCGCTGCAGCCGCCGGCGATGGCAGGGACCGCAGCAACCCGGCCGCCTGGCGGATCCGGCAGGCGGCCGGGTGCGCGGGGAAGGAGGGCGCCGCGGAGGGCGCCCTCCCCCGGCGTTCGGTCCTCATCGGCCGCACGTCCCGCTCATCCGTGCGGTGCGGCGGGACCGCCGGCGTGCGGCGACCGCTGCGGACCGGTCAGGCGGACAGGCGCTGGGTGACGTCGTCGACGAAGCGGTCCTGGTCGAGGGTCTGCTCGTCGGCGGCCGCGACCGCGACGTTGACCTGGGCCGCGACGTTGGCCGCGGCGACGAAGTTGGCTCCGGCGACGGCGTTGGCGCCGCCGGCCACGGTGATCGCCGCGGCTACCGCCACCACGACCACGATGAAGATGCACTCGGCCTCGGCGTTGCCCGAATCGACCTCGGCGGCGAGGTCGATGCCCTCTTCCTGCAGTGCCACCACCGCCTTGTCGCCGGCGGTGCTCAGCGCGTCGAGGACGCGCAGCTGGTCTCCGCTGGTGACCTCGGCGTGGAACGCGTCGAAGTAGCCGGGGTCGGTCTCCTCGATGTCGGCGACGGCAATGTCGCGGTAGTGCTGGGCGACTGCATCCGCCTCGGGGTCGGGCGACTGCGGGACGATACCCTCCAGGCCTTCCACTGCCGGCCCCTGGCCGAAGAAGATGGCCTGGTAGAGGTCGCTGCCGCTGTAGTCCTGCGGGTTCTGGACGGAAACGGGCGGCGCCTCTGCTTGGGCCGGCGCCGAGAGCGCCGGCAGGACCAGGAGCGCGGCGGAGGCGGCCACGATCCCCTTGTGTCTGATGGAGTGCACAGCGTGCTTCCTCTCTGTGAGAGCGAAGGGTGCGGGGCGCACCCGGTTCATCGGGGCTCCAGTTCGGTCGCGGTCGGCCCTCCCTTCTCGTCAGCGGTGCCGAAGGCTGCGGAAGCGGCGGTGGGCCGCGGACGGACTCGCGCAGCCAGGGCTGCGGTGCGCTCCGCGATGCCGAAATGCAGGTCGCTGGGGCGCAGGAACAGGATGAGCGCCCCCCACATGGCGAGCATGAAGCTGCCCAGGCCCATGAAGACGCCGATGCCCAGGTGGAAGGCGGCTCCGAGGAGCAGCAGTGCGGGGCGCACCGGGCGGCGGGCCACCAGCCCGAGGAAGAGCGCGAACTCGATCATGATCGGCCCCCAGGTCAGGGCCACCGCCCCGGGGGCGGTCTCGACCACCCGGCCCAGCCAGGGCGCGGCCCAGGCGGGAAGACCGAAGAGCGGATCGTGGAACCAGTAGTAGATCGAGGTTCCGTCCACCCACTCCTGCTCGGCCAGCTTTGCCACCGAGGCCTGCAGGTAGATGGACGCCACCTGGAGCCGCGCGACGAACAGCGCGGACCAGGCGGCCAGGACAGCGGCGAGCGCGGCGACCGGGGCGGTGCGTGCGACCGGGGCGGGCCGCTGCCAGTGCCAGCGGCGGCGGTCCAGCAGCGCCACGGGCAGGATGAGCAGCGCCAGGACGGCGTGGACCTGGTCTCCCCCGTCGGGCAGGGCGGCGGACGCCTGGAAGCTCCACGCCACCCACCAGTGCGGCAGGGCCGTCACCCGCGGACGCCATCCCGAGGCGACCACCACCAGCACGGCGATGGCGATCAGCCGCGCCCATGGCAGCTGGTCTGCCGGCACCAGGCAGAACAGGCTCGCCGCGCTCACCCCTGAGCAGTGCGGATAGTCCGGAGCCCCCAAGAGCGGGCGGAAGACGGAATCGGCGGAGGTGGCCAGAAAGGTTCCGAGCATGCTGAGCGCCAGCAGGGTGCGGGCGAGGCCGTAGACGTCGGTGAACGGCGATGTGCGCGACCACCGGTCGGCAAAGGAGTCGAGGGCGTTCAGCATGCGACGTCCAGGCGGACGATGCGGGCCGGCATCTCACCCTGACCCGAGGATTCGGCCCAGGCCCATGGCCAGGGTTCCTGGGCGACCAGGGCCAGCCGGCCGCACAGGCTGGGCTCCGGCTGGGCCCCCTCCACCGCGGTCGCCGCCTCCTCCTGTTCCAGACAGCGCCGGAGCGGGGTGGAATTGCACTCGGTCCAGGCGTCCTCTGGCACCTGGGCGCTGAGAATCGCTGCTTCGACCGGTTGGGCGCGCGAGGCCCGGTCAAGGCCGAAGGCGTTGCCGGGTTCTGCGTGCGGCGCCCGCATCGCCGACTCCCAGCTCTGCCCTTCCGGCTGCCAGGCGGTGAGTTTCTCCTCCCTCGGCGAGCGGGTGAAAAAGGCCCAGCCTTGCGGTGCGACGGCCTGCACCTGGGCCGTGAGCTCGTCCCCACCGGGCAGTTCGACCACGTTGTCGGGAAGCTGGGGCTCGACGACGACCAGGGCCACCGCCGCCCAAAAGGCCCCCAGTGCGACCACTATGCGGCTGAGGGCCCGACGCCGGGCCCGTTCCCTCGGATGCACAGGCCGGGGAGAGCGGACTGTATTCGACATGGCAGACCCTCGTTTTCACTGCGAAGGGCTCCTGAACAAACATCACGGCATTCCGACACCAGCCGCTGGCCGTCCTGAACGCCCTCCCCAGTCCATTTCCACAAGGGCGCGCGAAGGCATCAGTTCCGCCTTCAGCCGGTGACGGGACGCCACCATACACCTCACCCCAAGAAAGGGATAGGCTGCTATCCAATGAGCCCGGGGGCCCACAATAACGGGGTATCCAGGCACGCAGCCGCCCACTATTTCCATTCGCGCAGATCAGCGGACTGATACGCAACTCAGCACGCCAACAATCGACAGAACCCGACTCCGCCACACCCTCCAACCGCTCAAATGAGCGCACCTCGTCCACCCTTTCCGCGACCTCGGAATATGCGACTCACTCCTTCTCCTCGCCGAGTTCCCCGACACCCGCACACGTCAGCTGCATCCACTGGATTAACCTTTCGCAAAATCGACACCAACGCGATTTACGCACACCACTCCGGTGTCGAATTGCCAGCGCAACTGCATGATTGGGGAATGGCCGTGCGCACGGTCCGCCCCGAATGGGCCGGCCCGCTCCTCTGCCGGGGCGGCCCCTGCCGGCTCGGGCGCAGCAGCCATCCGGAATGAGAGGGCAGCAGCGGCCGCGTCCGGCGCCGGTGCGGCCGGCCTGCCGCCGGGCCGCGAGGGCTGGGGCGGTCGCGGCACGGCGGATCCGCCGTGCACCGCGCGAACCGGCGCGGGCAGAATGAGACGCGGTCCGCCAGATTGCCCCTGGAAGCGGGAAGGAGCAGTCCATGAGCACGGAGTCGTCCGGTTCCGATGCACCCCCGGCGTGCTGCGCGCCGCGCCGGGGCGGGGGCGCCGCGTCCGGGCGGGCGCCTGCCGCGGTCGCGCCCGGTCCGCAGCGGGTGCGGCCGCACGGCGGCTGGTGCGAGGTTCCCGAGGGGGCCTTCCTCATGGGCAGCGATGAGGGGCCCTACCCCGAGGACGGGGAGGGGCCGGTCCGCGAGGTCGTGCTCAGCGCGTTCTCCATCGCCGCGACCGCGGTGACCAATGACGAGTTCGCGGCCTTCGCCGACGCCACCGGCTACAGCACCGATGCCGAGCGGTTCGGCTGGACGTTCGTCTTCGCCGGGTTCCTGCCCCGCCGGCTGGCAGCGGGGCCTGCCGTGGCGGCGGCCCCGTGGTGGCGGCAGGTGCACGGCGCCGACTGGCGCCGGCCCGAGGGGCCGGGCTCGGGGCTGCGGCGGCGCGGAGACCACCCGGTCGTCCACGTGTCCCATGACGACGCGCTGGCCTACTGCCGGTGGGCCGGCGTCCGCCTGCCGACCGAGGCGGAGTGGGAGTGCGCCGCCCGCGGCGGGCTGGCGGGGCAGCCCTATCCGTGGGGAGCAGAACGCGAGCCGGGCGGAGAGCACCGGATGAACGTCTGGCAGGGCGCCTTCCCCGACCGCGGCACCGCGGACGACGGCTATGCGGGCACCTGCCCGGTCGACGCCTTCCCGCCGAACGGCTTCGGCCTGTACAACGCGACGGGCAACGTGTGGGAGTGGTGCGCGGACTGGTTCAACCCCCGCTTCCACCGGGCGGGTCCGCGCACCGACCCGCCCGGGCCGCGCTTCGGCCAGAGCCGCGTTCTCAAGGGCGGCTCCCACCTGTGCCACGACTCCTACTGCTTCCGGTACCGCACCTCGGCGCGGATGGGCAATTCACCGGACAGCTCCAGCGGCAACACCGGCTTTCGCGTGGCGCGCTGACACCGCGGGGGGCGGGCACGGAGTCCGCCCCCCGCGGCCGCGGACGGTCAGCCCGCGGTACCGCCGCCCTCCGCGCGGCGCCGCACGTAGAGGCGGTTGCCGTGCGGCCCGGTCCACTCCAGCCGCACGACCCCGGCCGCGGCGGCGTCGCCGACGCGCGCCGGGTCCGACCAGTACCCGGCGACCGGGTTGCGGAAGAACGTCGCCCAGAGCTGCCCGCGATGGTCCTCGAAGACGTTGTCGTGCCCGATGCCGACGCCCAGGGTCCACCGCGGCGAGTAGGGGCCCTCGAACCGGTCGGAAACGGCGGCGACGGTGTCGTAGTGGTACTGCTCCCGCCCCGAGCCCGAGGGAAGGTAGGCGTACGGGGGCCCGTCCCCGTCCGGGCCGGCCGCCCGGTTCCAGGCGGCGTGCATCAGGTAGTAGCGCCCGCGGTGCTTGTGCACGTAGGCCCCCTCCAGGTAGGGCTCGGGGTCGTAGGGCACCTGCTCGAAGCGGGGCAGGCCGGTCGCGGGCACGATGTCCTCCATGTCGTCGCCGAAGCGCGCGAAGAAGTCGTTGTGCAGCACCAGCCATGCGCGGCCGTCCTCGGTGTAGAGGCCGCCGTCGATCGGGTGGTAGGCGCCCGGCGCGATGAAGTCCGGCCCGCCCTCGAACGGATCACCGAAGGGCTTGTCCCGGTTGCCCTCGGCGAGCCGGTACGGCCCTTCCGCGCCGCCCTCGCTGACCAGGAGGAACGAACCGACCTTGCGGGAGTGGTCGCCCATGCAGGCGACGATGTACCAGGTGCCGCGGAAGAGGTGGATCTCCGGCGCCCACGCCTGTCCGCGCTTGCCGAACTCGGCGTCGTGCCAGTACTCCTGCCAGGGGGCGACCACCGTGCGCCCCGGCCGGTTCTCGGCGGCGAACTCGGGCGACCACACCTTCCCCTTCTCCGCGTCCGGCCGCACCGCGGTGGTGTCAGCGAGCCGCCAGGGCCCTTCCAGCGCCGGTGCGACCCAGACGAAGATGCCGTCGTTGTGGGGCGCGGCGACGTCGAGTCCGGCGACGCGCGTGGTGCCCGTCGCCACGTAGACCGGCCGACCGTTCTCGATAAAGCAGTTGACGTAGGTGTCGCGTATCCAGACGCGGCCGAGCTCTTCGTCGCGGGGGCGCAGCTCCAGCGGAAGCACGAAGGAGTTGTCGCTGCGCGGCCACAGGTCGGGCCGGACGTCGGCACGGCCGTAGGGCTGCGGGTCGGGCCAGTTCTCCGGGGCGCCCGCCGCATCCGGCGCGTCCGCGCGGGCGGGGCCCGCGGGCAGCGCCGCGGCGGCCGCCGCTCCGGCCCCGGCGGTGAAGAGGGTGCGGCGCCTGAGGCCGCGCCCGCGGCTCACCGCGCACCGTGCGCGGTCGCGCGGCCTGCTTCGAAGGCGCTGAGGCTGGGGTCGTGGTCGGCGGCGCCGACCGGATACATCGACGTCATCCAGTGGTAGAAGTTGTCGCCGCGCTCGCGCAGCAGCGTGTAGAGCCGTTTCAGGAGCCGGTCGCGGACGCCGGCCAGCTCCGGATCGCGGTAGCGGTTCCATAGCTCGTGCGGGTCGGTGTCGAGGTCGTAGAGCTCGTTGACCGATTCCGGGTTCACCACGATCTTGTAGCGGTCGTCGCGGAGCATCCGCTGGGGGTGGGGGAAGTGGTGCCCGTGGAATTCGGCCAGGAGCTCGCCGGGCCATTCGGGCTGCGCCTCGCCGCGGACGAGCGGGACCAGGCTCCGGCCGTCCACCGCCGCTTCCGGGTCGCATCCGGCGAGTTCCAGGATGGTCGCGGTGAAGTCGGTCAGTCCGGCGAACTCCTCGCGCACCTGCGGTCCGGCTCCCGGGATGCGGACGATGCCGGGGATCCGGTAGATGTCCTCGTACATTGCGGGCCCCTTGTCGTGCAGCCGGTGGGATCCGGTGAACTCCCCGTGGTCGGCGGTGAAGTACACCGCGGTCTCGTCGGCGAGCCCGAGCGCGTCGAGCCGGTCCAGAATGCGCCCGATCTGGGTGTCGATGAGCGTCACATAGCCCCAGTAGACCGCGATGAGCTTGCGCGTGGCCTCCAGCGGCATCGTGTCGAACGTCCAGTGGGCGCTGTAGTTCCGCTGGACGGAGGGCTTGCCTTCGAACGTCTCCGCGATCGAGGGCGGGAGTTCGACGAGGGCGGGGTCGTAGAGGTCGTAGTACTCGTCGGGCACCAGGTAGGGCAGGTGCGGTCCGAAGAAGTGGGTGGCGAGGAAGAACGGGCGGCCGTCAGCGGCGTACCGCTCCAGCAGTTCGATGGCGCGCGTCGCCAGGTAGGCCTCGAACGTCGCCTCCTCCGGCTGCTGCAGCCGCGCGGCCAGGAGGTTGCCGGGATTGCCGTTGGGGGTCGTTCCGCGGACCGGTTCGGCGATGGCATACGGCTCGAGCCCGCGCTCCTCGAGGTAGGCGCGGTAGTCGGGGTGATCGACCGGGTTGTGCCAGCCGGGGAGGTCGGGGCCGTCGAAGCCGAAGGAGGCGGCGGTGCGGTGGGTGCCGCCGTGGAACTTGCCGATGAGGCCGAGCTGGTGGTCTTGCGCGCGCAGGGCTTCGGGGAAGGTGAACACGCCGGGGTCCAGGTCTTCCTGGTAGCCCACGTTGCGCTCGTAGTTGGCGAGCAGGCGGTGCCGGAACGGCGCCTGCCCGGTGAGCAGGCTGGCCCGCGCGGGGGTGCAGATGGCGGTGGGGGTGTAGCAGCGGTCGAAGCGGGTGCCCGAGGCCGCCAACCGGTCGAGGTTGGGGGTGGACACGTGCGGGTTGCCGTAGCACCCGAGCGTGTCGACGCGGTGCTGGTCGGTCATGAGGAAGAGCTGGTTCACGCCGTGTACGCCTCCGTGTAGAGGTCACCGGTGTAGTAGTCGGCCGGGTCGGGGACGGAGGGCAGCTGCCCGGTGTCCACGAAGAACTCCGCGAGCCCGTTGAGCCATTCGTCGGCCGTGCCGTCCTCGGTGGCCTCGACCAGGTCCGCGGTGGGCATGGTCTCCACGTTGGCGGCGTCGGCCGCCACGTCCTCTTCGGGGACGCCGAGCAGGGAGGCGGCTTCGGCTACCGACTCCTCCGGGTTCTCGGCGCGCCAGTCGTTGGCCTGCTGCAGTACGCCGACCACCGCGGCGCGCGTCTCCTCGTCGACGCCGTCTCCGGCGACGAACGCGGTGGGGAAGACGGTGCCCTCGATGTCGCGGGTACTGGCCACCTCCTCGACGTCGGGGACCTCGGCCTCGATGGTCTCGATCAGCGGGTACCAGATCCCCGCGGCGTCGATCTGGCCCGCGGAGAAGGCGGAGACCACGGTGGAGGCCTCCATCGGCACCTTCTCGACGTCGTCGGGGGACATGCCGGCCTCCTTCAAGGCGAAGTTGAGCACCATCTCGCCGGAGGTCCCTTCGGGCACGCCGACCTTCCGGCCTTCCAGGTCCTCGATCGAGTCCAGGCCCGGCTGGGCGATGACGCGGTCGGCGTAGGTGAGGGTGTTGATCGCCACGACGTCGCCCTGGCCGCTGGCGGGCAGCCACATCGCCCCGGGGCCGATGTAGCCGAAGTCGAGGTCTCCGGAGCCCAGCGCCTGGACCTGCACGGGGCCGTTGGTGAAGTTCTCGACGCCGACGGAGAGTCCGGCGTCGTCCCACATGCCCTGGGATTCGGCGATGGCGAGCAGGCTGGCGCCGTTGTAGTCGCTGATGTAGCCGAAGGCCACCTCCTCGGCGCCGCCGGAGTCGGGTGCGCACGCGGTGATCGACAGCGACACCGCCAGTGCGCCCAGTACGGGAACGGGAGTGCGGTCGGTGATGCCCATAAGGGGTCCTTTGCGGAGAGGGGCGGCGGTGGGGGTGCGGCCGGTACGTCCTCGTCCGGGCCGCGCTAGGAAGCCGGGTGCGCGGACTCCTGGTGGTACACGGAGTGCCACACGCGGTTGCGGATGGCTCCGAACTCCGGGGAGAGGCGCACCTCCTCGGTGCGGGGGTAGGGCAGGTCGACGTCGATCACCCGGTGGATGCGGCCCGGGCGCGCCGCCATGACGACGACCCGCCGGGCCAGGTAGACCGCCTCGTCGACGTCGTGGGTGATGAACAGGACGGTGCGCTGCTCCCGGGTCCAGGTGTCCAGCAGCTGGTCCTGGAGGTGCACGCGGGTCAGCGCGTCCAGCGCGCCGAACGGCTCGTCCATCAGCAGCACCTGCGGGTCGGCGGCGTAGGCGCGGGCGATGGCGCAGCGCTGCTTCATTCCGCCGGAGAGGGTCTTCGGCAGCGCGTCGGCGAATTCGGTGAGGCCCACCAGGTCGATGGTCCGCTCGGCCCGGCGCCGGCGCTCCTCGGCGCCGACACCGGCGATGCGCAGTCCGAACTCGACGTTGCGGCGCACCGTCAGCCAGGGAAAGAGCGCGTACTGCTGGAAGATGACGCCGCGCTCGGGGCCCGGCCCGGCGACGGGCCGCCCGTCGACGAGCACGTCGCCCGAGGTCGGCTCGTCCAGGCCGGCCGCCAGGTTCAGCAGGGTGCTCTTGCCGCACCCGGAGGGGCCGACGACGGTGACGAACTCCCGGTCGGCGATGGACAGGGAGACGCCGTCGAGCGCGCTGACGAAGGAGTCCTTCAGCGGGAAGGCCTTGGAGGCCCGGCGGAATTCGATCTTGCTGGTCGCGTGGGTCATCGGCGCTCCTGCCAGCCGGTGAGGCGCCGTTCGGCGAGCAGGAGCAGCCGGTCCATCACCATGCCGAGCACCCCGATGGAGATCAGCCCGACGAAGATCGTCGGAAGGTCGTAGTAGAGCTGTGCCTGCTGCATGCGGAATCCGAGCCCCTGCTGGGCGGCGATCAGCTCGGCGGCGACGAGCGTCGCCCAGGAGGCGCCCAGCCCGGTCCGCATCCCGACCAGGATGAACGGGGCGGATGCCGGGATGACGACCTTGAGGAAGATGGTCCGGTCCGGCGCGCCCAGGACGCGCGCGGCGTTGATGAGCGTGCGGTCGACGTCCACCACCCCCTGCAGCGACGCCACGACGCTGAACAGGAAGGCGGCCAGGAAGATGACGAAGATCTTGGGCACTTCGCCGATCCCCAGCAGCACGATCGCCAGCGGGATGATCGCCAGCGGCGGGACCATGCGGAAGAACTGGATGTAGGGCTCGAGGAGCCCGCGGGCCGTGGCGTACCAGCCCATCAGGAAGCCGACGGGCACGGCCAGGGCGGTGCCCAGGGCGAATCCGGTGAGCACGCGCCTGAGGCTGGCCGCGGCGTCGCCGGCCAGTGTCCCGTCGGCGGCCATGGCCCAGCCGCGGCCGGCCACCTCGGCGGGGCCGGGCAGGTCGGCGAGGCCGATCGCTGAGGCGGCGGCCCAGAGCGCGAGTCCACCGGCGAGCGCGGCCGCGTTGAGCGCGCGGGAGCGGTGCGGCCGCGGCGCCGAGCGCCGCCGCGCCGATGCCTGTTCGGTCGGCGGAGAGGTCACGGCCATGGGGGCTCCGGGCGGATCGGCGGGGCGCTCATGAGTCCTCCTCGGTGGCGGGGTGCGCCGAGTAGTGGGACAGCAGGGGTGAATCGTGCAGGACGAGAGCGATGGCGCCCAGGGCGCCCGCGGTCTCGCCGAGGCGGGCCGGCTGCAGATCGACCCAGGGGCGCGAGATCGGCATGAGATGGGCGCGCAGGGCCGCCTCGACCGGGTCGAAGAGGGCTGCTCCGGCCGCGGCCAGCTCGCCGCCGACGACGACCCGTCCGGGGCCGACTGCGTTGCACAGGCCCGCAAGGACCGTTCCGATCCGCTCACCGGCCTCCGCGAGGACGGCGCGGGCCGCTGCCTCGCCCTCCCGTGCGGCCTGCGCGAACGCGGCGGAGCCCGCGGCGGTGCCGCCGGCCGCGCGGTAGCGCTCCAGTACCGCGCCGACCGAGGCGGCCGTCTCCAGGCAGCCGCGTCCGCCGCACTGGCACGGGGCCCCGCCGGGGACGGCGGTGATGTGGCCGAACTCGCCGGAGAGCCCGCGCGGTCCGCGGTGCAGGGAGCCGCCGACCACCAGGCCGCCGCCGACGCCGTGGGAGAGGCGGATGTAGACGACTTCCCGGCTGCCGGCCGCCGCGCCCCAGGTGGCCTCGGCCAGCGCGGCGAGCCTGGTGTTGTTGTCGATGAGCACGGGGCCGGAGAACGCTGCGCCGACCAGCCCGGCCAGGCTCTCGGGATCGCGGGTGGAGGGGGCGGCGCCGCCGGTGTCCGGTACGGGGCCGACGGCGCCGACGCCCACCGCGGTCACCGACCGCAGGTCGGTGTCGGCCCCGCCCAGTCCCGAGACCAGCCGTCCGGCCAGTTCGACCCGGTCGCGCCGGGGCAGGTCGGCGGCGTGGGTCTGGCTGGCGGTGCCGATGACCTCGTGGGCGACGTTGACCGCGGCCACGTGCACCGCCCGGCGCGCGAAGTCGATGCCGACCACGCGGCCGGCCGCAGGGTTGAGTGTCAGGGTCTCCACCGGCCGGCCGCGCGTGCGCCGGGCGGCCTCGGGCGCCGCGGCGACCACCGCGCCGGTGCCGATCAGGTCGGCCACGATCGCGGACAGCGTCGTCCGCGACAGGCCGCTCAGCTCGCCGATCCTGCCGCGGGAGAGGGGGCCGTGGCGGCGCAGGAGCGTCAGCACCAGCTCGACATGGCTTCGTCTCAGACGCAGGAGCGGGCCGTCCTGGGGTGGCATGCCGGTAAGCATGCGGCGCCGAATTATTTCCGTCAATACCCCGAAATAAATCGGTCCGAGGACGGTGGACCGGGCCTGACTCCGCGCCCAGCGCTCGCCAGCGGCGCCGATCCGCCCAGGCCTGCCGAGCACGGCGGCGTCCGGCCGGCGGGCGCGGCCGCCCCGAATGCTGGCGGCCGGCTCCGCGGACCGCGGGCCCCGGCTCGGCCGAGTACCCCACCGACGGCCCCGCGCGCAGCGGCGCACCGGCCGCCGCCGTCGGCGCCGGCGGCCTGCCCTGCGGGACCGGTGCCGCAAGGGCCCGCCGATGGTGAGGCGTCCCAGCTCCCCGCCGCGGCGGGAACGCAGGGACGCGGAAGTGTGCCGCGGTTTGCGCTTTCCTGCGGGCCGCGAGGAATCGCCGGCAGCGGAGAACGATCCGCAGACGGCTCGGGAAATTGCCGGCGCTACAGGCCAGGAACCCGATCAGCCCCGCCCTGCAGCAGATCCGAGTGGGAAGCCGCCTATGCCGCAGGGGCACACTTTGCTGTACCGGGGCATTGGTTCGAGAATGTGACCGGCGGACGGTCCACTGATAAGGTCCCCGCAATTTCCCCGGGCGAATTTGCCCTCCTGCACGAGAAGAGAAATCCGGAGCAACTGGTTCATGAACAATAGTGATCTCAACCCGCTGGAACTCGAGGACGTTTCAAAGTTCTACCGGACCGGGGACGAGGTCGTACGGGCCCTTGACGGAGTCACGGTCCATGTCGGCCCGGGCGAGTTCGCGGCGGTGACCGGCCCCTCCGGATCGGGGAAGTCGACGCTGCTGCACTGCGCGTCGGGGCTGGACAGCGTCGACAAGGGGACGGTGCTCCTCGGCGGCGGCGACATCACCCGGATGAACGACCGCCAGCTGACCCGCGCCCGCAGGACGACGGCGGGTTTCATCTTCCAGGCCTACAACCTGATGTCCGGCAAGAGCGCGCAGGACAACATGGTCTATCCGCTGAAGCTCCAGGGCGCGAAGGTCGATGGGCCCTGGTTCCAGCAGGTGGTCGACAGCCTCGGTATCGGCGACCTGCTCGCCCGCTACCCGAACCAGATGTCGGGCGGACAGCAGCAGCGGGTGGCCGTCGCGCGGTCCATGATGAGCAGGCCGAAGATCGTCTTCGCGGATGAGCCGACCGGTGCCCTGGATTCAGGGACCAGCAACCAGCTGCTCGATCTCTTCTCCTGGTGCTCCACCGAAATGGGGCAGGCGATCATGATGGTCACGCACGACCTCGACGCGGCGAAGAGAGCGCACCGCACCATCGAAATGGTGGACGGCCGGATCGATCGTGTCCACTGAATCCGCGACCACTCCGGCCAACTAGGTAGAGAGAACTACCGATGAAATCTCAGATGCGCCGCCTTCAATCGGTCGGCCTGGCCGTGGCGCTCGGTGTCAGCTTCCTCATGGCGGTACTGACCTTCACCGATTCGCTCTGGCACACCGTCGAACGCGACCTTGACGGCTCTTTCTCCGGGTACGACTATGTCGCTCAGCAGCCTTTTCCTCCCGGGCAGGGCGGGCTGGACGAGGAACTCGCTGAGCAGATACGGGAGGTTCCCGGGGTCGACGGTGTGACGCCGTCGATCAGCACTGCCGCCTTTGTTGAGCGCGGCATCCTGCAGGACCCGGTCCAGGTCCGGTCACTGGAATGGCTCCCTCCCGGTGCGGAGCTGCTGGAGGGTTCCCAGCCCGGTACGGGCGAGGTTCTCCTCGACGCGGCCGTCGCCCGCAATCTCGGCTTCTCGCCCGGGGACTCCCTGCGGATCCTCGAGACCGTGGTCGACACGGAGTACGCGGAGGTGGAGGTCTCCGGCCTGGTCGACGCCCCGCCGGTGGTTCCTGCGCCCGAAGCGCAGAACGTGCTCTACGGCAGCGTGCCGACGCTCGGGGAGGTGGTCTCGTTCGACAGCGGCGAATACTCGCAGCTGTTCATCGAGGCCTCCGCCCCCGAAGGGCCGGCTGCGGAGCTCGACGCGCTCGCCGCGGCGGACCCCGAGCGGGACTACGCCGTGGTGGACGCCGAGCAGTTCGTTTCGGACCGGGCCCGGGCCGACCTTCCGGGAGCCTCGCAGGTCGTCACGGGGACCGTGGCCGTTTCCGCCCTGGCGTTCGTGGTTCTGCTCCTGGTGATCCGCTCCGTTTTCGCGGTGCGGATCGAGCGCGACCGCCGCGAATTCTCGCTGCGCCGGTGCCTGGGAGCGTCCCGGGGCCGGATCTTCAGGTCCGTGCTCCTGGACGCCCTGGCCGTCGGGGCAGTGAGCTCCCTGATCGGAGTGGCCCTCGCCGTCGCCGTGCTGGCGGGCGTGTTCCGGCTCCCGATGGTTCCGCTGGAATTCCGGGCCGGCCTCCCCAGCGCGGCCATAGCCGTGGCCGCCGGTGTGGTCGTGTGCGTCATCGGTGCGGTGGGGCCGGCCGCGCAGGCGATGCGCAGCAGCCCGCTCGGTGCCCTGCGCGACTCCGCCGAGACCGGGAAGGCGCACGGAGCGGGGAGGTTCGTTCCGCTGAAACTGGGCGTCCTGGCCCTGGGGCTGTCCGGGCTCGGCCTCTCGGCGTTCACTGGGCTTCTCCCGGGAGCGATCCTCGCGTCGGCGGTACTGGCGCTGGCGCTCCTCTGGCTGGTCCGGCCCGCGACCGTCGCGGCGACACGGCTTCTGCACCGCCTGCCCTGGTTGCGCCGCCGGATCGCCGCGGAGGAGGGTGTGGAGCTCGCGGGGGCCAACCCGCGCCGTTCTGCATCGATCGTCGGCCTGGCCACGGTCACCGCGGCCTTCGTCGGACTGGTGGGTGCGGGGAGCTCCACCGTCTTCACCTCGGTGGAGAAGGTGTTCGAGGACAGCCCTGCACCCGATGTGTACATCACCATCGACGACGAGCAGAGTTCGGCGGCCGCGATCCTGGAGAAGGCGGAGGGCGTCGGCTCCGTCGAGGAGGCCGCGGTGATCGACATCGCCGGGCTGGACGTCGACGGCTCCGCGGACGCCCCCCACCAGGCCCTCGAAGGCGGACGGGCGGTGGCGGCCGACGCCGACACGGCCCGGGTCCTCAGTGAGCCCGGCCACCTCGAACAGGTGGAACCGGGGACGGCCCTCCTCGGTGAAGTCTTCGGGTTCCCCGACGGCGAGGAGCTGACCTTCGTCAACGGCGACCGGTCGCTGCAGGTCGAGGCGATGGTCCGGGAGGCCGGCACCAACTACGCGTTCCTGGACCCGGGAGACTTCGCGTCGTTCACCAGCGAGGGGGACACCCAGGAAGTCTGGCTCTCCTACTCCGAGGGGGTCAGCGAGGAACAGGCCTCCAGCGACCTCGCGACCGCGCTCTCCGGGGAGGGGGTCTCCTTCGAGAGCAGCGCACAGTACAAGGCGGAGCTCGACACCTATGTCGGGCTGATCGCCGCGCTGTCCTCCCTGCTGCTCAGCGTGGGCGTCCTCATCGCGCTGGTCGGGATCTCCAACACGCTCAGGGTCTCGGTGCTGGAGCGCCGCCAGGAGATCGGGCTGCAGCGCGCCCTGGGTGCATCCCGTTCGACCGTGCGCGGGGCCCTGGTGGTGGAGACCCTGCTCCTCACCCTGCTGGGCTGCCTCCTCGGGCTGGCGGCGGGGGGCCTGGTCGCCGTGACCGGCGTCTATACCTACGCCGAGAGCACTCCGCTCTTCCGCTTCGGTTCGGACCTGCCGGTCGGGCTCTTCGCGATGACCCTGCTGGGCACTGCGGTGGTCGGCGGAGCCGCCGCGCTCTTCGCCGCCCGCCACGCCGTCAACGTGCCCCCCGTGGCGGCGATCACCAGAGACTGACCAGCCGGCCCGGGGCGCGGGCGGCCACCGGCCGCGCCCCGGGCCAGCGCCTGCGCAGCGGCACAGGGCGGGCCGTGGCTGGCGTTCGGGGGTGTGCACGCGGCGGGCTGCCGTTCCCCGGGCCGCCTCAGTACGGATATGCGGGGCGCCACCGGTCCCGGTACTCGGAGTGGTCCGCGAACGGCAGCGCCATCGTCGCAATCAGGTACCGGTACTCGGCCAGAAGGTATTCGCGGCCCGCAGACGGCAGAAGGTCCGCCGCCAAGAGCTGGTACTGCTCGATGAGCCGCCGCTTCATCTCGATGTCCTCCAGGACATAGGCGGGATCGTTGGCGGCGATGTGCTGTGCCCGCGCATCAGACGGCGCCGCTCCGCGCCCCTCCCAGCGGACCACACTGGAGTGCTCGGCGTCGTCCACACCGCCGGGAGCCTCGGCCCATCGGCGCCTGCCGGGGGTCGCCCCGGCAGCCAGCGCGGTCCGCATGCGTTCGTCGAGCCGCGCCTTCAGGAACGCGACCAGGTCGTCCATCTGCTGTTTCCCTTCGTGCCGTCGAGCCCCGCGGCATTCGCCCCTCCCGGGCAGAAGACCGGCCGCGACCAGCGCAGCGACTCCCCGATCCCCGACGCGCCCAGGGTCCCACGGCCCGGCGAGGCGGTCCCGCCCGGCCCCGCTGCGCTCCCCCAGCACCAGCGGCCCTGGCGGACCGCCCCCGCAGCACCGCCCGCTCCGCGGCTCCATCCGCACCGTGTGCGGATGGAGCCGCTCCGCCGACGGCCGCCCTGGTGGGGCGCCGCTCAGGAGGACGGGTACTCGACGGCGATGTCCAGTACCCAGGTGATGCCGAAGCGGTCGGTGAGCTGGCCGTAGAGCGGCGACCACGGCGACGGGCCGATGGGCTGGAGGATCTCTGCCCCGTCGGCGAGCTTGTCCCAGTAGCTCTGGAGCTCTTCGGGGCCGGTGCAGCGGACGGAGACGAAGAACGGGTCCCGGCCCCGGTCCCACTCCAGATGGGGGTAGGCGTCGTAGGCCATGATGCGGAATCCGCTGTCGGCGGCGACCTGCCCGAAGGTGACGTGGTCGGCGGTCGCGGGGTCGGTGCTGCCCGTGTCGGCGTAGCTGGCAACGGTGAGCTCGCCTCCGAAGACGCTCTGGTAGAACTCCAGCGCCTGGCGGGCGTCGCCGCGGAAGTTCAGGTGGGGTGTGACGCTGACGGCCATGCCGTGACTCCTTGTTCGCGTGGTGGGCCGGTGCTCTCCCGGCTGCGCACGCAAGACTCACACCAGTAGCGGTCATATCCCGTCCGCTTCTTCCCGCATCATGAATGCCATGGCCGGATCGCCCGCACGGATGCTGAAACTGCTGTCGCTGCTGCAGACGCGGCGCGACTGGCCGGGCCGGGTGCTGTCGGAGCGGCTGGAGATCAGCGACCGGACACTGCGGCGCGATGTCGACCGCCTGCGGGACCTCGGGTACCGGATCCGCGCGGTCAAGGGCCCGGACGGCGGCTACCGCCTGGATGCGGGGGCGGAGGTGCCTCCGCTGCTGTTCGACGACGACCAGGCCGTCGCCCTCGCGGCCGCCCTGCAGGCCGCCGCGGCATCGGGGGCAGCCGACGGCGACGCGGCCCTGCGGGCGCTGGCCTCCGTCCGGCAGGTCATGCCCGCACGGCTGCGCCACCGGCTCGACGGCGTGAGCTTTGCGAGCCTTCCGGCCCCGGCGGCCGCGGTCGACCCCGATGTGCTCGTCGCCGTGAGCGCCGCAGTCAGGGCGCGGGAGGTGCTGCGGTTCGGCTACGTCCCGGCCGGGAGCGATGCCGCTGCCGAACCGGCGCGCCGGCGCGCCGAACCCCACCATGTCGTGTTCGGGAGCGGGCGCTGGTACCTGGTGGCCTGGGACCTCGACCGCGATGACTGGCGGGTGTACCGGTTGGACCGGCTGGACCCGGGGACCCCGACGGGCCCCCGGTTCGCGCCGCGCACCGTGCCCGGCGGGGACGTCCGCGCCTTCCTGGCCGGCCGCTTCAAGGGCTCGGACCGGGGAGGCGGGTGGCCGTGCACCGGCGAAGCCGTGCTGGAGCTGCCTGCGCACGCCGTGGTCCCGTTCGTCCGGGACGGGTTCGTCGAGGAGGCCGGCCCCAACCGGTGCAGGCTGATCGCCGGATCGTGGTCGTGGGTGGCGCTGGCGGCCTCGTTCGGCCGCTTCGACGCGGCCGTCTCCGACGTGCAGCCCCGCGAACTCGCCGACGCGTTCGGCCTGCTCGCCCGGCGATTCGCCGCCGCCGGCCCAGCCGGGCAGCCCGGTGGCTCCGCCGCTCACTAGCCGTGTGCGCCGCTCGATTCGCCGGGCAGAGGCCGGCAGCCTCGAACGCAACGGCGGCGGCGACAGCGGCGGCGGCTTCTCCGGGGATGGCGGTCCCACCGGGGCTCCGAGCTCTGCGACCCGCAGCAGCCCGCCGTAGACGCCGACGGCGTCCTCTGCATCACTGGGTCCGGCAGCCACCGCGTGCGCGCCGCTGACCGGGCTGCCGCTCCTGCCGGCTACCGGAAGGGCTCGGCCGCAGTCCGCTGCCCGACGGACCCGCACGGCACCGGCGGGTTACGGGCCCTGCCCTGCAGCGCCGTCCGCTGCAGCGGCCGCCCCGCTTTCGCCGGCGGACACGGCCTGCAGGCTCAGCCGCTCCACGTCCAGGATGTGATCGAGCATCGCGCGGTGGGCCGCCATCGGATCGCCCGATTCCAGGGCGGCCAGGATGCGCCGGTGCCCCTCAAGGGACCTCTGCATGCCCCCGGGCGCGCGGAGGGAGAACTCGCGGCTGCCGCTGAGGAGCTCGTGGATCCCCTCCACGACCGTGGCCAGCAGCGCGTTCTCTGTCATACGGGCGATGGCCAGGTGGAACGCGCTGTCCTCGGCGACGAACGGCACCCCGGAGGCCATGCTGCGCTCCTGGGCCCCGATATGGGCGTGCAGCTCCGCCAGTTCACCGCCGCTCACCCGCTCGGCCGCACCGCGGGCGACCTCCGGTTCGATCAGGCGCCGGAGTTCGAGCTGATCGCCCAGCGAGGCGTCGACCATGCCCAGCGCGGCGGTCAGCTCGGTCACCACCGGTGTCGCGGAGCGAGCGAAGGTGCCCGCGCCGGGGCGGCTCTCCACCAGGCCCTGGCTCTGCAGCATGGACAGCGCCTGGCGGATCGTGGGCCGGCTGACCGCGAAGCGCGAGGCGAGTTCGCGCTCGGGGGGCAGCCGGTCCCCCGGGCGCAAGGAGCCCTGCCGCATGAGGTCCCGGAGCTGGCGGGCCACCTCCTCGTGGATGCGGGTGCGCACTACCGGACGGATGAGCGCGCCGTCAGGCCCGGTCGTCTCCATCCCCGCATGCTACCGCCGGAGCGGTCGACCGGTCTGACCAATTCGCCATGCAGGGGTTGACCGCCCACCCAGACCGGTTCACTTTGAATACTGCATACGGAATGTCCTCACGACCCCGGTCCACAGGTCTTACCAATTCCACAGGACGGTTCCATGACGTTCAGTACGCGACCGTTGAGCCTGGCCCAGCACGGCATGGCCTCCTCGCCCCACTACCTCGCTTCTCTGACCGGCTTGCAGGTCCTCCAGGACGGTGGAACCGCGGTCGACGCGGCAATCGCCGTCAACGCCACGCTCGGCGTGGTCTATCCGCACATGACCGGGGTGGGCGGGGACGCCTTCTGGCTGATCCACGACGCGTCCACCGGGCGCACCCACGCCCTCAACGGCAGCGGCCGCGCCGGTGCGGCCGCGGACCGCGCCCGCTTCGCCGCCCTCGGCCACAGCACGATCCCCACCCGCGGACCACTGGCCGCAATCACCGTTCCCGGCGCTGTAGACAGCTGGTGCACCGCCCACGGCCGCTTCGGCCGCCTCCCGCTGCGCCGGCTGCTCGAGCCGGCCGTGGACTACGCGCGCAATGGCCACCCGGCCTGCGGCAGCCAGGCGCGGTTCCTGCACGAGGTCCGCGAGGTGCTCGAAAGCCACGACGCCTCGCGCCGCACCCTGCTGCCCGGCGGCGAGCCGCCGCGCCAGGGGCAGATCGTGCGCTACCCCCGCCTGGCCGCGACCATGGAGGCGATCGCCCGGCACGGGCGCGACGGCTTCTACACCGGCGAGGTGGCCGCGGAGGCGGCAGCTGCACTCCAGCACGAAGGCGGGCTGCTCACGGCCGAGGACTTCGCCGCCCACACCTCGCAGTGGATGCAGCCGCTGTCGACCTCGTACCGGGGCTACGACTGCCTGCAGCACCCGCCCAACCCCCAGGGCTTCGCCCACCTGATGATGCTCAACATCCTCGAGGGGTTCGACCTAGCGGGTATGGGCGACCAGAGCCCCGAGTACCTGCACACCGTCGTGGAGGCGACCAAACAGGTCTTCGCGCTCCGCGACCGCCACCTCACCGACCCTGCTTTCGCCGACATCCCCCTCGACGAGCTGCTCTCCCCCGCACGCGCGAAGGAACTGCGCGGCCGCGTCGGTGCCCGCGCAGCGCCGGGCGGACCCCGGGCTGCCCTGGGGTCCGACACCACCTGCAGCGTGGTGGTGGACGGCGCGGGCAACGCCGCCTCGGTGATCCAGAGCCTGTACCACGAATGCGGATCGGGCTTCGTCGCCGGCGACACCGGCATCCTGCTGCAGAACCGGGGCTCCTTCTTCTCGCTGGACGAGTCGCACGTCAACCGGCTCGAACCGGGAAAGCGCACCTTCCACACCCTGATGCCGGGGATGCTCCTCCGGGACGGCCGCCCCTATCTCGTCTACGGGACCATGGGCGGTGAGGGGCAGCCCCAGACCTCCACTGCCCTGGTCACCCGCATCGTGGACTTCGGCCAGGAGGTCCAGCAGGCCATCGACGGCCCCCGCTGGCTCTACGGGCGCACATGGGGCGATCCCACCCAGGCGCTGCGCCTGGAGTCCCGCTTCGACGGCCCTACCCGCACCCGGCTCGCCGACCTGGGGCACCCGGTGCAGACCGTCTCCGGCTTCGACGCGGTCATGGGCCATGCCCAGGCCATCCTCATCGACCCCGACGACGGCGTCCTGATGGGCGGCGCCGACCCGCGCGGCGAAGGGATCGCGCTGGGCTGGTGACCCGCGCCGCTCCACCACCCGGTCCGCCCTCCGAAGGGACGGCCCATGGAGATCCCCCTCACTCTGCTGAACTGGAGCCTTGCCCTGCTTCCGCTGGCGCTCCTGGTGTTCATGATGGCGCTGCGCCGCTGGGGCGCCGCCGAGGCCGGGCCACTGGCCTGGATCGCCGCCGCTGCCGTGGCTGCGACGGCCTTCCGGATGTCGCCGGCCGACATCGGCCTGCAGAGCGTCAAGGGCACCTGGGACGCGCTCACGATCCTCTACGTCGTCTGGCCGGCGATCCTGATCTACGAGGTCACCCGCGAGGCCGGCGCGTTCGAGCCGTTCCGCCGGGGCATCGCCCGCCTGCTGCCCCACCCGCTGATTCAGGTGATGGCCTTCGGCTGGGTCTTCGCCTCGTTCCTGCAGGGCGTCACCGGGTTCGGAGTCCCGATTGCGGTGTGCGCACCGCTGCTGGTGGGCATCGGTGTGCGGCCGCTGTACGCCGTGGTCATCCCGCTGGTGGGCCACGCCTGGAACAACACCTTCGGCACTCTGGGCGTGGCCTGGCTGGGGCTGAAGCAGGTGACCGCGATGGAACCGGCCCAGGCGGCAGCAACGGCGCTGTACGCATCGGCCTTCATCTGGGTCCTGAACCTGCTGGGCGGACTGCTGGTGTGCTGGCTCTACGACCGCTTCCGCGGAGTCCGCACCGGCCTGCCCGCCGTTGCCGCCGTCTCCTTAGTGCACGGCGGCCTCACGCTGGGGCTGTCGCAGTGGAGCGACGTGCTCAACGGGTTCATCGCCGGGATCGCCGGCTTCGCGCTGATCTTCGCCCTGGGGCGGCTGCCGCGCTACCGGCAGGCCCCGGCCGGCGGCCGCATCTTCGAGCCGGGCGCGGCCCGGCCCGGCGCCGCGGAGACGGGCACGGAGATGTCGCTGGCCAAGGCGTTCCTGCCCTACTACGCGCTTCTCGCGGTCACCCTGGGCGTGCTCCTGGCCCCGCCGGTCGAACAGACGCTGGCGCAGTTCTCCTTCGCTCTGCCCTTCCCTGAGCTCACCACCGGGTTCGGCTTCGCCACCGAGGCGGCAGCCGAAGAGATCTCCCTGCTCACCCACAGTGGGACGTTCCTGTTCGCGGCCGCCTTCATCGGATACGGCGCCTACCGCCGGATGGGCCACATCCCTAGCGGAGGCTGGCGCCGCGTCTGGGCCAGCACCGCAGAGAAGGCGATCCCCTCCACCGTCGCCGTGGTGGCCCTGGTCGCCATGGCCGCCGTCATGCAGGGCGCGGGGCAAGCCGACGTCCTGTCCCGCGGCGCCGCCGCGGCGACCGGCGGCTTCTACGCCTTCCTCGCCCCGTTCATCGGCGTCCTCGGCGCTTTCATGACCAGCTCCAACCTGGCCTCCAACCTGCTGTTCGGCGGCTTCCAGCAGACCACCGCCGCCGCGGCCGGGCTCAGCACCTCCGCCGTGCTCGGCGCGCAGACCGCCGGGGGCGCCGTCGGCAACATCATCTCCCCCGGCAATGTGCTGCTGGGCACGACCACTGCGGGGATCCTCGGCGAGGAGGGCGACGTCCTCCGGTTCAGCCTCCCCCTGGCCCTGCTCATCACCGCCGTGATCGGCGCCGCCGTCCTCGCCGTCGCCTGATCGCCCCCGTCGCTCCGCCAAGCCGCGCACGTCCGCGCCATGGAAAGGTGCTCCGATGGACCGCACAACCCGAGCCCAGGCCGCCGCCGGCGGTACCGCCCTCGTCGCCCTGCCCGCCCTCTACCTCGGCGGCGTGTACGGGATGGCCGCCCTGAGCGCGGCCGGGATGGTGCTGTTCACCGCGGCGATGCTGGTCCCCCCGGTGCTGCGCATCCTCGCGACCCGCTCCTCAACCGAGCCCTGACGTCCGGTCTGCTGCTCACGCGTCGCGATGCGGCGCCGCGCGCCCGCGGTCCGCGGTCCGCGAGGAGGGCCGAGTCTCGTGCTCGCGGTGCGGCTCCACCGCCGCAGTAGCGAGGCCGATCCCCCGGCTCTTCAGCGGCTGCGGCACCTGCGGACAAGGATCCCCATTGCAGCCGCGAGGGGAAGCAGCGCCGCCGTGAGCGCCTGGGTTCCGCACGCCAGCCTGCGCACGGCGTTCGGGTCGAACGCGCAGCGAGGCCCCGCACGGCCCTTCAGGACGGGCGGTCCGCTCTCTCAGCACCTCGGCCGCGCCGATGCGCTGCCTCAGAGCGCACGCTCGAGAGGGCTGTGCGGGGATAGCGAGCCCTGACGCCCGGTCTGCTGCGGGTGCTGGTCGCGCGGTCCGCTCACCGTCACGCGCCCGGCTGCCGCACGAAAGCCTCGATCGCAGCGGTGACCGCCGCTGGCTGGCAGAGGTTGCTGGGGTCGAACGAGTCGGCGATGACCTCCGGTGCTTCCGCGCGGGCGGCCCGGGTGAGCCGCTGCATCAGTTCCACCAGCTGCGGGGAGCCATCCCCAACGATGCCCCGCACCGGGCAGGAGATGCCGGGCAGGCGCGCGGTGTTGTCCACCCGGTTCGCGGCCAGGCGCATCCGGATCGTCTCGGCTTTGCGCAGGGACCGGTACCCGTCGACCACCGCCTCCCGGGCGTGCGGCCAGCGCGCGTAGATCCGCCGGAGCGCTGGCAGCACGAGTCCGGGCGCCAGCAGCATCGGCGCGGCGAGGTAGGCGCCGATGCGCAGCTCTGCCTCCTTTCGGCGATCGGACAGGCGCGTGTCGGCGAAGGTGTCGCAGAGCATGATCCGGGAGACCCGCCGGGGATAGGAGAGCGCCATCTCCTGGGCCACCAGGCCCCCGTAGCTGATGCCGCACACTGCGGCCTGCTCAACTCCGAGGCGGCCGAGGAGCGCATCGAGGTCGCCCGCCTGCGTCGCCAGGACCGGCAGCCCGCGCCCCAGCCTCCCCGACTCCCCCGCGCCGCGCAGATCGACTGCGATGACCCGGTGCGCGGCTGTGAGGGCGCCGATCTGCGGCCACCACATCGACCGGTCCAGGCCGAGCCCGTGGATCAGCACCACCGGTGCGCCCTCGCCTGCGATGTCGTAGGCGATCTCGGTGCCGTTGACGGCCGCCCGCGCCATCAGCGCCCGCCCCGCTCCGGCCCGGCTCCCACGGCTCCGTCCAGGAACGGCCGGACCTCGGCGAGGAACCGGTCGTGGGCTTCCAGCTGCGCCCAGTGGCCGCAGTCCGGGACCAGGACCAGTCGGGCGTGCGGCATCTGCCGGGCCGCTCGGCGCGACCCCTCCGGGTCGACCATCGGATCCGCCGCTCCGTGGAAGAGGAGCGCCGGGACCCCGATCCGGTGCACCGCGCCGCTGAGGTCGTTGTTCATCCGGGTGCGCTCGATGGTGGCCTGGTTGTAGCGGCCGTAGCCCAGCCCAGCGCGCGGGTGGCGTGCTTCGCGGGCGAACTCAGCGACGACCTCGGGCGGGAGGGTCGAGGGGTCGGCGACGATCGCGCGCAGGGCCCAACCGACGAAGCGGTTGGCCAGCCGCGTCGCCGGGAGCAGGATCCAGTCCGGCAGGGACGCCAGTGCCCACGCGCCGAACTGGACGGCGCGGCTGCGCAGGCGCGGCACGAGTCCCCCCGGGGCGACCAGCACGAAGCCCCGGACCCGTTGCGGATGGGCAAGGGCGAGGTTGAGGGCGGCGTCCCCGCCCATGGAGACCCCGAAGACGACGGCCGGCTCCAGATCCAGGGCGGCCATGGCGCCGGCCACGCAGTCGGCGAGCTCCCGGGGGCCGCCCGCGGGGGGCACGTCGATGCTGCCGCCGAATCCGGGGAGGTCGACGGCCCACACCGGGTACTCCTCGCCCAGCGGCGCGAAGAGGCGGTACCAGGAGATGGCCGCGTTGTCGGAGCCGCCGCCGTGGATGAGGACGATCGGCGGGCGTTCCGACGAGCCGGGACCGGAGTGGAGCACGCGCAGCACGCCGTGCGGCGTGCGGACGGACCGTTCGTCCGTACCCGGTGGGCGGAGCGGAGCCGTCATCGTCTGCCCCTTGGCTGTCGGTCCCGGTGGGGTGCTGGCTGGGCGGTGCTCGGGGTGGAAGGCAGCGCGCGCCTGGTCATGTGCCCGCGTCCAACGCGGCCAACTGGTCGTCGAGCCGCCGCAGGAGCAGCAGTTGCGCTTCGCGGGCGGCGTCGGCGTCGGGGATGCGGTCCGCGGCCAGGCCGCGGCCGACGACGTCGGCGAACAGCGCGACCGAGGCCGACAGGTCCGCACCGGTGGTCGGCCCCATCAGGCCGGGGGCGCGCACCAGGCCGATGGTGAACGTGCTCAGCATCCGGACGATGTGGTCCGGCTCGATGCCCTCGCTGATCACCCCGGCGTGCTGCAGCCCGCGCGCGTACTCGTCGAGCCAGCCGACGCGTTCGCGATAGCGCTCCTCCGGCATCTGCGCCATATGTGCGCCCAGCAGGTCGGCGTCGCCGAGGTACAGGGCGCACATCAGCGGGTCGCCCAGCAGCTCCTCGACGCCGAAGCGGTAGACCTGCGCGAGGCCGACCAGCCCGTCCGCGCTCTGCACCCGCTGCCGCACCTGGTCCACCAGCTGGCGCGTGCTGTCCCGGATCAGCGCGTCGAGGACCCGCGCCTTGTCGGTGAACTCGAGATAGACGGCGCCCTTGCCGACGCCGGCGCGGGCGGCGATGTCGGCAACCGTCGTGCGGGGCCACCCCTGCTCATGGAAGAGTTCCCGCGCGGCGGCGAGGAGGCGCCCGCGCCGGTTGGGGACGAGCGGTCGCGGCATCTGCAGCCCTTCGTAGTGACCCTCGTTGAGCAAACGGTCACTACCACCGTACCACCGCCGCATCCCCGCCTGCGGACTCCAGCGCGGCCCGTCCGTGCGCTGCCGATCCCCGGGGGACGGACGCAGCCTCCGCTCCTGCCGCGCGATGGCAGCGGCGCAGCACCGGCGCGCCCCGCGCCTCCCTGTCCCGGACAGCGCCGCGGCGGACCTCCTGCCCGTCCTGCTGGAAACCCGCAGTGCCGGCCGGTCACTGCATCGCGGCTCCTGCCGGCCTGCCGCGTCCTCGCCGGGCGGCCGCGGGCAGGGCCGCTCAGCGGCCGGTGATGCGCGGCCGGGCGAGGTCGTCTGCGGTCTGCATGAGGTCCAGGACCTCGCCGTAGTCCGGGGCGCGGACGATGGCGGAGCCGAGCAGGGAGCTCAGGGCCTCCTCCGGGGGGAGGACGACGTCGGCGCCGATCTGCTTCTCCATCGTGAACTGTTCGAGACCGGGCAGGCCGAGGACGTCGTTCAGCCCGTCGAAGCCGCGGAACACCCCGGGTTCAGTGGCGAGGACGTAGCGGCCGCCCGCGTAGAGGGAGCGGGTCGGGGCCATGTGCGGCTCCTCCCCCGTCGCCACCCGCACGAGGTTGGCGTGGAAGGGAACGCCCGTACTGGCAGGGATGAGGTGCGAGGTGATGTATCCGCCGCCGGGCCGGGCGCCGATTTCGAGCATGCGGGCGGTGCCGTCGTCCAGCACGCGGCAGTCCAGGTGGAAGGCGCAGTTGTCCAGCCCGACGCGCGCCACGACCGCCTCGGTGAGCGCGCGGACCGCCTCCTGCTCGGGGCCGCCGAGGCCCGAGGGGTAGACCGACTGGTACTCGGAGAACATCTCGGGCGTCACCCACTTGTCGGCGATGCCCGCGATCAGGATCCTGCCGCGGCAGACGAACCCGTGGACCGAGTGCTCGCTGCCGCCGAGGCGCTCCTCATACACGAATTCACCGGGGTACTCGCCGAAGTAGGGGTCGCGCCGCTCCAGTGCCGTCAGCCGGCTGGCCGTGGCGAACAGCTCGGACAGGTCGCAGCCGGCATCCACTGTCAGAATGGCCTTGCTTCCGGCGGCGCCGGCCGGTTTGAGGACGGCGGGCGCACCGATTGCGGCATAGGCCGACCGCAGGTCCGCCAGACTGCGGACGATGCGGAACGCGGGGATCAGGTCGGGCCGGTCTGCGACAGCCTGGCGCATCGCATGCTTGTTCCTGGCGCGGTGCGCCGCTTCGGGGCTCGGCCCCGGCCATCCGCATTTCCGCGCAATAGCCGCGGTGAGTTCCACGTAGAGCTCCGACCAAGTGACGACGCCCTGCGCGTTCGTCCGTTCGGCCAGCCGCAGCGCGGCTTCAATTGCCCGGGCGCGATCGCTCATGTCGACGATCTCGATACCGGACAGCGCCGCCGAGGAGAACAGCGGCGGGGCCGGCGACAGGAGTGCCACCTTGTAGCCGGCTTCCAATGCTCCGTATGCAGCGGGGATAACTTCGGCAGGGAGGAAGCGCGTTCCAGCGAAGATTACCGAGCGACTGGTCATGGTCGAACAGGTACCCCCCCCCCGCCCGCCCGGCGCACACCTTGCAATTTCTCTTATGCAATCCCGCTTTCCACCCAAATGTCCAGGGAAACCCATGGTGATGGTGTTCCCCGGTGTTCACCAATGACCCCTGCTGCGCCTCGCGTTCACGCCAGGGCGCCTATTCATACCGCGCAAACTTCGCCGCGCTCCTTGAATTTCATCGACCCGGCCAATATCGTGCATGAGCGCATAGGGAAGACTTTTCCTGGATCCATTCCTCGCCCCCTCCACGCCTGACGTCCAGCTCAGACACCTCCTTTCCGGCCCCGCGCTCTGCCCGCACGCCCGTTTTCCCCGCGGGCGCGCCGACCACCGGAGAGACGGAGAGTTCATGAACGACACGGCAACTCCTGGTGGCAGCGATCCCGCCCATGATGGGCTGCCACCCGGACTCCCCGACGCTTTTCCAGCCCATCGCAGCCGGTCGGCGCAGCGGGAGGCGGACAACGGCCAGTCCGGCGAGGGCGCGCACACCGAAGGGGAGCCAATACGCACCAAGAACGCGGCCGGCGGAGCGCCCGCCCGGAGCCCTGAATTCGATCTTCTGGGAATCGGACTCGGCCCGTTCAACCTCAGCACGGCGTGCCTGGCGACCTCTGTTCCGCACCTTCGAACGCATTTTCTGGAACAGCGCCAGGACAACAGGTGGCACCCCCGCGTCCTCTTCCCGGAGTCGGATCTCCAGGTTTCTTTCCTCAAAGACCTCGTTTCCCTGGTAGAGCCCACCAACCGCTTCAGCTTCCTCAATTTCCTCGTGCACACGGGCCGCATCCACCGCTTCGCCAGCACGCCGCAGGTCCCGGTGCCGCGCTGGGAATTCGCCCAGTACTACGCGTGGGCAGCCGGGCAGCTCGCCAATGCCGAGTTCCAGCGCGGCGTGACGCACGTGGAGTTCCGTTCCGGCGCCTTTCACGTGCACACCGCGCACGGCTCCTACGCCGCACGGAACCTCTCGGTCGGAGCGGGCCTGGCCCCGTCGGTCCCGGCCTGCGCGCAGGCGCACATGGGCCCGCAGGTCCTGCATTCGTCCGACTTCCTCGCGGCGCGGGAGCGCATGGCCGGACAGCATGTCGCCGTCGTCGGCGGAGGGCAGAGCGGCGCCGAGGTCTTCTCCCACCTGCTGGACCGGCCGCCCGGGCGTCGGCCCGCCTCGATCACCTGGATCACCAGGCGGAACACCTTCGCCTGTATGGACGACTCCGCCTTCACCAACGAGTACTTCCATCCGGACTACGTCCGCTACTTCCACCGCCTCGGCCCGCAGCGCCGCCAGGCCTCCTGGGCCAGCAGCAACTGGCCAGCGACGGGATCTCGGCCGGCCTGCTGGAGCACATCTACCGCCGGCTCTACGAGAACGACTTCTCCGACCCCGATCCCGTCCGCTACCGGCTGCTGCCGGGCAACGCCCTGCGCGAACTGCGCCCCCGGGGAGCCGGCTGGCAGCTGGGGCTGCTGCATCAGGACACCCGGGCCCGGGGCGGGGCCGCAGCCGACACCGTGGTGCTCGCCACGGGCTACCAGTTCGCGCTGCCCGGCTTCCTCGATCCGCTCGCGGACCGGCTTCCCGACCCCGGTCCGCTGGGCCTCCCGCTGCGGGAGGACTACTCGGTGCCCTGGGCGGGCCCCGACCGCAACCGGATCTACTTCCTCAACGCCGGACGCCGCTCGCACGGAATCGCCGACCCCAACCTGAGCCTGGCGTCCTGGCGGGCCGCGCACATCCTGAACTCCCTGACCGGCCAGCCGCATTTCCCGACCGGGGGGCCGACGTCGGCCTCGCACTGGCCGGCCCCGCACGCCGCGGACGAGGAGGCCGCGGCGGACGGTGCCCGCCGAGGTGCGGCGGTGGCAGCGGAGAGGCGGCGGGCCTGAGGTGGGCGCCCCGCACTGCGTGCTGGTGGGCTGCGGCCCCATGGGGACCGCCGCCGCCGACAGCCTCGCCGAGGACGTGCGCGGCGGGCGCCTGCGCCTGCTGCTCGTGGACCGCGATCCGGACCGGGCCGCACACGCCCGGAACCGCTATGCCGAGCTGGCCGGCGCGGTCGGGGTAGTCCAGGGCACCGGGGAGCACGATCGGGTCCGGCAGGCGATCGAGGGCGCCGACGTCCTTGCGGCCGCACTGGCCTGGAAGGACGCCGAGCCGATCGTCTCCCATGCACTCGGCCGCGGAGTGCCGGTGACCGGCATCGGGCAGCCGCCGCGCGACCCCCGCCAGCTGATCGCGCCTCCCCCGGGCTGCCGGGCGCTGCTGCCAGTGGGCCTCGAGCCGGGACTGACCGAGATCCTGGCCACCGACCTCGCGGCCCGCCTCGGCGACCGCGCGGAACTCAGCCTCCTGTGCGGCGGCGTCCCGCAGCAGCCGCGCCCCCCGCTGGGGCACAGCAGCTGGTTCGGCCCCCGGCTGACGATCGAGCAGCGCCCGGCCTATGCCGTCCGCCGGGGCCGGATCGCCGAGGTGGGGCGGTTCACCGGCACCGAACTGGTGGAGGTGCCCGGCGTCGGCGTCCTGGAGGCCAGCCAGGATGCGCTGCAGGCGTGGCCGGCCGACGGCCCGCTGCTGTCCGGCGTGGCAGCCATGACGCAGAAGACCCTGCGCTGGCCCGGATTCGCCGAGAAGGTGCGGCTGCTCGCGGAGATCGGCCTGCTGGAGGAGGACCCGGTGCGCGCGGGCGGCGTCAGCGTGGCCCCGCGCGACGTGCTCGACGCGGTGCTCGCCCCGCGGATCGCGCCCGGCGCCCAGGACCGGGACGTGACCGTCCTGGCTGCCGAGGGGGTCGCGGCCGGCCCGCAGCCCGAGCGCAGGTCCGTACTGGTCGTGGCCCGCGGCGGCGGGCCCTCGGCTGCCTCCGGCATGGCCCTGCTCACCGGCGGCGTTCTCGCCGAGTCGGTGCGGGTGCTGCTCCGCACCGGCGCGGAGCTGCCCCGCGGCGTCCTGCGCGCGCCCGAGGTGTTCACCGGCCCCCTGCTCCAGGACCTGCTCGGCCGCCTGCGGCGGCACGGAGCCGTGATCACCGAGACCGGCGGGCCCGCAGTGCGGCGCCTCGCCCCCCAATCCGAGAAGCACCTGTATCAACGGCCGTCCGCGGACGCGGACCACGGGCCTGACCAGCCCTTGAAGGAGGAATCGTGATTACCCGACTGCGTATGGACCCTGCTTCCGCCATCCCCGAATTCGGGCTGCTCTGCCAGCGGGTGCTCCCGTGGTCGGAGTCCGCGGAGCTGCCGTTCGGCGCGATGGCGCTCTGGGTCGAACCGGGCGGCCGCTCCGGCGTGGACTACCACACCCAGGACGAGATCATCGTGGGCCTGTCCGGCTCCGGAATCGTCCACATGGACGGCCACGAGGACGAGCCCTTCACCGCCGGCGACATGCTGGTGCTGCCGCCCCGCCACGGGCACGTCGTCAGCAACCCGGGCACGGAGCGGCTCGCCTTCCTCGACCTCTACTGGCCCGTGCAGGAGGTCCCGGACGAGGAGCCGTCATGAGCCCGCGGGTATGGATCACCGTCCCCCAGCCCGCCACCAACGGCGCGATGCACGTCGGCCACCTGGCGGGCCCCTACATCGCCGCCGACGTGCTGAACCGCTCGCTGCGCGCCGAGGACGTGCCGTCGGTGCTGACCACCGGCCTGGACATCACCGAGAGCCACGTGGCCCTGCAGGCGCTCAAGGACGGGCGCAAGCCGATCGAAGCAGACGAGGAGCACTGCGACCTGATCGTGCGGGCGTGGTCTGAGGCGGCGATCGGCTTCGACGAGGTCGTCGTTCCGCACCGCGATCCCGGCTACGAGCCGTTCGTGCAGGGGTTCTTCGGCCGGCTGTACGAGCAGGGGGTGATCGTGCCCCGCACCCGGCCGCTGCCGTTCTGCACGGCGTGCGACCGGTGGCTGGACTACGCCTACGTGAGCGGGGGCTGCCCGCACTGCGGCAGCGCCTCCAGCGGCTGCATGTGCGAGATCTGCAGCAGGCCCAACGACAACGCGGACCTGGCCGACCCCCGCTGCGCCATCTGCGAGCGCCCCGCGCAGCTGCGCCCCTGCGAGCGCCTGTACCTGCCCCTCGCGCCCTCGGCGCAGCGCCTGGCCCGATTCTGGGAGCGGGCCGACCTCAGCCCGCAGGTGCTCGCGCTGTGCGAGAACCTCGCTGCCGAAGGCCTCCCCGACCTCGCCGTCAGCCATCCGGGCGACTGGGGCGTGCCGACGGCGCTGCCCGGCTTCGAGGACCAGCGGATCCTGCCATGGCTGGAGATGGCGCCCAGCTACCTGCGCCAGTACCCGGCGGAGTACGGGCCGCCGCCCGCCGAGACCGTGCAGTTCTTCGGGATCGACAACAGCTTCTTCCAAGCGGTGCTCATCCCCGTGCTGTTCGACGCCTACGCACCGGGCGGCAACCTGCCCTCCAAGCTCGTCACCAACGAGTTCTACCTGCTCGACGGCGCCAAGTTCTCCACGTCGCGGCGGCACGTGGTCTGGGCGCTGGAGGCGCTGGAGGCGTTCGGCTCCGACGCGGTCCGCTTCCACGTGCTGGCCGACCGGCCGACCGGGCGGCAGACCAGTTTCACGTCCGCCGGACTCGAGCGGACCGCCGGCCGGCTGCGGCACGGGTGGAACGGGTGGCTGCACCGGCTGCTGGCTGCGGTGGAGCAGGACTGCGGCGGCGCCGTCCCCGACCGGCCCCCGTCCGGTGCGGCCTGGACAGGGCTGTCGGGGCGGGTGCGCCGGTGCGTCGCGGAGCTGTCCGAGGCGTACTCGGTCAGCGGGTTCGATCCGCGCCGCGCGACCGCGCTGCTGGACGAAATCGTGGCCTGCGCGGAGGACCTCGGCCACGTACAGGCCCACCACCGCGACCGGCCCCGCGGCAGGGACTCCTACGAGCAGGCGCTCACCGCCCAACTGGCGATCGCGGCCGGCCTGGCTGCGTGGGCGGCCCCCGTACTCCCCGAGGGGGCGCAGCGCCTCGCCGGCCTGCTGGGTACGGCGCCGGGCGGGCCGATCCGCCCCGACGGGCTGCGTCCGCCCGCACCCGGAACCCGGCTGGCCGCCCCGGCCGGCCCCGTCTTCGGAGCACGGCGGTCCGAGTGACCGCGCCGCCCCCTCCGGCGGCCGGAGCCGAAGCGGGCCGGCCTCGCCGGTGGCGGGCCCGGGACCCGCGGACGCCGGGCGGGGCGCCCCGCTCCCCCGGTGCTCCGCGGATTCCGCCGCCGCGGCCGCACCCTCCCCGCTCCCCCTGCCACGGCTCCGGACGCAGACCACGCCGCCCCTCCCCGACCCACCCGGAAGGCAGTTCGAGATGACGCAGTCCACCTCCCGCGCCACGAGCAGCATGTTCGGCAAGGCCATCAGGACGACCGCATCGGAAAGCCTGATCACGCGGTACTACCAGGGGATCCAGCGCGCATCGGCCCAGCTGGGCAACCGGGCGGGGAACGGCTTCAGCCCGCCGTTCGCCTACCCGGACCTCACCGACACCTGGGAGGAGTTCTTCAGCCCGGCCGGCGCCTCGTGGGAGCACCTCGGCGAGTACGGCGGCACGCGCCTCGTGCTGCTGGACCTGATGAAGAACCCCGAAGTCCGCACGACGAAGAGCACCGCCTCCCTGCTGATGGTCGCGCGCGCCGTCCACCACATCCGCCGCACCGGCGAAGCGGTCCTCATCTTCTGCCCGTCCTCGGGGAACAAGGCCGTGGCCCTGCGGGACGCCGTGGCCCGCGCGATCGGGCTCGGGCTCGCTGCCCCGGACGAACTGCGGATCGCGACGCTCACGCCGGCCCGCACCGCGTACAAGTTCCGCAGGAACCTGCTGACCGAGTCGGAGGAGCTGCGCCGCCTGAACCCGGTCATGGTCCTCGACGGGCCGGAGCCGGCCGCGGTCAAGGAGCTGGGGCAGGACTTCGTCCGGGCCGCACAGCTCGAGGGGCCCCGGACCTGCCGCATCTGGTACACGCTGGACATCGCCAACTACAAGGCCGCCGACGCCTGCCGGGCGTTCTTCGACTACGAGTTCGGCGGGGCCGGCCCGGAGCACGGGCGCCGGCTGCACGCCCACGCCGTGTCCAGCGCCTACGGGCTGCTCGGCTACCAGCACGGCCTCGGTGTCCTGGCTGGGCTCGGCCTGCCGGTCGCCCAGCCCGGGTTCCTCCTCGTCCAGCACCTGGCGACCAGCGACATGGTGGCGCACTGCCTGAGCGGCGGCGCGGGCTTCGAGAGCGACGTCGCCTACCGGCCGGACCCGGAGACGGGCCTGCTGCGCCAGCAGGAAACGCCGCACTTCCCCGCCGCCACCTGGTCGCTGAAGGAGGACATCGATCCGACCTTCTACACCCGGGAGCCGGTGACCGCGCCCGAGATGACCGGCCTGATCGCCGCGCACGGCGGCACCGGAATCGCGGTGTCGCTGTACGAGTGCCTCACCCGCTACGGCCTGGCGCGCCAGCTGCTCGCCGGCAGCGGATGCGAGCTTCCGGCCGACCCCCGGGCCCTGGCCGAGTGGTCGCTCGCCATGGTCCTCACCGGCGTGGCCAACGCGGCCGACCGCGCACTGATCGACGGGTTCGGCGAGGTCGTGGTGCACGGCTCCGGGATGTACCTGCACCACCTGGAGCATGCGGTGGACCGCGCCCAGACGGTCGAGGTGGACTGCCTCGCCGACATGCTGCGCGCCGTCCCGGGCACCCCGGAGCACGGCCGCACCTGAACCCAGCCGCCAGGAATCGGACACCTACCACCGACAGGAGAGCACTGTGCAGCGTGAACTCATGAAGTCGACGATCCACCGCGCGACCGTGACGCAGGCGGACCTGAACTACGTCGGCTCCATCACCATCGACCCGGACCTGATGGAGGCGGCCGACATCCTCCAGCACGAGAAGGTCGACGTCGTCGTCCTCAACAACGGCGAGCGGTGGACGACCTATGTGATGCCGGGCCCGCGCGGCTCCGGCATCATCGGCATCAACGGCCCGACCGCCCGGCTCGCCCTGCCCAGCGACATCGTGATCATCATGGCCTATGCCGCGCTGAGCGAGGACGAGGTCAAGGCGCACGAGCCGACCATCGTCTTCGTCGACGGGGACAACCGGGTCGTGGACGCCGGGCACGACGCCGCGGCGGCGGTCCAGCCGGACACCCTGCGCGGTGACGAGGAGCACCGGTGACGCCCGCGCCCCTGAGCGGCTGCTGGACGCCGGCAATGCGCCGGAGCGGGCCCGCGCGGCGGGTTCGGAGCCGCCCGGCGCGGGCAGCGGACCGGGGGCGGAAGGGGTGACGGTGCCGGGACCCGATGTGCTCATCGTCGGCGGCGGATCGCTCACCAGGGCCGTCTGCTACGCCCTCGCCACCATCGGCACCGCTCCCTGCACGGTGACGGTGGTGTCGAGGACCGCCGCGAACGCCGCGGAAATCAGCTACGTGGCCAACGCGCGCGCGGCGCTGAGCACATCCCCCGCCCGGTTCCGGCCGGCCGCGGTCGAGCGGTACTCGGCCGGCGCCTTCGGCCCGGTCCTGCGCGAGCGCCGGCCCGCCCTCGTCCTCAACTGCGCCTCCCACCAGTCCCCGTGGGAGGGCACGCACACGCCGTCGGCCTGGACCGACCTGATCCGCCGGCGGGGCTTCGGCTTCACCCTCCCGCTGCAGTCCGCGATCGCACTGGAGCTCGCTCGCGCCCTCGCCTCCTCCGGTACTGCACCGCAGCTGGTCAACGCCTGCTTTCCGGACGCGGTCAACCCCGTCCTGAAGGCGGCGGGGCTGCCGGTGCTCTGCGGCATCGGCAACGTGGCGCTGCTCGCCGCCACCCTCCAGGCGGGGCTCGGGCTCCGGGACCAGGCGCGCCTGAGCGTCCTGGGACACCACTGGCACCTGCACGCCCCGCACAGCCCGGAGCAGGAGGCGCTGGCCTGGCTCGACGGCGCGCCCGTCGCCGGCGTCACCGGGCTCCTCGCCCCCCAGCGCGCCGCGTCGCGGGCGGAGCTGAACGCCATCCACGGCCATGTCGCCGCGCTCGTCCTCGACGCGCTGCTCGGCGGCGGGGAGTTCCGGACCAGCCTCCCGGGCGTTGCCGGGCTGCCCGGCGGCTATCCGGTGCGCGTCCGCAGCGGCGCTGTCGAACTCTGCCTGCCCGATGCGCTCACCCTCGACGGTGCCGTGGCGCTCAACCAGGAGTGGACCGCCCTCGAAGGCGTCCGGGTGTCGGCAGACGGCGCGGTCAGCCTTGCGCCCGGCGGCGCGCACCCGGCCGCGTCCGCTTCCGGGGAGGCGGAGATCCCGGCCCGGTTCGCTGCCGGCGAGCTGGCCGAGGTGTGCCGGCGGATGCTCCGGCTCCGGTCGCGGCTGCGCCGGCACTCCGCCGGCCCGCCCTGACCCGGCGGGCGGCGGGCATCGGGCCGCGCGCTGCCGGCGCAGTGGTCAGCCCGGCGGGATGTTGTGCGTGAGCCGGAACATGTTGGCGCTGTCGACCTCCGACTTCACCGACACCAGGCGCTCGTAGACCTCGGGTTCGTAGGCCCGCCGGACGTCGGACGGGTCCGCTTCGTCGCTGGACAGGAAGTTGACGTAGGCGCCGCCCGTGCTCCACGGCTCCATCGCCGCGACGAGCCTGTCGGCGTAGGCGCGGACGTCCTCGACCTGCTCGGGCGGAGCCAGGCCGATGGTGAAGAACGTGAAGGCGGCGCCGCGGTGCCCCACGGCGCTGGGCACCTCGGGCTCGCGCTCCAGGGCGCCGCCGAGCTGCCGCACCTCGACCAGGGCCATCGGCGAACCCGACTCGGCCCCGGCCAGGCCGATCATCGCCTCGATGGCCTCGTCGGGCAGCTCGCCCAGGAGACTGGTCCGCTCATAGGCCGGGATCGGCCCCTCCGGGTCGCTGTGGATCTGGTCCCAGTCGGTGAACGGCATCTCGCCGACGGTGTCCAGCAGGGCGGGGGCGGCGTCCCGGAGCGGCGCCACGAGCCGGCCGCCTTCCGCCGCGTCGCCCACGAACGACACCCGCACGCTGACCACGATCCGGCCGCGCACCTCATCGGGCAGCGGCGCGTCCGGCGGCACCTGCAGGAACGCCGCCGAGGTCGTCGCGCTCTCCGGAGCCTCCGCGGCCCAGTCGCGCCAGGCCGGCAGCACGTCGGCCGCCGCCTCGGCGGGGTACAGGATCGCGCCGGCATAGAGCGTCCGGACGCCGAAGAGCCCGAAGTCCATCGACGTGACGATCCCGAAGTTGCCCTTGCCTCCCCGGGCGGCCCAGAACAGGTCCTGCTCGCGCTCCGGAGTGGCCACCCGCAGCTCGCCGTCGGCGGTCACGATCTCCAGCCGCGAGACGTGGTCCGCGGCGTAGCCGTGCAGCCGGCCGAAGGTGGGGCTCAGCCCGCCGCCGAGCGTGTAGCCGACGGCTCCGACGCTCACCGAG
This sequence comes from Nocardiopsis coralliicola, assembly GCF_054779695.1. Lineage (NCBI taxonomy): Bacteria > Bacillati > Actinomycetota > Actinomycetes > Streptosporangiales > Nocardiopsidaceae > Nocardiopsis > Nocardiopsis coralliicola. Next base: position 326,397 of record NZ_BAAGXT010000001.1, on the reverse strand, counting down.
GAGCCGGCGAGCCCCGCCAGGCCGTGCGGAGCGGTGGCCTCCGCGATGGGGCCCCACTGGGCTCCGGGGCCGACCCGCACCGACGAGGACCGCTCGTCCACCCGGATCCCGTCCATCGCCGCGGTCGAGACGAGGATCCCGCCCTCGAAGGAGACCGACGCCTGGTGCCCGGTCGCCATCACGCACACCGGCAGGTCGTGGCGTCCCGCATACCGCACGGCCTTCTGCACGTCCCGCACGGTGCGGGCGGGGACCACCGCCTCCGGCCCGCGCGTCACCGTGGTGTTGAAGCCGGCCACCGCCTGGTCGTAGCCCTCGTCGCCCGGGTACAGCCAGCTGTCCGGCCGTCCGGAGGCGTAGGCGGCGGTGCCGGGGGCGCCCAGCGCACCTGCGGCGCCCAGTACCCCGCCGGCCCGCAGCAGGGTCCGCCGATCGATGCCCTTGCGCCCCGGGGGCTGGTCTCCGCGCTCGACCTGCTCCGCCATGCATCACCTCTGCCCTGTCGCGGGGCGCATCTGCGGCCCCGTCCCGCCAGCTCGCCGCCACCCCCGGCCGCGGGCACCCGTCAGGTCCTGCGCGGCGTGCGTCCCGGCGCGCCACGGTGCTCAGGTCCGGTCCAGCGACCCGCGGCTCCCCGAGGCCGACCGCCGCCTCAACCTGGGGCATCGCACGAGTATCAGCGCTGGCAGGGGCGCCGTTCAAGCGACGCCCCGGTGATACTTCGCTGGACCGCTGGCCTGCTCCGGCCACGCCCGCGGAAAGCCCGGCTGCGACCGGCCGGAAGCACTCGCGGCACGGCCTCTTCGCACGCCTTCTACTCACGTAGAGCTGACTCGCCGTTCATAGATCCGCGCCCGCTACACCGCCCGACCGCGACGAGACGCACATCACTCCCCCGCGCCCGCAAAGTTGCGACACTTTGTCGTAACTTCAAGTTGCGACAGATCGTCGCAACTTTTCGAAGGGGCCGCTCATGGAAGAGCAGGGCAAGCGCGCACTCGTGGTGGGACTGGGGATCGCCGGAATCTCGGCGGCCATCGGCCTGCGCAGAGCCGGGTGGGAGCCGGTCATCGTTGAGCGTGCCGCAGAGCGCCGCACGGGCGGGTACTTCGTCGGGGTGTTTCCCGAGGGCAAGCAGGCCGCAGAGGACCTGGGCATGACCAGGCACCTGCACGTGCGCAACCCCGGCGAAGGCCAGGACTGGACCGTGCTCAGATCAGGCCGTGCCAGGCCCGGCGCGGGCTTCCTGGACCGCCCCGGCGGCCCCTACGCGGTCGTGCGCGGGGATATCGAGGAGGGCCTGTGGCGCACCCTGAAGGAGAACGGAGGCGCCGAGGTCCGGTTCGGCACGCGGCCCGCCGCCATCGCCCAGACCGCGCACGCGGCGCGGGTCACGCTCCGCAGGGACGCCACCGGGGCTGAGGCCGCGGAGGACTTCGACCTGGTCGTGGGCGCCGACGGGGTGCGCTCGAGCGTGCGCGAGCTGGCCTTCGGGCCGCACCGCGCGTTCCTGGACCAGTGGAACGCGATCATCTGCGCGTTCGAGCTCGACGAGCAGGTGCCCGGCTACGGTCCGCAGGACGGCATCATCGACGCCCGCCCCCGCCGCGCCTCCTGGGTCTTCGGGTTCGCCGACCGCACCCCCACCGCGCTGCTGACCTACCGCACCAAGGACGTGGACGCGCAGTTCGCGCGGCCGCCCCTGGAGACGCTGCGGACGGTCTACTCCGGCATGGACCACCCCGGCGCGGTGCACGCCCTCGAGCAGCTGGGCAAGGCCGAGCACTTCCTGTTCGATTCGGTCAACCAGGTCAAGATGCCCCGCTGGCACTCGGGGAGGGTGGTCCTGGTCGGGGATGCGGCCTGGTGCATGAACCTGTACTCCGGGATGGGCTCCGGCATGGCTATGCGCGGCGGCGCCGACCTGGGCAAGGCGCTTCAGGACCACCCCGGCGACGTGCAGGCCGCGCTGGCCGTGTGGGAGAAGGGCCTGCGCCCCGCGATCACCCGCCACCAGCGCCTCGCCAGGATCATGCAGCAGCTGTTCGTCCCCTCGGGCCCGGTAGCCGAGCGCATCCGGGGCGCGGTGCTGGGCGCGCTGGGGCTCCTCAGCCGGATACAGCGCCGCAAGGGCCTCGGCACGCAGTCCGGGCAGCCGGCCGCCGCTGCCGGACGTGGATAATACTGGGCGCATGGCACGCATCAAGGGCGGCACGTTCCAGGCCCACCACGAGCAGGTCTGGGCCGACCTCACCGAAGCCATGGGGGCCCTGGTCGCCGAACGCGGCTACGAGGGGTTCACCCTCGGGCATGTGGCGGCCCGCGCCGGCATCGCGCGCAACACGATCTACAACTACGCCAAGGACAAGACCGCGCTGGCCGCCAAGGTCGCCCAACGTGCCAGCCGCGGGGTCCTGGCGCAGATCGATCGGATCGCTGCGGACCCGGCCCCGGCGCCGCAGCGACTGAACGAGATCGTGGCCGCCCTGATGCGCTCGTTCACGACGCCGGCGGTGCGGTTGATGCTGCATTCGCCCTCGATCGGGGTGCCCCAGGAGGTCTTCGAACACCCGGAAGGCCCCTTCCCCCAGGTCGCGGCCTCGGTGGAGCGCGTTCTGGCCGACGGCGTGGCCGAGGGCTCCTTCCGCCCGCTGAGCGACATCGCCCTGACCACGGAGCTTCTCAGCGGCATCGTGCGCGCCGGCTCGGACCGCATGGCCCGCCGTGAGGCGGACGCTGAAGAGGTCCTCCCCGCGGTCCAGGAACTCCTGAGGGCCGCGCTCCGGCCCTGACCGCCTGCCCCCGCCAAGCGTCCGCGCTGCGTATGCGAGGGGCAGGCATACGCGCACCCGCCCGCGGTGCGCATCCGGCGCCGGGCGCCGGAAGGCCCCTCCCCCGCCGCAGCGGAAGGCTTAGCGGACCACTACACTCGGACGGGACTTAGGCAAGGCTTGGCTCACAGGGATGGATGGGGCGCATGGCGCAGATGGCGGCTCGCCGCGGAGCGGTGGTTCTGGCGGGGGCGTCTGCCCTCGCCCTCGCGGCCGGGTGCACGTCCGGCGCCGGGGCCGGCGGCGAGGACGTGGCCGAAGGCGGAGCGGGCTTCCCGGTGACGCTGGAAACGGTGCACGGCGACGTGGAGATCCCGGGCAAGCCGGAGAACGTGGTCGCGCTGGGCTGGTCCGACGCCGAGACCGCGCTCGCGCTGGGCGTGCAGCCGACCGGGGTCAGCGACTGGCAGGCGTACGGCGGCACGGGGGTCGGCCCCTGGGCCGAGGACCTGTTCGACGGGGAGCCCGAGCAGCTCGGCACGCTGGAGATCAGCCCGGAGGCGGTGGCCAGCCTCGATCCCGACGTGGTGCTCAACACCCGCTCCGACGGCGAGGAGGCCACGCTGGAGACGGTCCGCGAGTTCGCGCCCGTCGTCGACCCGCCGCCCGGTGTCGAGGTCTCCTACGGCACCACCTGGCGCCAGCAGATGACCCAGGTCTCCACCGCGCTCGGCGAGCGCGAGGAGGGGGATCGGCTCATCGCCGAACTGGAGGAGAAGTTCGTCCAGGTCGCGGAGGAGCACCCGGAGTTCAAGGGCAAGACGGTCGCCGTCGCCGGCTACTTCGACGGCCAGCTCGGCGCCTACGTGCCCGGCGACTCGCGGGTCGACCTGTTGGAGGAGCTGGGCTTCGAGAACAAGCCCGAGATCACCGCAATGGCCGGCGACGAGTTCTACGTCGACCTGGCGATGGAGGACGCCGAGATGCTCGACGCCGACCTCACCGTCGTCTTCCCCATCGGCTACGACGCCGAAGAACTGGCCGACGAGGGCGTGGTGACCTCCATCCCCTCCGCCGAGGACGGCCGCCTCGTCGTCCTCGACGACCCCGAACTGGCCAACGCCTTCTCCAGCGGCTCCACCCTGGGCATCGACCACGCCCTCGACGAGGCCCCGCAGCTGTTCGCCGAGGCGCTGGAGGAGTGACCCCCCGCGCCGCCCGCCGGGCCGGGCGGCGCGGGGCGGGTCCCCGGAGCCCGCTACGGGCCGGTCAGCGAGCCTCCTCCGCTGCCTCCTCCGCCCGGCGCTGTGACTCTTCGGCGAGGATCGGGGCCGCCTCGGTGGCCGCGTGGATCCCGATGACGCTCACGATCTCCAGCACCTCCATGATCTCCTCACGCGTCGCGCCGTGGCGCAGCGCGTTGCGCATGTGAAGCTTGAGGCCGGGGGCGTAGAGGTGGGTCGCGGAGGCGTCGAAGGCGCAGTACACCAGCTCCTTGACCTTCGGCTCCAGGGTCCCGTTGCGCCAGGGCACGGTGGAGAAGTCCAGGTAGGCCTCGAAGAGCTCCGGGGAGAGCTCCAGGACGCCGTCCCAGAAGCCGTGCCAGTAGCCCCGCTCCGCCGTGAACTCGGCTTTCATCCGGGCGCGCTCGGCGTCCAGGGGGGCGGGGCCTTCGCGCAGCCCCTCCTCCTCGAGGACCTCCAGGAGGATCGGCACGCCGATGTTGGCGGCGTGGATGCCGAGGGTGCTGGTGAGTTCGATGACCTCCATGATCTCGGCCTCGGTCGCCCCGAGCTCCAGGGCCGCGCGCACGTGCTGGCGGATCCCCGGCGTGTACAGGTGGGTGGCCGCGGCGTCCGCGGCGATGAACACGAACTCCCGCACGACGGGGTCCAGGTGGCCCTTGCGCACCGCCACGGTGGAGAAGCGCAGGTAGGACTCCAGGAAGTCCGGGTCGATGCGCAGGATGCCGTCCCAGGCGGGGCTCCAGGTGCCCCGGATGCGGATGAAGTCGTCCTTGACCTGCTGCCGCCGCTCGTCGAGCGTCACGGTGCCTCCTTCGTCGCCGCGGGGGCGGGTGCGGCGCCGGGCTGCTGCTCCAGCCAGCGCACGATCTCGGTGTGGTCGGCGTCGGCGGGCAGCGCTTCAGCGGCGCGCTCCCAGTGCCGGACCGCCTCCTCGCCCAGCGGGGCGGCGCGGCCGGCCGAGGCGGCGAGGCGGGTGGCGATCCGCATGTCCTTGAGCATCAGGCGGAGTGCGAACCCGGAGTCGAAGCTGCGGTCCAGTACGTGGTCGGGCCATTTGCGCTCGGTGGAGCCGCTGCGGCCGCTGGAGCCGTTGATGGCCTCCAGCATCACGGCGGGATCGAGTCCGAACTCGGCCCCCGCCAGCATCGCCTCCGACGTCACCAGCAGGTGTGTCCCGGAGAGCAGGTTGTTGATGGACTTGAGGGCGTGGCCGGCGCCGGGCGGGCCAACGCGGCGCACCCGGCTGCCCAGTGCCTCCAGAAGGGGCAGCACCCGGGCGTAGGGGGCGTCGTCGCCGCCGGCCATGATGGTCAGCGTGCCCTCGCGGGCGCCCCGGACCCCGCCCGAGACCGGGGCGTCGACCAGGTGGGCGCCGCGGCCGGTGACGCGCCGCGCCAGTGCGCGGGTCCGCTCGGGCTCGGAGGAGCCCATGTCGAGCACCACGGCTCCGGGGACCAGCGCGTCCAGCACTCCCCTCTCCCCCATCACCTGCTCCACCGCGTCGGAGTCGGGCAGCATGAGGACGACCACGGAGGCGTCCGCGACCGCCGCGGCCGCACTGGGCGCGGCCACGACTCCGGAGACATGCCGCGGACCGCCCGCGTCGTATCCGGTCACCCGGTAGGCGGTGGCGAGGCGCTCGGCCATGGGCGCCCCCATCCGGCCCAGGCCGATGAACGCCACCCTCTCCCCCGGCGCGCTGCCGTGCTCACCCATCGCCGCGCACCTCCCGCAGGGCCGCCTCCGCGACGCGGAAGGACTCCAGCGCCGCGGGCACGCCGACGTAGACGGCGGTCTGCAGCAGCGCTTCCTGGATCTCCTCCTCCGTGCAGCCGTTGGTGACGGCGCCGCGGACGTGCACCGCGAGCTCGTGCATCCGGTTGAGGGCGGTGAGCATCGTGAGGTTGAGCAGGCTGCGGGTCTTGCGGTCGAGCCCGGGGCGCGTCCAGATCGCGCCCCAGCAGTACTCCGTGACCAGCTCCTGGGCGGGGCGGGAGAACTCCGAGACGTCGCGCAGCGACCGCTCGACGTGCTCGGCCCCCAGGACCTCCTTGCGGGCGCGCAGCCCTTCTTCGAATCGGTCGCTCATGGTGTCCTCTCTGATGGTGGCGTTGCCGTCGCGGCCGGCGTTCATCCGCGCGCGCCGTATTCGGTGTCGGTCACTGCGCGCGACCAGTGGGTCGGGCCCAGTGAGACGGCCAAGTGCAGCAGCGCGGAGTCGGGTCCTCCGCCGTGCCAGTGGCGCTCGCCGGCGGGGATCCACACGGTGTCGCCGGCGGCGATGGAGCGCGGGGCCTCCCCGTCCGTGCAGATCAGCCCGCTACCCGCGGTGACGTGGAGGATCTGGCCGCGCTCGTGGTGGTGCCAGTGGGTGCGGGCGCCGGGAGCGAAGAAGACGTTGTTGGCCGTCACACCGTCGGTCGCGGGGAGGACCGGGTCGGCCCAGACGCTGCCGGTGAAGGTCGAGGTTCGGTTCTCGGACGGGGCTCCCGAGCGCCCTCGGACGATTTCCATCGGATGTTCTCCTCCTGCTCTGCTGCGGGGTTGCGGGGCGGGCCCGCGGCGGGGCGGGCCGGCCGGCGTCAGCGGTCGGAGCCGGTGCGGTCGTGGACCCGCACCCCTCCGGCGAGGTCGCCGAGGGCGTCCACCACGCGGTTGCTGATCAGGTCGCCATAGCCGGTGCTGAGGGCCAGCCCGAACGCGGCGAGGGGCCCTCCGGCGTTGACGCTGGCAACGCCGAGCTCACCGGCGTGCTCGACGTAGAGCGCGACGTCCTTCATCATGAGCCGGCTGGTGAGGCCGCCTTCGAGGTAGTCGCCCTCGATGATGCGGGGGAAGCGGTTGAGGCTGGCGAAGTTCACCCCGCTGCCGGAGTTGATGACCTCCAGCAGCGCCGCGGGGTCCAGGCCTGCCTTGCGGCCGGCGACCATCACCTCGGCGGTGGCGGCGAGGCTGACCGCGTTGAGGAAGTTGTTCAGCAGCTTCGCCGAATGTCCGGCACCGCTGGGGCCCATCGGGTGAACCGCGGAGGCGAAGAGCGCGAAGAGCCAGTCGAGCTCCTCCAGTGCGCGGGCGGAGCCCCCCGCCATGATCGTCAGCTCCCCCCGCTCCGCGGCGGCTGCGCCGCCCGAGACTCCGGCGTCGAGGTACTCCGCGCCCGCGGCAGCCAGCCGCCCGTGCAGCCGCCGGGTCGAGGAGGGGGCGGCGGTGCTCAGGTCCACCACGGTCAGGCCCTGCCGCGCGTGGCCCGCGATCCCGTCCGGCCCCAGGACGACCGCTTCCACCGCCGGGCTGTCCGGCAGCGACAGCAGGACAACGTCGCAGTCCTGCACCACCTCGGCGACCGACTCCGCCGGGACGGCGCCCGCCGCGGCCGCCGCGCCGGGGCGGGGGTCGTACCCGTGGACGCGGTGGCCGGCCCCGGTGATGCGGGCGGCGATGCGCCCGCCCATGTTGCCCAGCCCGATGAATCCGATGTCGTGTTCGGCCACTGCCCGCTCCTGTTCGCTCACTGTGTCCGGTCCGGGGGGGGCTGGCGCCCGGGGCGCCGTCAGCCGGGCGGCGGCGGGACCCAGGCGCCCGCGCCTCCCGAAGGGCGGACGGTGTTGACCACCGCGGCGCCGCCGTCGGCGCCCACCATCTCCCCGGTCACGTATCCCGCGTCGCCGCCCAGAAGGAAGGCGACGACGCCGGCGATCTCCTCGGCGGTTCCGGTACGCCGCATGGGGGTGGTGGCGGCGCGGCGCCGCATGTCGTCGGAGCCGCCCGCCGCGGAGCCGCCGGAGTCGAAGAGTCCGGTGGGCACCAGGCCCGGTGCCACCCCGTTCACGCGGATCCCGAGCGGGGCGCCGTAGACCGCGGCGCCGTGCACGAGGCCGGCGATGCCGTGCTTGGTGGCCTGGTAGGGCAGCAGGTCGGCGCTGCCGCGCCGGCCGGCGATGGATCCGGTGAGGACGATCGCCCCGGTGCTGTGCTGCACCGCGTAGCGGCGGAAGGCCGCCCGCAGGCCCAGGAAGGTGCCGCGCAGGTTGACGGCGGTCACCCGGTCGAAGTCCTCGGCGGTCGTCTCGGGCAGCGGAGTGAAGCTGCCGAAGACGCCCGCGTTGAGGTGGTGCAGGTCGACCCGGCCGAAGGCGGCGACAGCGGCGTCGGTGTAGCGCTCGACGCCGGCCTCCTCGGCGACGTCGGCGGCGACCGCGACGGCCGGGCCGGGCAGCGCGTCTGCCACCCGCTGCGCGGCCTCCTCGTCGATGTCGACGGCCACGACGGCGGCACCCCGCTCCGCGAGGAGGCGCGCGCTCGCGGCGCCGATTCCGGAGCCCGCGCCGGTCACCACGGCCACGCGGCCGTCCAGTGCGCCGGGATCCTGCTGCGCACGCCGCGGCGTGCTCGGTGGGTCGGTCACGGTGGTTCCTCTCTCGCCGCGGGGCGGCGGACGGCGGGTCAGGGGTGGAAGCCGAAGGCCCATCCGGCGAGGGTGTACATCGCCGCGGTCATCAGGAGCAGCCCGAGCAGGTTGAGCAGGGCGCCGCCGCGCAGGAGCTGGCCCATGGTGACGTAGCCGGTCCCGTAGGCCATCGCGTTGGGCGGGGTGGCCACCGGCAGCATGAAGGCCATCTGGGTGGTCAGCACCGCGGGCAGGATGAGCAGCAGGACCGGGAGGTCCAGTCCGACGGCGATGCCTCCGAACAGGGGGATGAAGGTGGCCGCGGCGGCGGTGTTGCTGGTGAGCTCGGTCAGAACCGAGATGGCCACGCCGATGGCGATGATGATGGCCAGGGTGGGCAGCACGGAGAGCACGGTGGCCTGGGAGCCGATCCAGTCGGCCAGCCCGCTCTCGGTGATCTGCGCGGACAGGCTCAGGCCGCCGCCGACCAGGAGCAGCATCCCCCAGGGGACGTCCTTGGCGGAGTCCCAGTCCAGGAGTTTGATCCCCTTTCCGGGGCGGACGGGGACCAGGAAGAGCAGGAGGGCGACCGCCATCGCGATGCCGGCGTCGGTCACCTGCGACAGCCAGGGCAGCAGCTCGCCCAGGGCGCTTCCGGCCAGCAGCGGCATCCCGACCCAGGAGAAGGCCGCGAAGCAGAAGACGGCGATGACCGCCCATTCGCCGGCGCTCAGCGGCCCCAGCGCGCGCAGCTCCTCGCGGATCGCCTCGCGCCCGCCGGAGGAAACGCGCTCGCGGATCGGGAAGGCCACGCGCGTCAGGATGAGCCAGGTGAGGAGGAGGAAGACCGCCGCGAGGGGGAAGCCGAAGAGGAACCAGTCGAGGAAGGTGATGTGGATGTCGTGGCTGTCGGCCAGATAGCCGACCAGCAGCGCGTTGGGCGGGGTGGAGATGATGCTGGCCATCCCGCCGATGGTCGCCGAGTAGGCGATGCCCAGCATCAGGGCGCAGGCGAAGTTGCCCTCGACCGCGCCGCCGCTGATGCGGCGCACCGTCATCAGCACGGACAGCCCGATGGGCAGCATCATCACGGTGGAGGCGGCGTTGGACACCCACAGGCTGACGAACGCGGTGACGATCATGAAGCCCGCGACCAGGGTGACCGGGTTGGTGCCCACCCCCAGGATCACCGCCAGGGCCAGGCGCCGGTGGAGCTCCCAGCGCTGCATGGCGAGCCCGAGCAGGTAGCCGCCGAGGAGGAGGAAGACCACTTCGGCGGCGTAGGGAGCGGCGGCTGCGGTGGTGTCGGTGACGCTGAGGACCGGGAACAGCACGATCGGCAGCAGCGACGTGGCGGCGATGGGGATTGCCTCGGTCATCCACCACACGGCCATGACGACGGCGACCGCGGTGGTGGCGCGGGCGGCGTCGGGCATGTCGGCGGGCAGGGTGAAGTACGCCCCGGCGGCTGCGAGCACGCCCAGGACCAGGCCGATGAACTTCCGGCGGGTGGTCGCTGGGCTGTCGCGCCGGTCCTCGGCCGCGCCGGACGGCGCGGCCGGGCGGGTGTCGTCGGGAAGTGGCATGGGATGTTCCTCCGGCACCGAGGCGGGGGCCGCCGCGGGAGGTGGTCGGTGAGGGGTCAGAGGAGGCGGTGCACGGAGCCGCGGGCGCTCGGGTCGAGCGCGGGGTGGCGGCTGCTCACGCGCGGCTCGTGGCCGGCGATGACGGGCGCGCCGAGTTCGCGCGACAGGGCGCGCAGGCGCGCGTAGGACCGGTGCATCTCCGCCAGGTCGGTGTGGACGGCGAAGGCCCGGTCGCGCTCCACCTCCTCGTCGAGGTGGACCGCGTCGGAGGCGAGGATGAGGGCGCCGCGGGCGGACTCCACCACCACGGCGAGCTGGCCGGGGGTGTGGCCGCCGAATGTGCGGGCGGTGACACCGGGCATGAGCTCGGCGCGGTCGGGCAGCAGCCGGAGCCGGCCCTCGCGGCGGACCTCTTCCAGGTGGGCGAGTTCTGCAGCCTCGACGGCCTCGCACGCCGGGGCGGACGGCCCGGTCCAGTACAGGTACTCCCGCTCGGCGGCGAGGACCGGCGAGTGCGGGAAGGCCGCGAGGTTGCCGATGTGGTCATAGTGGAAGTGGGTGAGCACGATGGTGGGCGCCGACTCCGGGGCGACTCCGGCAGCGCGGGCCGCATCGACCGGGGGGACCAGGCAGGTGCGGCCGCGGCGGCGGGCCGCCTCAGGGGTGAAGCCGGTGTCGACGAGCAGGGTGGCGCCGGCGCCCCGCACGATCCAGAAGAAGTAGTGCATGGCTGCCGCGGCGTCGGGTTCGCCGTAGGCCGCGAAGTCGTGGAAGAGAGCGCTCTTGGCGGTGGTGAGCTCGCCGTAGCGCACCGCGAGTACTTCGAGGTCGGGCTTGCTGCGGCCACCGTGGTCCCGCTCCACCGGCTCCCCCTTCGCTCTGGACTCGGCGGCGCCGTATGACCTGCGCCACGCAAGGGCTCCGACCGTAGTACGGGATTGTCATACAAATCAAGATCAGATGCGGAAATGGCACCACCAATCCGACGAACAGGCAGTTCACAGGCTCCTATCGGGCCGAATCAGCCCCCGCCAGCCGGACACGCCGGCACCCATGGATCGCGCGGGTTACTGCGCGGACACTGCGTGTGCAGCAAGAACGCTGCCGGAGGGTGCACGCCCTGCAAGACCCCGCGCTTCATCCGCCCTTTGTGGATCAATTTTTGTATGACGAAAAACCGGGCGCAGCTCCGGTACACCCGGCCCCTGCCGGACACCCCCGGAGGGGCGGGCGTTCATTTCTTGCGGCGCCCCAGGCGATTCCGGCTGCACCGCATCGGCCGGAGGGGGCCGAACACCGCCTCCCAGGGCCCTGAGGCCGCGTTGTTCGTATGACGAATCTGCACTACGGTTGGAGCGTGACCGGAGAACGGAACGCGCCCGCCGACCGGGCCGGGCGCAGCGCGGAGTCCGCACGGCCTGTGCGCGAGCAGGCGGCCGAGGCCATCCGCGACGCGGTACTCGGCGCCCGCTATGCGCCCGGACAGCGCCTCATCGAACGCCAGCTGATCGAAGATCTCGGCGTCTCCCGCACCACGGTCCGCGAAGCGCTGCGCGAGCTCACCTCGGAGGGGCTGCTCCGCAGCGTCCCCCAGCGCGGCGTGTTCGTCGTCGCACTGACCCCCCAGGACGCCCTGGAGCTGTACGAGTTGCGCGCGGCTCTGGAGAGCCTCGCCGCCCGCACCTTCGTGGAACGCGCCTCCGATGCCCAGGTGAAGCAGTTGCGCGAGGCGTTCGACCGGTTGTCCGAAGCGGTCTCCGCACAGGCCGGGACCCGGGCGGTGCTGCGCGCCAAGGACGTCTTCTACGACGTGCTCCTGGAGGGGTGCGGCAACCGCGCCCTGCGCGAGTCGTTCACCCACCTGCGCGCGCGCATCAGCCTGATGCGCGCCACGTCACTGGGACAGCCCGGGCGGTTCGACAGCGCCCTGGCGGAACTGGAGGCGGTACTGCACGCAGTGGAGGTCCGCAACGCTGACGCCGCTGCCCGCGCGTGCTCCTTCCACGTCGACCAGGCGATGCGCGCCGGCCTGGCCGGGCTGGGAACCCCCGCCCCGTCCTGAACCGGGCGCGGAGCCGGCGGACTGCCCGTGCACACCCGGGCCTGGCACCCCCTGCCCCGCCGCCGCTCTGGTGCGGCGGGGGAATTTCCGCGGGGCCCTCGCCGTCTCTCTGGGTACGGCGGCGGGGCCGCGCGGGGCGGAGCAGGGGCCCGCAGGCCAATGCGCGGCAGGGGCGGGTAAAGCCTCGGGCAGTTTTCCGCGGGGCTATATCCAGTATCCAGAATTCTGACTAGAGTCGCTGCATGTCGCGAATGCACATGCTGATGACGAAGGCCGGCGCGGTGGCGCACCGGATGGCCGCGACGCTGGCCGCATCCTCCGTCGGCGACCGCATGCCGACGACCCAGTACCTCGCCGAGCGCCACTGCGTGGGAAAGGGGACCGTCCAGGCGGCCCTCGCCCTGCTGGAGGAGACCGGCGCTGTCACCGTCCGGTCCCGCGGCAGCCGCGGCACCTTCATCGAGTCGCTGGACCACCGGCTGCTCTGGGAGCTCTCCGGCAGCAGCGCGGTGCCGATCGCGATGCCGCTGCCCTACTCGCGCCGCTACGAGGGCCTGGCCACCGGCATGCACGCGGCCTTCGACTCGGTCGGCGTCCCCTGCACCCTGATGTTCGTGCGCGGTTCCGCCAACCGGGCCAACGCGGTCCGCCAGGAGCGCGCGGACTTCGCCCTGATGTCGCGCCATGCCGCCGCCGGCGACTCCGACATGGAGATCGTCCGCGACTTCGGCCCGCACACCTACGTCGGCGCGCACGGACTCGTCCTCGCCGCCGGGCGCGACCCCGACGACCCCGGCCTCCGGCTGGCGGTCGACCCTTCCTCGGCGGACCAGCGCGCACTGACCGAACTCCGCTTCCCCGACCTGCCCGCGGAACGCCGCATCGAAGTCTCCTACACCCAGCTGGGCCGCTACTTCGCCGAAGGGCTCGTCGACGCCACGGTGTGGAACCTCGACGAGATCGAGTCGACCATCTTCGCCCCGGTCACCACCCACCCCTTGGAGGGGGTGGACACCGACGCCACGAGCTCGGCGGTCCTGGTGGCCCGCCGGGACACCGAACCCGCCGCCACCGCCGTCCAGCAGGCCCTCGCCGACGGCGTGCTCCTAGAGACCGCCGCCGAAGTCGTCGCCGGCACGCGCATCCCCACCTACTGACGGGAGCCCCATGGATCCGCCCCTCGCACAGCGCCTCGCCGTCTACCGCAGCCTGCCCGAGACACCGCCGGGCGTCGTGGACTTCGTCGAAGGCGAGCTCCACCGCCTGGCCGCGGGACACACGGTCACCGAGGAGACCGCCGGAACCCTCACCGCCCACCTGGTGACGGCACTGGGGCGCGCGGCGCGCCGGGAGCCCGACCCCGATCCGCCCGCCGCAGCGGTCTACGCCGAGGTGGCCGAGACCGTCCCGGACGCCGTCGCCGCGGCCGCCGGGCTCGCCGCCCGGGCACACGAGGCCCTGGGCACCCCTCTCTCCGCAGCAGAGCAGCAGTACCTCACCCTGCACATCGGGACACTCGCCCACACCGCAGCGAAGGAGTAGCGATGAAGCTGATCACCGGAGGAGTCGCCAAGCAGGAAGTGGCCGACGCGCTGCGTCCGCTGCTGCGGGACGGCGACAGCGTCCGTGTGGGTACCGACATGGAGGCCGCCGCCCTGCTGCGGTCCGGAGGCGCCGACTACTACCTGGGCACCTGCCACACCGGGGCCGGCGCGAGCCTGGGGGTGCTGGTGGGGCTGCTGGGCTCGGACAAGGCCCACACCTTCGGCCGCGGCCTGCCCTCCGACGCCGACCTCGACGCGGCGGTCGCCGCGGGCAACCTGGCCTTCGGCTTTGCCCTCGACCAGGTCGACGACATCGTGCCGCGGCTCTGGTCGCGGCTGGACGCCCACCGGGGGGACTGAGCCATGGGGTTCGCCGCTGCCGCCGGCGCCGCCAGCGTCTCCTTCGACCTCTGGCAGTCCGGCCTGGTCATCGTGGTGTGCGCGTTCGCCGCACTGATCGCCAACGCCGCCCTGGCGGTGTTCAACGACGGCGCCCGGCCGTTCCTGCTGGACTACATCCAGGGGCGCTCGACCCGCCTGGCGACCGCGACCATCGTCTTCGGAGTCTCGGCCGGCTTCATCTTCGGCCTGGGCGCCCCCATGGCGCTGTCCACCGGGGTGCTCAACCCGTGGCTGGTGTTCCTGCCGGTGGAGATCCTGGGGCTGCTGGCACCCTGGCGGTGGCTGGCCGCGCTGGCCGGTGCCGCATGGGGCGCGGTCTGCGCCTTCGGCCTCAACGCCGCCAACGCGATCGCGACCGGGCTGCCGGTCGACTTCATCACCGCCCTGCAGGAGATCTCGACGCCCATCCTGTGGCTGTTCGCGCTCTTCCCCGTGCTGGCCATCACCCGGCAGTTCGGCCGCGTGAAGGGCCTCATCACCCTGGTCGCCGAGATGGCGGTCACGGTGGCCTCGATGCAGCTGTGGCCGGACATGTTCCCCGGATCGCTGGCCATGGCGCTGGGCGTGATCATGCTGCTGGGCTTCGCGGTCGCCCAGGACCGCTCCGCCCGCCGGGAGGAGGAGGCGCGGCTGGCCGCGCAGAGCCACGAGGAGCGCGCGGCCCACGCCGAGCAGCAGGCCGCCACCGCCGCGGCCACCGACCAGCTGTTCGGGCCCAACGCCGACCGCCTCCGCCGCAACGCCGGCTGGCTGGCCGTGCTCGGCGGACTGGTCGCCGCGCTGGCCGCGAGCGGCATCTTCGGCGGCGGGGAGGCCACCAGCTTCCTGGTCGCCGACGGCTCCTACGCCGAGGCCGCGCAGGTGGACTTCCTGCGCGCCTTCGGCTTCATCCCGCTGATCGCCACCACCGCGCTCGCCTCGGGCGCCTACGCGATGGCGGGGTTCACCTTCGTGTACCCGATCGGGTACCTGGTGCACCTGTTCACCGACTCCTGGCCGCTCGCACTCGCGGCGGCCTTCGTGCTGGGCGCCATCGTGATGGGAGCCGAGGTCTACCTGCTCAGCGCAGTCGGCCGCTGGCTGCAGCGCTGGCCCAGCATCCGCGACGCGGCCGACCACATCCGCAACGCGATCACCGAGTCGCTGTCCCTGGCCATCCTGGTCGGCTCGCTGATGGCCGGCCTGGCCATGGGCGACGGCCTCGGCATCGCCCTGGTCGGCGGCCTGTACCTGTTCAACGAGGCCCTGGGCCGCCCGGTGGTGCGGATGGCCACCGGACCGGCGGCGGTCATCGTGTCCGGCATCATCCTCAACCTGCTCCACCTGGTGGGGCTGTTCACGCCGCTGACATGAGCATTCCCACCGCCACCGGCCGCACGGTGGCGGCGTCCGCGGTCGCGGGCGCCGTCCTGGCCCATGAACACCTGCACATCGACCTGTCGGGGCCGGGCGACCCGGAGGGCGCGCTCACCGCGTCCGACGACGTCGCCGCCGAGCTGGCGCGGGCCGCCGACGAGCACGGCCTGGCGCTCGTCGTCGACCTCACCTGCCGCGGAATGGGCCGCGACGCCGCCGCGGTGCGCGCGATCTCGGAGCGCTCCGGCGTCAACGTGGTGGTCGCCACCGGCTGGTACCACGAGCGGTTCCACCCGGCCGGGGAGCCGGGCCCCTCGGTCGCGGCCGCCGCCGACCTGCTCACCGCGGAGGCGGTCGGCGGGCTCGGCGGCACCGGGATCCGCCCCGGGGTGCTCGGCGAGATCGGCAGCAGCGGGCCGGCCGCGCGCCCGGCCGAACGGATCAGCCTGCTGGCCGCCGGGCATGCCGCCCAGGCGGCCGGGCTGCCCGTGTCCACCCACGCCCACCTGGGCCAGGGCGGGCTGGAACAGCTCGCACTGCTGACCTCGACGGGGCTGCCCGCCCACCGCGTCGCCATCGGGCACCAGGACCTGCTCGACGATCCGGCACAGCACCGGGAGCTGGCGGCGCGAGGCGCCTACGTCGCCTTCGACACCGCCGGGAAGGCCGCCTACCAGAGCGACGCGGTCCGGGCCGACCTGATCCTGGCCCTGATCGGCGCCGGGCATGCCGACCGCATCCTGCTCAGCAATGACATCTCCCGCGACGCCTACCTGGCCGCCCGGGGCGGACAGGGGTTCGGGCACGTGCTCGGCCCCTTCCGCCGCGCGCTCGCCGACCGCGGCGTTGACGGACCGACCCTCGACCTGCTCTACCGCGCCAACGCGCTGCGGTGGCTCGACGGTGAGGAGAACGCATGACACCGACCACGGGGACGCCTCCGGCGCTGCCCGCAACCGCTCCGCTCCCGGTCGCCACGGCCGCCGAGGCAGCGCAGATGCAGCAGCGCCTGGTCGCCGCCGTCGCCGACCGGTTCCCCGACGCGGCGCTGTTCCGCAGCGACGCCGGCGTCGTCCCCGGACTGGGCCGCCCGGACACCACCCGCCGGGCCGAGGAGGCCCTGGCCGCCGCGTTCGGCGCCGAGGCCGCCGCCCTGGTGCAGGGCGCCGGCACCGGGGCGATCCGCGCCGCCCTGTCCGCGGGGCCGTGGAGCGGTGGCGCACGCCGGATCGTCGCCCACGACGCGCCCGACTACGCCACCACCGGCGCCGCCTTCCGCGACGCCCGCGCCGAGGTCGTCCGCGTCGACTTCGACGATCCGGCGGCGCTCGGCGCGGTACTGGCCGCCGACCCGGCCCGGTGGGTCTACGTGCAGCACACCCGGCAGCGCCTCACCGACCGCCACCTGCCCGGCGACGTCGTCGCCGCCGCGCGGGCCGCGGGGCGCCGCACCGTGGTGGACGACAACTACGCCGTCTACCGCACCCCGCGGACCGGCGTCGAGATGGGCGCGGACCTGTCCGCGTTCTCCCTGTTCAAACTGCACGGCCCGGAGGGGGTCGGGGTGGTGCTGGGCGACGGCGCGCTGATCGAGCGGGTGCGCGCGGCCAACTACTCCGGCGGCGGACAGGTCCAGGGCCACCAGGCGCTCGCCGCGCTGCAGGCGCTGGTCATGGTGCCGCTGAACTGGGCGGCGCAGTCTGAGGCGGCGGAGGAGCTGGCCGAGCGGCTGGCCGGCGGCAGTGTGCCCGGGGTGGTGGACGCCCGCCTGGCCAACGCCCAGGACCTGTGCGTGATCGCGCTCCTGGACCGCCCCGCCGCGGCGGGGCTTCCGGAGCGGGCGGCGCGCTACGGCGCCGCCCCCTACCCGGTGGGCTCCAACTCCCGCTTCGAGATCACCCCGCTGGTCTACCGGCTCTCCTCCTCGGCGCTGGCCGACCGGCCCGACCTGCGCGACTGGGCGGTGCGCATCAACCCGATGCGCGCCGGCGCGGCCCTCACCGAGTCGATCCTGCGCGCCGCCCTCGCCCACGAGGAGGACTGATGTTCCTGCCGATCACCGAGCGGCGCAACCCTGCCCTGATCGACGCCGCCGTCGCCCTCCACCGGTCCGGGCAGATCGACCCCGATACCTACGTGATCGACCGCGACGCGGTCGGCCGCAACAGCGCTGCGCTGGCCGCCGCGGCGGACGAGCACGGAATCGGCCTGTGGTTCGTGGCCAAGCAGTACGGGCGCAACCCGCTGGTGACGGCCACGGTCGCCGCGTCGATCCCGGCGGGGGCCGCGATCGACCACCGGGAGGCGCGCATGCTGGCCGGCGGCGGAGCGCAGCTGGGCAACGTCGGCCACCTGGTGCAGATCCCGCGGCGGCGGCTGCCCGACATCCTCGGCCTCGACCCGGCCTACGTCACCGTGTTCGACACCGGAAACCTGGAGGCGGTGGCGGAGGCCGCCGCGGCGCTGGGGCGGCGCCAGCCGGTGCTGCTGCGCGTCCGCGGCGCCCCGGAGGCCACCTTCCCCGGCCAGGAGGGCGGATTCGATCCCGACGACGTCCCGGGGGCGGTGGAACTGGCCCGGAAGCTGCCCGGGGTCGAGATCGCCGGCGCCACCGGCTTCCCCTGCATCAGCTTCGACACCGCGAGCCGCCGCCCGCGGCCGACCGCCACGATGAAGCGCGTGTACGCGGCCGCCGAAGCGCTGCGCGCCGACGGGATCGACCCGCTGCTCTCGCTGCCCAGCCACACCAGCGTCAGCACCATCCCGCAGATCGCGGCGGCAGGGGGCCGTATGGGCGAGCCCGGCCACGCTCTGACCGGGACCACTCCGCAGCACGCCGAGGACCCCGGCCTGGCCGAGCAGCCCGCGATGGTCTATGTCTCCGAGATCGCCCAGCTGGGCACCGCCCCCAGCGTGGCGGGCGGCGGGTTCTACAGCCGCGGCCACGAGCGCGGCCTGCTGGTGGACACCGCTTCCGGGCCCCAGCACGCGACTCTGCACTCGGCGCCGGCGGACGCCATCGACTACTACCGGCGCTTCGACTGGCACGCCGAGGGGGTGCGCGCCCAGGTGGGCGACACGGCCGTGATGGCCTTCCGCACCCAGGTGTTCGTCACGCGGTCCCGGGTGGCCGTGGTGTCCGGAGTGGGCGGCAGCGGCCCGGTGCTCGACGGCATCTTCGATTCGAGCGGAGGGCGCGTCGCATGAGCACACCGCGGCGGTCGGCCACCCTGCTGGTCCTGGACGGCCTGGGCGCCGGCGCCCTGGCCGACGCGGGAGCGCTGCGCCCGGACGACGCGGCCGCCGACACCCTGGGGTCGGTGGCACGCTGGTCGGCGTCGGCCCGGGGGCGCCCCTTGGAGGTTCCCCACCTCGCCGGCCTGGGACTGGTCGAGGTCCGGCCCGACCTCAGCGGTGTCCTGGCGCCGCCGGCCCCGCTGCTGCGCGCCCGCGGCGCCCGTTCCGGCCTGGGCTATCCGGGGGCGGACTCCTTTGCCGGGCACCAGACCCTGATGGGCGCCGACATGTCGCACGTGGTGCTGCGCCGGCTCGCGGAGTCGCAGGGCTCCGTCACCGGTGCGCTGCGCGCGGCCGGGCACCGGGTCGCCCCGCTGGACGGCGGTCCGGTGCTGGTGGTGGACGGCGCGGCGCTCGTGCACGACAACCTCGAAGCCGACCCCGGACTCAACTGGAACGTGTCGGGGCGCCTGGAGGACCTGTCCTTCGAGCAGATCCTGTCGATCGCGCGCACGGTGCGCGCCGCGGCCCCGGTCGCCCGCGTCATCGCGGTCGGCGGGCACGCTGAGCAGCCGCTGCGCGCGTCGGTGCGTGCGGGCGACGGCGGCACGGTCGGACTGGACACCCCGGCCAGCGGCTTCTACCGCAACGGCGGACTCCGCGTGCAGCACCTGGGCGCCGCGGTCGACCACGCCCGCCAGCTGCACGAGGTGGCCGCGGCGCACGGCCATCCGGTCACCCTGGTCGGCAAGGCGGCGGACCTGCTGGTCACCGACCGCGCGGTGGACCGGCGCCCGGCGGTGGAGACCGACCGCATCCTCGACCTCACCGCCGACGCGGCCGGGCGCGGCCTGACGGTGGCCAACGTGCAGCAGACCGACCTCGCCGGCCACTCCCGCGACCATGCGGCCTTCGCCGACCAGCTGGAGGCGGCCGACCGCCGCCTGCCCGAACTCACCGCCCGCCTCGGCCCCTCCGACCTGCTGGTCATCACCGGCGACCACGGCAACGACCCGGGCATCGGGCACGCCTTCCACACCCGCGAGGCGGTTCCCGTCCTCGCCGCCGCCGGCCGCCCCGGACAGCCGGGCCGCGGCGCCGACCTCGCCTCCCTCGCCGACATCGGCGCCTCCACCGCCGCCTGGCTCGGCCTCCCCGGGGGCTCCCTCGCCTCCGGCACCGCATCCGACCTCCTCGCCAACCCGCCAGGCACGCCTGCCCGGCCCTGACCCGCCGCCTTCCCCGACCACCCGGAGTACGGAGACGCACACGTGGACCTGCCCCGCCTCGCTGAACGGCTCGACGGCGTCTCGGCGCGCTACGCGGCCGCATACGGCATCGACCGCACCGCCGACTGGCACCTCCTCAAAGTGCACGAAGAGGTCGGTGAACTCACCCAGGCCGTCCTGATGGCCGACGGGCAGGCCCGCGCCAAGGGCTTGTCCCAGGCCGAACGCGACGCCGCGGTGGGCGCGGAGATCGCCGACGTGTTCTGCCAGCTGCTCCTCCTGGCCCGGCACCGGGGCGTGGACCTCGACGCCGAGATCGACGGGAAATGGCTGGTGTGGGAGGCCGACAGCGGAAGCGACTGAGCGGAGAGGTCCGGACTCAGCGGGGGAAGAGTGCGTCGGTGAAGGCGTTGCGGAACTTGCCGTCGGGGTCCATGGTGCGGGACAGGTGGGCGAAGTCGCCGGCGCGGGGGTAGTGGGCGATCACGGCCTCGGGCTCGGACGCGGTGAGTTTGCCCCAGTGCGGGCGGGCTCCCAGAGGGGCCAGTGCCTCCTCGACTGCGGCGAGGGCGGGCAGGACCGCTGCGGCGTCGCTGGTCCAGGTGAAGTGGAAGGCGGCGGAGTCGCGGGCGTAGGCCGGGCTCAGCCACAGGTCATCGCCGCGGACCGTCCGCACCTCGGCGGTCCGCAGGGCCGGGGCGAGGGCGCCGCCGATGGAGTGCAGGGCCGCGATGGCGGCCGGGGCCGCCGCGCGCGGAAGGTAGCACTCGGACTGCAGCTCGTCGCCGCTGGCGGGTGCCGCTTCGGGGCGGAAGTGCGGCAGCCGCTCGTGCCACGGTCCGGCGCGGCCGCCCTGCTCGGTGCAGGCGCGCGCGGACCCACCGGGGACCGGGTGCACCGCAGCCGGGGCCGCGCGGCCGCCCCGCCACGGACCGGCGGGACGGTCGGTGCGGTGCTTGAGCCAGACCGCGGCGCTGCCGCTGCGCCAGTCGGTGAAGGCGCTGACGCTGTAGGCGGCCCCGAACACGTCGTCGAAGCGGTCCGCCAGCTCGTCCAGCGGCACCCGGGTCCGCACCTGCTGGCGGACCCGGAAGGACGGCTCGACGGCGAGGGTGATCCGGGTGACCACCCCGAGCGAGCCCAGGGAGACCACTGCGCCGGGAAAGACGTCCGGGTGCTCGGCGGCGGACAGTTCCACCAGACTGCCGTCGGCGGCGACGAGTTGCAGCGCGGACACGGCGGAGGACAGGCAGGGCTGGGAGTCCCCGGAGCCGTGCGTGGCGGTCGCACAGGCGCCGGCGACCGAGATCTGGGCGGTGGAGGCCAGGTTGGCCAGGGCGTATCCGCTGCGGTCGAGGGCGGCCGCCACGTCGGCGTAGCGCATCCCCGCGGCCACGGTCACCGTGGACGCGTCCGGGTCGATGGCGACCTCGGGCGGCAGGCGGTCCAGGCGGACCAGGACGCCGTCGCAGTCGGCGACCCGGTTGAACGAGTGGCCGGCGCCCAGGGCCCGCACCCTGGGACTGCGCGCAACGAGGCGGCGCAGTTCACCGAGAGTCGCGGGGCGCCGGATACCGCCGCAGCCGAAGGCGACGTTTCCGGCCCAGTTGACCGGCGGAGTCGATCTCTCACCCATGGACGCCCCAGGTGGACGGCGGCAGGGGTACGACGGTACGCCACCGCCCCGCCGGCTCAGGCGCCGAGGCCCCCGCAGTGCTCCGGCCCGGGGGCGCCGCGCCCTAACCGGGCCACCGCCGCCGACCGGCTCCTCCTGGTCTGCCGAACTGCGCTCGCCTGGGGCGTCGTTCGCCTGGGGCGTCGCCCGGGCACTGCCGCCCCGGCGCGGCCCCGCGGGCCGGCGCCGGGGCGGGTGTTCAGCGCTCGTCCCAGACGACCGCGCCCACCTTGACCACCGTCCTGGGGCGCGACTGGTCCCACAGCACGCTCGGGTCGCGCAGCGGGTCAGCCTGGAGTGCCACCAGGTCGGCCGGGGTGCCCACCGCCAGGCGGCCCCGACCCGGGTCCCTGATCAGGTCGGCGTTGACGACGGTCATGGAGCGCAGCAGCTCCAGCGGTTCGAGCACCCGGGCCTGCAGCGCGATGCCGCGCAGCTGCTCGTCCTCCAGGTCGCCCATGAGGTCCGTCCCGAAGCCCACGCGCACGCCGGCGTCCCGGGCCAGCCGGACCGCGTCCTGGCCGGCCGAGAGCACCTCGGCGTTCTTCGCACGCCCCACCGGTGTCAGGCCCGCCGCCTCGCCGCGGCGGTTCATCGCGTCGTAGGCGGCCAGCGTCGGCACGAGGTAGGCCCCGTGCTCCGCCATCACCCGTGCCGCCTCCGCGTCGATGAGGTTGCCGTGCTCGACCGAGCGCACGCCGTTGGCCACCGCGTGCACGACGGCCTCGGCGGAGTAGGCGTGCGCGGCGACGTAGCTGCCGCGCCGGCCGGCCTCCTCGCACACGGCGGCGATCTCCTCGGCCGAGTACTGCGGCACCGCCAGCGGGTCGGTCGGCGAGATCACCCCGCCCGAGGCCATGACCTTGATGACGTGCGACCCGGTGCGCAGCCGCTCGCGGACCGCCCGCCGCAGGTTGTCGACGCCATCCACCACTTCGTGGGTGTGGTCGCACCCCGCGTGCAGGTCGTGCTCAGCCGGCCGCACGTCGCCGTGCCCGCCGGTCTGGCTGAGCACCCTCCCGCTGAAGAGGTAGTGGGGGGCGCTCACCATGCCGCGGTCGATCGCCTGCTGCAGCCCGATGTCGCCGCCGGCCACGTCGCGCACCGTCGTGAAGCCGCGCCGCAGCGCGGCGGTGAGCCGGTTCACGCCGTTGATCACCACGTAGCTCATGGTGCGGGTGGCCATCATGATCCCGCCCATCCCGGCGGCGTAGGCGTGGAAGTGCGCGTCGATCAGCCCGGGGACCACGGTCGCACCGCCGAGGTCGACGGAGGGGCCGGCGCCCGCGGCGCCCACCTCGCCGATCTCGGCGATGGCGCCGCCCTCGATGCGCAGATCGCCTTCAACGGCCTCGCCGGTGCCGGGGTCCAGGAAGCGGCCGTTGCGGAGCACCAGCGCGTCCGCGCCTCCGGCTCCCTGCTGAGCCGCCCTCATGCGCCGCCCTCCTGCACGGCCCGCCCGCGCGACTGCTGCAGCCGGGCGCGGACGCGCGCCGTCTCTTCGGCGTCGACCCCGGCGGTTCCGGCAGCCGCCCCGCCGCCCGCGAGCACCACGCCGTATTCCGCTGCGGCGGCGTCTGGCGACACGTAGCCGTCGAGCACGTCGTCGAGCACGCTGCCCGGCTCGCGGGCCAGCGGGTCACCGTAGCCGCCGCCACCACCGGTGTAGTTGTTCAGGCGCGTCCCCGCCGGGCGCGGATAGGTCCCGCCGCGCGTGACGACCTGGTCTGCGGTCCCCTCGTCGAGGACGATGCGCGCCGGCCGCCCCTCCTGCCCGCCTTCGAGCGCCCAGGGCGCGGACTTGGTCTTCGATACGAGGCAGATGCCGGTGGAGTCGGCCTCGAAGCGGTAGTGGCGGTGCACCCCCACCCCGCCGCGGCGCAGGCCGGCCCCTCCCGAGTCGGGGACATACCCGTAGGACTCGATGAACAGGGGCGCCTTCGTCTCGAGGACCTCCACCGGGTTGTTGCGGCAGCCCGGCTGCGTGAGGTGCATGATGCCGTCCTCGCCGTCGCCGGCCCGGTGGCCGCCGTAGCCGATCGCCTCGTTGGTGGCCTCCAGCCACGCCTGGCCGGTCCGCGGGTCGGTACCCCAGCCCATCATGGAGGAGACGTCCCCGCCCGAGCACGCCGGGATGCGGTCCGGCATCCCCTGGGCCAGCGCCTTGAGGACCACCTCGCCGGCGAGGATCCCGGTCCACTGGGTGAAGGTCGGCATGGGGTCGAGCGCGTGCATGATCGAGCCCGGCTCCGTCACCACGCGCAGCGGCGCGAAGTTCCCCGCCGCCACCGGCGAGTCCGGAGTGGTGAGGGACTTGAAGACCAGGCCGGACAGCGCCAGCGTCTTGCCCACGGGCAGGTTGAACGGGCCCTTGACGCCCGTCTCGCTGCCGGTCCAGTCGATCACCATCTCCTCGTCGGTGACCGACACCGTCACCTTGAGCTTGAGCGGCGTGTCGAGGTCGATGCCGTCGCTGTCCACGAAGTCCTCGGCCGTCCAGCTGCCCCGGGGCAGCTCCGCCAGCGCGATCCGGGCCAGGCGCTCGCCGTGGGCCTGGATGTCGGCCATCGCCTCGCTCAGCACGGCGGCGCCGTACTTGGCCGCCAGCTCCTTCATCCGCTGCATGCCGCTCCAGCACGCCGAGACCTGGGCCTGGATGTCGCCCAGGGTGCGCTCGGGCATCCGCGAGTTGAAGCGGATGAGGTTGAGGACGTCGTCGTTAGGCGCACCCTCCCGGTAGAGCCGGCTGGCGGGGAACACGATCCCCTCCTGGTAGGCGTCGGTGGAGTCCAGGACGTAGCCGGCGTTCTTCTGCTTGAGGTCGAGCACGTGCACGCGGCAGGACGAGAACCCGATGATCTCGCCGCCGTGGTGGACGGGGGCGAAGACGAGCGGGTCGAGGGTGTGCGCCGAGGACCAGTACGGGTAGTTGAGCAGGAAGACGTCGCCCTCGCGCATCTCGTCGATGCCCAGGAACTCCAGCGACTTCTTGATCCCGTAGTCGTTCGCCCCGGTCGAGATGGCCAGCCCGGGCGAGTCGGCGACGACGTCGCCGGCGGCGTCGTGCAGGCCGATCCCGTAGTCGTGGATCTCGTAGACGACGGTGTTGTAGGCGGTCCGGCAGAGGTTGCGGGCCATCTCGTCGGCGCTCGCGATCAGCGCGTGGCGGATCACTTCGAGGGTGACGGGGTTGCTCATGTCTCAGACTCCTTGTGCGCCGATGGTGATGACGAGCTCGCCCAGGCCGCCCACGCGGAGCGTGTCCCCCTCGTGCAGGACGGTCGTCGCGGTGTGCTCGGCGATGATCGCGGGGCCGGGGATCTCGTCGCCGGCGTGCAGGGCCTCGCGGGTGTAGACCGGGTACTTCGCGGGCTCGCCGCCCGCGTGCACGGTGCGCGTGAGCGCCGGCCACGGGGCGCCGTCCCCGCGCGGCTGCGCCGCCGGCCAGGCGGGCTTGTCCACCACGCCCACCGCGTTGACCCGGAGCGTCGTCACCTCGACCGGGTCGGTCATGGTGTGGCCGTACATGCGCCGGTGCAGCACCGCGAACTCCTCGGCGACCGCCGCCGCCACGTCGGTCCGGCCCTGCGGATAGGGCACTGTCACGGAGTGCTCCTGGCCCTGGTAGCGCACGTCCACGGACCGGTGGAACGCGCGCGCCGGCGGTGCGAACCCCTCGCCGTCCAGCGCCGCACCGCCTTCGGCCTCCATCTCCTCATACGTCGACTCGAAGAAGTCCCGGTCGAGGGAGTCCAGCGCCCGCACCGCGGTCCGGGCGAAGTCGTGCTGGACGTCGGCCATGAGCATCCCCAGGGCCGAGAACGCCCCCTGGCCGGGCGGGACGACCACCCGGGGGATCCGCAGTTCGCGCGCGACGTCGGCGGCGACCAGGCCGCCCCCGCCGCCGAACGCCATCAGCGCGAAGTCCTGCGGGTCGCGCCCCAGGTCGACGGTGATCGACCGGACCGCCCCCACGATCTTCATGTTCGCGATCTGCACGGCGCCGCGGGCCAGCTCCTCCGGCTCCATCGCCAGCGCCGCCGCCACGGGAGCCAGCGCCTGCCGCGCCTTCTGCTCGTCCAGGACGAGGTCCCCGCCCAGTGCCAGGTCGGCGCCCATGTATCCCATGGCGACCGCGGCGTCGGTGAAGGTGGCCTGCTCGCCGCCGCGCCCGTAGGCGGCGGGCCCCGGGACCGCGCCCGCGCTCTGCGGCCCCACCTGCAGCGCGCCGGCCTTGTCCAGAGAGATGAGCGAGCCGCCGCCGGCGCCGATGGTGTGGATGTACAGCGACGGCGTGTTGATCGGCAGGCCCTCGAAGGAGGCGCCCTGGTACAGGACCGGTTCGTGGTCCAGGACGAGCGAGGCGTCCAGGCTCGTGCCGCCCATGTCGATGGTGATGACGTTCGGTTCGCCGAGCTCTCGGGAGAGCGCGGCGGCGCCCACCACACCGCCCGCCGGGCCGGACAGGATCAGGTTGACGGGCTGCTCGGCGGCTGCGGCCGCGGTCATCGCGCCGCCGCCGGAGCGGGACATGAGGAACCGGCCGCTGAAGTCCGCGTCCTGCAGGTCCCGGCTCAGTTCGGTGAGGTACCGGCGCATGATCGGCTTGATGTAGGCGTCCAGCACGGCGGTGCTGGTGCGCTCGTACTCCCGGTACTCGCGGGAGAGCTGGTGGGACAGCGTCACCTCGGCGTCCGGTACGGCCTCGCGCAGGATCTCCCCCATCGCGATCTCGTTCGCCGGGTTGGCGTAGGAGTGCAGGAAGCCGACGGCGACCCCCTGGTAGCCGCCCTCCGCGATCGCGCGGGCGACCTCGAGCGCGCTGTCCCGGTCCAGGGGGGTGTGCAGCGTGCCGTCGTACCGGGTCCGCTCGGCGACCTCGAAGGTGTCGCGGCGGCGGACGAGCGCCTCCGGCTTGCGGAAGGTGATGTCGTACATGACCGGGCTGCCGGCCCGGCCCAGCAGGTAGACGTCGCGGAAGCCCTGCGTGCCGATGACCGCGATCCTCGCCCCGGTCCGGGTGAGCAGGGAGTTCAGCCCCAGCGTGGAGCCGTGGTTGAACGTCTCCACCTCGCGGATCCCGGTCTCCGCCTTGCCGAAGGCGTTGAGGACGCCCTGCTTGGGCGCCTCCGGCGTGGTCGGGACCTTCTCGAACCGCAGCGCACCCGTCGCCGGGTCGAGCCGCACCACGTCGGTGAACGTTCCTCCGACGTCGACGGAGATGCGTGTTCCTGCCTTCATTCCTCTGCCACTTTCCTCGTCCGTGGTTGGTGCCGCGTGCGTGTGCTGGGGGGCGGTTCGTCGGGCGCTAGCGGAAGACCTGCCCCAGGGAGGCGAACGCGTCGCCGGTGATGATCCCCGCGCCGACCAGTTGGAGGCTCTCCTCGGCCTGCCTGCCCCGGATCCGCACCACGGCGAGCCGGAGGGCGATGGCGCCCAGGACCAGCCATCCTGCGTAGGGCGCCGCGATGAGCAGGCCGGTGGCGAGCATGACCCCCATCTGCCGCTTGGCGCCGCCCGCCGCCTGGAGCGCCGCGCCCAGCAGGCCCCACAGCGCCATCGTCTGCAGCGCCTCGGTATTGGTGAGCCCGACCTTGATGGTGCCGGCGAAGACCTCCGCGACCGGCGGGATCCGGCCCGCGTCGAAGTAGGGCTGCCAGAGCAGCGCGACCATGCCGAGGGCCACGACGAAGCCGATCATCGCCGAGTAGTACTGCTGCTTGCGGCCGGAGAGCTCGTAGCGCGCGTAGGCGGGGTGCCGCGAGTGGACCTTGCGCAGGATCCAGCCGGTCTTGAAGTCGTAGCCCATGTCGGCGAAGGCGGGGCCGGTCGCGGCGGTGTAGCCCACCAGCACGAGCAGCGCCTCGGGCGGGAAGCCGAGGAGGAGCCCCAGCATCAGGAAGATCAGCGTGATCGCGGTGGCCGGGAACCAGCCCGCGTGCATGGCCGCCAGCCCCACGATCAGCTCGCTGACGAAGGCCGCGACGGCGGCGAAGAGCACCCAGCCGATCAGCTCGGGCACCGACATCTCCGCCCACAGCCCGGAGACGATCGCGAGCAGGACGCCGATCAGGATGAACATGGTGAACCCGGAGCCCAGGCCGGTGCCCAGCTGGCGCGGGGCAACGGTGTCGCGCTGGGCGGGATCGGACTCGGCCGGCTCCTCCCGCGAGCCGCCCTTGCGCCGGCCGGCGAGGATGAAGCCCACCTGGACCAGGGCGACGACCCCGGCTCCGATCATGATCCCGTGCGGGATGTAGTTGTCGGCCAGGGAGAAGTCCGCGAGGCCGGGGATCAGGCCGTAGTACTGCACCACCAGCAGGCCGAGGCCGAACATGAGCAGCGCGACGACGTTGCCGATCAGGGCGACGCCGGCGGCCGACGCGGAGAGGCCGAACCAGGCGAGGACGAACCCGACCACGCCGCCGCCCAGCAGCACCGCTGCACGGCGCCCGCCCTGGTCGCCGGCCTTGATCGCCTCCGCGGCGGCAACCCCGGGCGGCCATGCGCCGCGCGCGGAGAGGAACTTCGAGCCGAACGCGCGGTAGAGGATCCAGGCGTCGACGAACAGCCCGCCCGCGGCGCCCATCAGCATCGGCCAGATGAGGTCCGCACGGCCGAACGCCCAAGTGATCGCCAGCGGCACGATCAGCGCGTTGGCCGCCCCGAAGGTGCCGGCGGAGATCGCGGTCTGCGCGAGGTTCTGCCGGTGAACGTCGCGGAACCTCCCCAGGCCCAGGAACCCGAGCCGCCCGATCAGCATCGCGATGAGCGCGCCGATGACGGAGGTGTGGGTGGAGATGCCGAGCTGGGTGATGAGGTGGATCCCGATGAACGCGCCCACCGCCGCGAGGGCGACCGTCAGGACGATCGTTGCGGGTTCGAACGCCCGCGGATGGTGCAGGACCTGCTCGTCCTGCTGGGACGCGGCATCAGCTGACATGGCTGGGCCTCTCGCGAAGGGGGTGGGGAGCACGGTCGTCAAATCGATTTGATTCAGCCGAGTGTGCCCCCGTGAGCGCCATCACGTCAAGACCGACCCCGCGTCCTTTACCTGCGGCGGGTCGACGCACGCAGGTTCAGCGCCGGGGCGACGCTCCCCGGGGGGCGCGGCGGCTCGGCGCCGGAGATCTGCGCGATCAGCAGCGCGACCGCCGCCGAGGCGAGCCCTTCGTGGTTGAGGTCGAGGGCGGTGATCGGGGGCTGCGCTGCGCGCGAGAAGGACGAGTCGGTGAGCGTCGCGAGCCGGATGCCGTCCGGCGTGCTGAGCCCCGCTGCGGACAGTGCCCGCAGCACCGCCGGGGTTGACTTGCTCAGCGAGTAGACGAGGGCCGCGGGGGCCCCGTGCTCCGCGATCAGGCGGGAGACGGCGCCCTCCGTCTCCTCCGGCGAGAGGCTCTCGCTGAGGACGTGCACCTCCGGCGGTGCGCCCCGTTCACGGCACCACTGCGCGTACACCCGCCGGGCTTCCCGGTTCCACGCGTTCTCCTCCGACCCGGGCAGGAGCCACACCCGCTCACCGGGGCCGGCGTCCAGAGCGTCGAAGACCTCCCGCATCCCCGCGGCGTAGTCGACCCCCACGGTCCACGGCAGGTCCGGCCGGTCCGGGTCGGGGTCGGCGCAGACGATCGGGACGCCCCGGCCCGACAGCAGGTCGATCATCGGATCGCTCGCATAGGGGTGGGCGATGATGCAGCCGTCCATCGGGACGGCGGCGTGGTTGTCGCGGGTCGGGTCGGGCACGTGGACCAGGCCGATCCCGCGGCGCAGGCACTCGGTGGCGGCGCTGCCGGCGAGCCGGTTGAAGGTCTCCGAGCTCTCCGGCGCGCCCGTCGCCGCGAACCGGGGCCGCAGGACCAGGCCGATCATCTCGGAGCGGCCGGTGCGCATGGACCGGGCGTGCGGGTCGGCGCTGTAGCCGAGCCGGCTGGCGGCGGCGAAGACCCGCTCCTTGGTCTCGCCGCTGATCGCGCGGCGCCCCGAGAACGCGTGCGACACCGTGGACGGCGACACCCCCGCCTCCCGCGCGACATCCTTGATCGTGACGCGGCCAGGACGCTGCGCGCGGTGCCCCCTCTGGTTCATGCCCCGAGTGTAGAAGCGGGCCCCGCAGCGGGGAGACGGGCCGCGGCCCGAGAGCGCACCAGGTACACGAAAGTGCAGGTTGACGCGGCGGTTCCACCGCGCGCAGTATCGGAACATGCCTTCTGAGAACACTTCTTCCGAGCCGATGCGGCTACGCGCCCTCGCCCATCCGGCCCGTCTGGACCTGCTCTACCTGCTGCGCCGGGACGGGGAGGTCACGGCCACCGCCGCTGCGGCTGAGCTGGGCCTGTCACCGAAGACCTGCTCCTACCACCTCGGCCTCCTCGGCAAGTACGGGCTCGCCGAGGAGACGGGGGGCGGCCGGGGGCGGGTGCGCCCGTGGCGGCTGGCTGCGGTGCCGATCGGCTACTCCCCCGGCGCCGGGGACGCCCCCGAGGTGTCGGACGCGCAGGACTCCTTCGCGCGCACCGTGCTGGACCGCGATGCCCGCGTCGTCCGGGCCTTCATCGACGGGCGGCACCGCCTGCCCGACGCGTGGCGCGGCCGGTCGGCCATGGCGAGCAACCCGATGCGGCTCACCGCGGGCCAGCTGGACGGCCTCCGCGAGGAGCTCACCGGCGTCCTCGACCGCTACCAGCAGCTCAGCGCCGAGCCCGCCCCCGGGGCCGTCCCCGTGCACACCGCGGTCTATGCGGTGCTGTCCGACCTCGACACCCCTGCAGGAGCACCCCGGGAGGCCGGATGAGGCCCGCCCCTGGCGCGCCGGCCCGCCCGGCGCCCGCGCCGCCGGCCCCGGTCCGCCCCGTCGCCCGGCTCACCCCGCGCGAGCGCGAGGTGCTCGGACTCATGGCCGACGGCTGCTCCAACGCCGGGATCGCCGAGGAGCTCGTGCTCAGCCCGAGCGCCGTGGCCAAGCACATCAACGCGGTCTTCACCAAGCTCGGTGTGGCCCCCGATCCGCTCTGCAACCGGCGCGTGCAGGCCGTGCGCATCTTCCTGTGCGCTGCGGCGGCGGGCGCTACTCCTCGGCGTTGATGCGGGCGAGAAGGGCCTCGGTCGCGGCGATGTCCTCCTGGCCGAAGGCGGCTAGGCGCCGGAGCGGGATGGAGGCCATCATGCGCGCCATGTCGGTTCCCATCGCCTTCTCCGCTCCCTCTTCCGGCTGGGCGGCGGCGAAGCGCTCCGCCAGCGCGGCGGCGCCCTTCGGGTCGGCCATCACCTCGCCCAGGGTGGAGTCCAGCGTCAGCGGCAGGCGCACCCGGTCGCCCTCGACCTCGATCGACGCGGTGGCCCGCAGGTCCCGGCTGGACGCGCCCGCCGACACCGCGTACCCGCCGCCCTCGACCACCCATCGGTCGGCCCGCACGTCCCAGTACGCCAGGTCTTCGCGCGAGAGCAGGACGCTGACCTGACCGCTCTGCCCGGGCTCCAGGGTGATCCCGGCGAAGCCCTTCAGCTCCCGCGGGGCCCGCGACACGGCCGAGCCGGGCTTGGCGGCGTAGAACTGCACGACCTCGCGGCCGGCCCGGTCCCCGGTGTTGGTGACGGTGAGGCGCGCCGTGATTCCGGCGCCGTCCTGCTCCAGTTCGAGGCCGGAGTAGGCGAAGCTGGTGTAGGAGAGGCCGTGCCCGAAGGGGAACGCCACCTCCATCTCCCGGGCGTCGTACCAGCGGTAGCCCACGTAGAGGCCCTCTCCGTAGAGCACCGCGGAGTTCTCTCCGGGGAAGTTCAGGTAGGCGGGGGTGTCCTGCAGCCGCACGGGCACCGTCTCGCCGAGCCGCCCGGAGGGGTTGGTGCGGCCGAAGAGCACGTCGGCGATCGCGCCGCCGCCGGCCTGGCCCAGCAGGGCTCCGTCCAGGATCGCGGGCGCGAGGTCGGCGACCGGGGCCAGCCGCAGCACGCCTCCGTGTGAAAGCACCACGACGGTGCGGGGCTGCGCGCGCACCACGGCGGCGAGGAGTTCGAGCTGCTCGGCGGGGAGTTCGATGTGGTCGCGGTCGAAGCCTTCGGACTCCTGGTGTTCGGCGAGGCCGAGGAAGACCACGGCGGCATCCGCGTCGGCCGCGGCGCGCACCGCCTCGTCCGCCAGGCCGGCGCTGTCCTCCCCGCCGTAGCCGGGTGCGAAGGCCACCCGGCCGTTCCCCGCCAGCGCGCGGATCTCCTCCAGCGGGACGTCCACGCGGGTCGGGTTGACGTGCGAGCTCCCACCGCCCTGGTAGCGCGGGTTCCGGGCGAGCCCGCCGATGACCGCGAGCGGCCGGCCCGGCTCGAGCGGCAGCAGCGCACCGCCGTTCTTGAGCAGGACCACGCACTGGGCCGCGACTTCCCTGGCCAGCGCGTGGTGCTCGTCGGCTAGGGCGCCCTCGATGCCTGCCGCCAAGGCGCCCCGGCCGCCCTCCGCACGTGCTGCCAGGGCGGACACGCGGGCGGCCGCCGTGTCCACGGCCCCGGCCAGCGCGGCGTCGTTCCGCGCCGCCTCGGCGAGCTGCGCGTCGCTCGCGCCGCCGTCGCCGGGCATCTGCAGGTCCAGGCCTGCCGCGACGGCCGCGACCCGGTCCTGCACTGCGCCCCAGTCGCTGACGACGGCGCCCTGGAAGCCCCACTCGCCGCGCAGCACCTCGGTGAGCAGCCAGTGGCTCTCAGCGGCGTAGACGCCGTTGATCCGGTTGTAGGAGCACATGACGGTCCACGGCTGCTGCGCGCGGACGATCTCCTGGAAGGCGCGCAGGTAGATCTCGCGGAGCGTGCGCGGGTCGATGTTGGAGCTGGACCGCATCCGGTCGTGCTCGGCGTTGTTGGCCGCGAAGTGCTTGAGCGAGGCGCCCACGCCGGCGCCCTGGAGCCCGGCGACCCAGGCTCCGCCCAGCGCCGCGGTGAGGAAGGGGTCCTCGGAGAAGTACTCGAAGTTGCGCCCGCCCCGGGGGTCGCGCTTGATGTTGACCCCCGGGCCCAGGAGCACGTCGACCCCGAGCGCCCCTGCCTCGGCGCCGAGCGCTGCGCCCACCCGTCCGACCAGTCCGGGGTCCCAGCTCTGCGCCAGGCCGACGGCCGGCGGGAAGCAGGTCGCGGGCAGGCTTGCGGCCAGTCCCAGGTGGTCGGTGGCCCCCGCCTGCCGGCGCACCCCGTGCGGACCGTCGGTGAGGACGATCGGCGGCACCCCGCCGACGGCCTTGGTGGTCCAGAAGTCGGCTCCGCTTCCGAGTGCGGCCTTGTCTTCCAGGGCGGGCTCCGTCGAACCGGGCTCTGTCGGCGTGGTCACGTGCGGTACTCCCTCTGCGTCGCTGCACCGGGCCGGACTGCGGGTCCATCGCAAAACCTGAGTGAGACTTGGTTTTCACGAGAGATCAGCAGACTATCCGCCGGAATCTGCACGCCACAAGACGCCGTTTCCGATGAACATTGAGTTGGCCCGGGATTTGGCGGGAGCTTAGGGTGGCCCCATGACCAGCGCGCCCACCGGCCCCCGCGGCCCCTACGCCCGTTCCGCCGAGCGCCGCAGGAGCATCGCCCAAGCGGTCCTCGACACCGTCTGGGAGGAGGGGCACGAGAAGGTGACCACCGCCGGCGTCGCCCGGCGGGCCGGGACCAGCGAGGCCACGGCGCTGTACCACTTCCCCACCAAGGAGCACCTCCTGGTCGCCGCGCTGGAGCTGTCCGACGAGCAGACCTCGCTGCGCCCGCAGGCCATCGACCCCGGGCGGGCCCTGGACTGCCTGCGCGCGTTCGTGGCCACCACGCCGGAGCGGGTGCACATCATGCGCCTCCACACCGCTCTCCTGGGCCGCGCCACCTCGCCCGGCCACCCGGCCCACGCATTCCTCATCCGGCACAACCGCGAGGCCGCCGCCCACCTCGCCGCCGTAGTGCGCGAACGCCAGCAGCAGGGAGCGGCCCACCCGGGCCTCGACCCCGGCGAGGCGGCCCGCCAGTTCGTCGCCACCTGGGACGGCCTCCAGTCCCAGTGGCTCCTCGACCCCTCCTTCGACTTCGCCGACCTGCTCGTCCGCGCCTTCCGCCGCCTCACCGGCCAGAACTGGATGGAGGCCCGGTCCGCCCTCCTCGACCCCTCGCTCGGCCTATAGCCGCGCAGCGCCGGCCGCCGGAGCCGCCCTGATCCGGGAGGCCGGAGCCCGGACCGCAGCCGTCCACCACCGGGAACCGGCCGTCATGCGCGCACGCCGGCTTCAGCGGCGCAGCCGCAGCCGCCGGCCCGCCGGCCGTCTCCCCGGCCAGAACTGGATGGAGGCCCGGGCCGCCCTCATCGACCCCTCTACCGGGCTGTAGCCCTCAGCCAGAGATCTCGGCCCGAGGCGCACGGGCCGCCCCGGCGGCCTCCTCGCTAACCCAGAGGTAAGCACCGAAGGAGAAAGTGCGTACTTCCGCGCACCGGAAGTGCTGGCCAGCAGGGGCACATGAGTTCACCGACGACGCATTCCGCTGTCACCGTGATCGGCCTCGGCCCGATGGGCCAGGCGATGGCCGCGAGCCTGCTGCAGGCGGGCACCCGGTCACCGTGTGGAACCGCACGCCCAGCCGCGCCGACGGCGTGGTCGCCGCCGGCGCCCGGTGGGCGACCACACCTGCCGACGCCGTGCAGGCTGCCGACCTGGTCATCCTGAGCCTGACCGACTACCAGGCGATGTGGGACGCACTCGGCGGCGTCGGTACCGCACTGGCCGGCCGCACGATCGTCAACCTCAGCTCGGATACGCCGGACCGGACCCGCGAGGCAGCCGACTGGGCAGCGGCCCGCGGCGCGTCGTTCGTGGCCGGCGGGATCATGGTGCCGGCGCCGATGGTCGGCACCGAAGCGTCCTACGTCTACTACAGCGGCGACCGGAGCAGCTTCGATGTCCATCGCGACGCCCTCGCCCGCATCGGGGAACCGCGGTTCCTCGGGGACGACCCGGGCCGCGCCCAGCTCATGTACCAGGCCAACCTCGACATCTTCCTGACGGCGCTGGCCGGCATCGTGCATGCCACGGCACTGGTGGAGACCGCCGGGATCACCGCCGAGGTGTTCCTGCCCGAGGCCATGGAGCACTTCGCCGCCATTCCGGAGATGATGGCGCCCGAGGACGCCGCCGGGCTCGGCGCGCTGATCGACGCGGGCAAGCACCCGGGCGAGGGCAGCACCGCTCTCATGATGGGTGCGACGGCCGACCACATTCACACCACCGCCGACTCAGTCGGCATCGACACCGCGCTTCCGCGCGCAGTGTAGGCGCTCTACCACCGCGCGATCGACGACGGTTACGGCACCGACGGCTGGACCCGCATCATCGACGGCATCCGCGCCCCCAGAGCGGGCGGGTGAGCTCCGGCCGCCGGGGTGCACCGCGCTGAGCTGCAGGCCCCGGCGCCGCGTGGAACGGCGCTGGCGGCCCGCAGCCGACACCGTCCGATCCCCCCGCAGCTGCAGCGGCGGGCACCCGCGCGCGTGTGCGCCGAGGCGGTCCGGCTGATGGCGGCATCGCGGACGCAGACCCCTAGGCGCCCCGGTCCGGGGCCATCAGGACGGAGCGGGTGGCCGCGGCGGAGGGGAAGTGGGCGGGGAGGGGGGCGACGAAGACGTTCTCGGTGCGGGTGCGGGAGATCTTCCAGCCGTCGGGGGTGGCGGCGAAGGTGTTGCTGAGGCGGCTGGAGCGGAGGACGGCGGTGCCGTCGCTGAACAGCCAGGGCTGCATGTGGATCCACTCGCCGCGGGCGGTGGCCGCGCCGGGGTCGACGCGGATCTGCTCGGAGGTGAGGTAGTGGGCGTTGAGCACGAGTTCGGGGTCGCGCTTTTCGCCCCAGAAGCGGAGGAAGTGGCGGCGGATCGCGTCCCTGCCCGCCATCCGGCCGAACTGGCCGTCGTAGTACTCCCCCACTCCCTCCCACACCGCGTCGTCGGTGTAGAGGCCGGCGATCAGGTCGACGCGCGCGCCGATGCCGTCCACGCCGGGCTCCGGCAGGGGCGTGTCGCACAGCCACAGGTAGCGGGCCTGCAGCCGGCGGATCTCCGCTTCGGCCTCCAGGACTTCGATGCGGCGCACGAGGGCGGCGACGGCGCCCCCGCTGTCCGGACCGGACATGGCAGTTCCCTTCTCGGCGGGTGCCGGCTGCACGCGCGGCCCGCGCCTCAGTACAGCTCGATCACGAGCTTCTCGGTCTTGGCGCGCGATACGCAGAGCGCCATCTCGCCGCCCGCGGCCCTGTCTGCGGCGGACAGGCAGTTGTCCCGGTGGTCGGGGACGCCCTCCAGCACGCCCGAGACGCAGGAGCCGCAGACGCCCTCCTCGCAGGACTTGAAGACGTCGACGCCGTTGTCCTCCAGCACCGAGAGGATGGACCGGTCCGCGGGGACCACATAGGACTCGCCGGTGTCCAGCTCCACGGTGAAGGCGGTGTCGCCGGAGGTGTCGGCCTCGGCGGGGGTGAAGTGCTCGACGTGCACGCACTCCTCCCCCACCGCGGCGCCGAGCACCCGGCACACCTGGTCCATGAACGGTGCCGGGCCGCAGGTGTAGGCGTGGTCGCCGGGCCCCGCGTCCGCGGCGATCGCGCCGAGCACCTCCTCCTGCTCCGCCGCCGCGAGGCCGGTGTGCAGCCGCACCCGGCCGCGGAAACCGGCGCGGTTCTCCAGCAGGTCGCGGAAGGCCGCTTCGGCGCGCGACCGGACGAAGTAGTGCAGCTCGAAATCGGCGCCCCGGCGGTCCAGCTCGTAGGCCATCGACAGCAGCGGCGTGACACCGATGCCGCCGGCCGCCAGGATGTGCCGGCCGGCGCCCTCGGCGATGGCGAGCAGGTTGCGCGGCCGGCCGATGGCGAGGCCGTCGCCCGCCGCGACCTCGTGCAGGGCCGCCGACCCGCCGCGCGAGGCGGGCTCGCGCTTGACCGCGATCAGCAGCGACGACCGGTCGTCCGGCGGCCCCGCCAGCGAGTACTGCCGCACGATGCCGGTCGGGCCGGTGACGTCGATGTGCGCGCCGGCCTCGAAGGGGGTGAAGTGCGCGCCGTCGGCCTTCTCCAGGCGCAGGGTGCGGATGGAGGGGGTCTCGGCGACGACCTCGGCCACGCGGACGGGGATGGTGTCGTTCATGGTGGTGGGCTCCCGTCGAGGGATCGTGCGCGTCAGCGCAGGTACAGGCCGCCGTTGGCGTCCCAGGTGGCGCCGGTGACGGAGGCCGCGCCGGGCGAGGCGAGCAGGGCGACGGTCTCGGCGATGAACTCCATGCTGCCGAGCCGCCCGACCGGGATGGCGCGCGCGAACTCCTCGGCGCGGTCGCCGAGCAGGGCGTGCACCGCCGGGCTGTCCTGCGGCCCCGGCGAGACCGCGTTGACCGTGACGCCGCGCGCGGCCAGTTCGCGGGCGAAGACCTTGGTGGCGGAGACGACCGCGCCCTTGGAGGCGGCGTAGTGCCCGCCGGTGGCGGTGCCGCCGTTCTGCCCGGCCAGCGAGGCCATGTTCACGATCCGGCCGTAGCCGCGCTCGGCCATGTGGGCGCCGAAGACCTGGCAGGCGTGGAAGGTCCCGTTCGCATTGACGCCCATCACCTCCGCCAGCTCATCGGGCCCGATCTCCAGCAGCGGGGTGGCCAGGGTGCGCGCGGCGTTGTTGACCAGCACCTGCACCGGGCCGAGGTCGGCGACGACTCCGGCCAGCAGCCGCTGCAGGTCCACCGGGTCGGCGACGTCGGCGGTGTAGCCGGCCGCCGCCGCGGGCCCGGCTGCGGCCAGCTCGGCCGCCACCCGGCGGGCGCCGTCGCCGTCGATGTCGGCGAGGGCGACGGCGTGGCCGCCGCGGTGCAGCCGGCGGGCGATGACCGCGCCGAGCCCGGATGCGGCGCCGGTGACAACGGCCGTACCGGCGGCGGGAGCGCTCACAGCAGGAACCCGGCTGCCGGGACGGCGTCGTCGGCGTCGGCGAGGCGGACGACCTTGCGCACCAGCCGGTCCTCGGCCGGCGCCGCACCGAGGCGCACGGTGTAGTCGACGTCGGCGGCCCACAGGTCGTGCCGCCCGCGCTTGTAGGCGACGAGGATCTGGGCCGCCCGGACCGCGATCTCACCGCCGCCGCGCTCAGCGGCCGTGAAGCGCGAGACCGTCCGCACAGTGGTGGCCGCGTCCACGGCCGCGATGGCGTACCCCTCGGTCATCCGGGCGACGCGCATCCGCCGCATCCGCGCGTCGTCGTAGACCATGTTGAGGATGTCCTCGAAGTCCTCGGCGTCCCGGTCGATCGGGATCACGTAGATGCCGTCGGCGGCGTAGAGGTCCTGCCAGGCGAGGTAGTCCTTGGCGTCGAGCAGGGCGGCTTCGCGCCAGATCAGCTCGATCGCGCGCAGCGCCCCCGCGTCGCCCAGGGGCAGCGCGGCGGCCGCGCTGCCGGTCGCGCTCTCGGTCACGGTGTCAGGCATCGCTCATCATCTGCTTCCACTGGCGGTAGGCGGCGCGCATTCCGGTCTCGTCGGTGCTGTGGCTGGTGGGCCAGCCCTCGGGCGAGGGCTTCTCCCGGCCGAGCCCGCGGTTGACCATGACGGGCATCTCGGGTGCGCCGGCGGCGCCCCGCTGGACGCGGTCCCAGCCCTCCGCGTCGTCGGGGGTGCCGAACCCGAAGGGCCCCTGGAAGTGCTCGTGGATCCGCAGGCGCTCCCGGCTGACCGGACCGGCGATCTCCGGGGGCGCATCCGGCCCCAGGGCGATGTGCTCGATGACGGTCTCGTCCACGCTCACCGGGCGCAGCACCCGCAGGAAGGCCGAGGACATCGAGACGTTGGGGAACAGGTTGAGGTTGGACCCGGTGCCGTGCATCGACCGCACGAGCCTGCGGATCCCGGCGGTGTCCAGGCCCGCCTCGCGCAGCTGCGCGACGAGACCGTCGAACCGGGGCTGCAGCGGCTCGGAGCCGTCGTCGGCGCCGAGGTCCTTGTGCTCGGGCACCATGTGCATCACCGAGTGGCCGTTGCCCAGGTCGTGGCAGATCGACTCGGGGTCGGTCATGAAGGACAGCATCTCGGCGGTCTCGGCGTCGACGGAGGACATCCAGGACCGGTGCACGATCGGGAAGTGGTAGCCGTCGGTGGTGTTCTCCAGCTGGATCTTCCAGTTGCCCTTGAACCTGAAGCGGTGGGTGCCGATGACCTTGACCGGGTAGCCGCCGCCCTGCTCGGTGAACCGCTCCGCCCACTGCGCCACGTCGCCGAGGAAGTCGGCCAGCGGATCGGCTCCGTGGTCGAAGGTCGCGAAGACCATGCCCAGGAGGGACTCGGTGCGCAGCTTCTTCAGCCCCATGCCGGACTTGTCCATGACGCCTTCGTAGCCGTCCGGGTAGGGGATGCCGCGCAGCTTCCCGTCGAGGCTGTAGGACCAGGCGTGGTAGGGGCAGGTGAAGCCGTTGGCCCGGCCGGTCTTCTGCTCGCACACCGACGCGCCGCGGTGCCGGCACCGGTTGACCATGGTGTGCAGGGCGCCCTTGCGGTCGCGGGTCACGATCACCGGCTGCCGGCCGACATGGGTGGACTTGAAGCTGCCGGGCGCGGGGAGCTCGGACTCGTGCGCGACCCAGATCCAGGTGCGTTCGAAGATCCGCACCATCTCCTGCTCGAAGATCTCGGGGTCGGTGTAGATCCGCCCGGCCACGCGGTCGGGGAGCACCAGCTCGTCCGGGTCGAGGCTGCGGACGGTGTCGGCGCGGAATCCGCCGCCGGGTGCGGTGGTCGGTTCTGCGGTCATGGCGTCGCCTCCAGGGCGGTGGGGGTCGCGGCGGTCATTCGGCGTAGGTGCGGGGGGTCAGCGCGCGCCCGATCCGGGCCTCGACCTTGGCGTACTTCCACAGCGCGAAGCCGCTGCTGCCCACGCCGACGGTGCGCAGCAGGTTGCACGCCTGTTTGACGGTGTCGGCGCTGTCGGCGTCGCAGAGCAGGTAGAAGGTCCACGGCCAGCCGTCGGAGGGGCCGACCATGTGGGAGTCGTCGTCGATGTCGCCGATGAAGTCGATGCCGGGCAGGGCTTTGACGCCGTCCATCAGGGCGACGGCGGCCTGCCACACGTCGCCGGTGGTGACGCCGTCTCTGGGCAGGTCGAAGAAGTTCTGGTTGATGCCGAAGCAGAACAGCACGCGCAGCGGGGTGGTGCCCACGGTTGTCTCCTCTGTTGAAGGGGGTGGCGCGGAAGAAGGGGGCGGGCTCAGTGGAAGCCGGGCACCGTCGGCGGCTGGCCCATGAGCACGGCGCCGCCGGCGTCGAACATGGCGGGGCCGAGGAAGGCGTGCTGCTGGGGCACGATCGCGTCGTGCAGCAGCCGCGGCAGCGGGTGGG
Organism: Nocardiopsis coralliicola; assembly: GCF_054779695.1. Taxonomy (NCBI): domain Bacteria; kingdom Bacillati; phylum Actinomycetota; class Actinomycetes; order Streptosporangiales; family Nocardiopsidaceae; genus Nocardiopsis; species Nocardiopsis coralliicola. Next base: position 286,557 of record NZ_BAAGXT010000001.1, on the reverse strand, counting down.
CGTTGTAGATCGCGCCGGTCCCGGACAGGTGCAGGACGCGGTTCACCACCTCGGCGGAGACCTTGGCGAGGTTGGCCGCCGCCAGCCGGAGGTGCGCCGTCTGGGCAGGGGCCACCGGGTCGCCGGCGAGAACGGTCTGCCACGCCTCCTCGGCGGTCTCGTAGAAGTAGGCGCGCGCGGAGCGGAGCGCGACCTCGCTCTCGGCGATACCGGTGCGGTAGTAGGCGCGGTCGGCGAGCTTGGGCGCCCCGGTGACGCCGCTGCGGCCCGCCCCGGTCTCGGTCGCGGAGTCGAGCGCGGCGCGTGCCACGCCGGCGCCGACCACGGCCAGCACCTGGGCGGCGTAGGCGATGGCCGGGTAGCGGTAGAGCGGCTCGTCGACGGTGGGCGCGCCGCCGCGGACGAACGTCCACTCGCGGGGGACCTCCACCGAATCGACCTTGAGGTCGAAGGAGCCGGTGCCGCGCATCCCGACGACGTCCCAGTCCTGGATGATCTCCACCTGGTCGGGGCGGAGCAGGGCGGTGCGGGGCAGGCCGCCGGTGGTGTCGTCGCCGGGAAGGCCCACGCCGAGGATGTCGGCGCCCATGCAGCCGCTGGCGAACTTCCACCGGCCGTCGACGAGGTGTCCGGCCGGGGTGGGCTCGGCGCGCTGCACCGGGAAGAGGCCGCCGGCGAAGACCACGTCGGGGCCGCCGGAGTACAGCTCGGCCTGCGTCTCCAGCGGCAGCGCGGCGAGGTAGACCAGGGCGGAGCCGAAGCTGGCGACCCACCCGGTGGATCCGTCGACCTGCGCGATCCGCTCGACGGTGCGCAGGAACTGCGCGGGGGGCTGCGGGTCGCCGCCGAAGCGGGCCGGTGTGGCGGCCCGGTAGACGCCGGCCTGCTTGAGCCGCTGCACGAAGTCGCGGGAGACGTAGCGCTGGGCGTGGAACTCCTCGCGCCGTCCGGCCAGTTCGACGAGAACGTCGTCGAGCGGCACCTGCGCCGCGTCGGGCCGGGTGTCCTGGGTGTGCGCCATCGTGCGGCTGCTCCTCGCCTGGGTGGACGGTGGTCGGGCGGCCGCCGGCTCCGGGCCCGGTGGGCGGGGAGGCGGCCGCGGTTTCCGACCGTAGGTCCGGGGCGGCCGCGGCGACATTGGAAGTGCCCGCCCCCGCGGGAGGGGTTCCCTCCCCTCGCGCTAGGGGATTTCCTTACAGCGCCGGGCGGGGCCGGCGGGGTAAGGGAACTACCGATCCGTGCGGGGGCAAGTAGCGATGTCGCCGACCGGGGCCGGGCTCCTACGGTCGGTGGCATGTCCCAGGAGCTGTCCACCGCCCAACGCCGCTTCCGGTCCGCCATGGCCAACCTGTCGGCGGCCGTCAACGTCATCACCACCGACGGGGTCGGCGGGCGGGGAGGGATCACCGTGAGCGCCGTGTGCTCGGTGTCCGACTCCCCGCCGACGCTGCTGATGTGCATCAACCAGGCCAGCTACGCCCACGACCTGTTCCGCACCAACCGCCGGGTCGCCGTCAACGTGCTGGGAGCGCCGCACGAGCAGCTGGCGGTCGACTTCGCCGGGATGACCGACCTGTCGATGGCCGCGCGGTTCCACCGCCCCGGCTGGGAGCACGGCGAGCACGGCGTGCCGGTCCTCCTCGACGCGCCGGCCGTGCTCATCGGCAGCGTGGGCGCGGAGTACGTGCGCGGCTCGCACACGGTGATGTTCGTCGACGTCGAGCACGCAGCGGTCCGCAGCGACGTCGGGGCGCTGGTCTACTTCCAGCGCCGCTTCGCCGACGTCTCCCCCGCCCCGCCCGCGCCGGCGGCCCCGTGAGCCCGGTGCCCGGGGCGCCGGCCGCGGAGCCGGCACCGCCCTACTCTGGTGTGATGCAGGTCGACCCGCATGCGCCCGAACTGGCCGAGACCGACTTCTACACGATGCTGCGCGCAAGCCGCATGTGCATCCTGGTCCACGACGCCGCCACCAAGAACATCCTGTGGGCCAACCCGGCCGCCTGCGAGCTGCTGGAGTGGAGCGTCACCGAGCTGCGTCCGCTCAAGGCGGACCACATGAGCAGCACGGCGCAGCAGTACGACCGGGTGCTCGGCCGGGCCTGGCTGGAGCGCGCCGTGCAGCAGGGGACGAGCCGGATCCAGTGGGACTACCGCTCCAAGTCCGGCCGGGTCATCCCCACCGACGCGATCGCGACCCTGGTGGAACTCGACCACGGTCCGGCGGTGCTGGTGCAGTTCCGCGACATCGAGCGCGAGCAGCAGATCGAGCGGGAGCTGCGCCTCACCACGTCCTACGTGGAGACACTGAGCCGGCACACCGCGGCCGGCTACCTCGTGCTGTCGCCGGACGGGATCGTCCAGCACGCCACCAACCGGGCGCTCGACCAGTTCGGGACCGGGCGCAAGGAGCTGGCGGGCCGACCGCTGGAGGACTTCTGCACCATCCACACCGGGCGCGGCGACGGGCCGCGGTACCGCGGCTGGGCAGCCGCGGTGCGGGTCGCCGACCCGATCGGCGCGATCCGGCTCCGCCTTCCGGGCGGCGGCGGCCGGCCGGACTGGCTGGGCGGAACGGTGGAGCTGATGCACCAGCCGGGCGTCGACGAGCTGGTCATGACGGTGCACGACATCTCCGAGCGGGTCCGCGACGAGGAGCAGCGCGGCCGCGCCCTGGAGCAGGAAAACTACCTGGCCCGCTACAACGCGATGGGCGACATGGCGATGGCGATCGCCCACGAGCTGGGCCAGCCGCTCGCCGCCGCGCGCAACTTCCTGGCCGGGGTGCGCGCCCGCACCCGGGCACCGGGCGGCGCTGCCGCGGACCCCGGCGACCAGGTGGCCTACGGCCTGGACGCGGCCGAGCGCCAGATCGAGCGGGCCGCCGCGATCGTCGGCGCGGTCCGCGCGTTCGTCGGCCACCTGGAGCACGTGTCCGGCGCGGTGGACCTGCGCGAGGTGGTCGAGCAGTGCCTGTACTTCGTGCGGCTGCGCGCCGACGCGGCCGGCGTCGCCGTCGAGGTCGAGGAGGGCGCAGCTCCGGTCACCGTGGTCTGCGAGCGCGTCCTCACCGGCCAGGTGGTGCTCAACCTGTGCTTCAACGCCATCGAGGAGCTCGCCGGATGCCCGCCCGAGGGCCGGGTGCTGCGGATCGGGACGCGCCTGGACGAGAGCGGCGGCGGCCCGGTCGGGCTGCTCACCGTCGACGACCGCGGGCGGGGGCTGCAGCGGGACCCGTTCGCGGAGTCCTTCACCTCCAAAGAGCACGGCAGCGGTATCGGACTGGCCCTCAGCTACCGGATCATCACCCGCCAGCACGGCGCCATCTGGGCCGAGGAGCGGCCCGGGGGCGGGACCCGGTTCGCCTTCACCCTCCCGGCCGCCGGCGCAGAGCGGCCCGCGTAGGGGAAACCCTCACTCCGGCGCGGGGAACTCTCGATACCGGGCCGGGTCCCCGCCGCGTACGGTCGCGATATCCGACACGCCCGAAGGCGCCGGCGCCGTGCACCGCGGCCGCCCCGACCGCGGTCCGGCCCCGGCCCGACCGGCCGGCTCCGCTCCCGCGGACCCGGCCAGCCCTCCCGGCATCCCACCGCTCAGGAGTTCTGCAATGCCCCCACGCCCCTCCGACTGGAACGCCTCCCGGATGTCGCTCACCTGCTACAACGACAACCACGGCTACGGCTGGCGGCACGTCGACCTCTTCGTGCACGACGCCGAGGGCCGCGAACTGAACTGGGTGCACTGGCAGGTGCCCGCGGACGGCCCCGATGCCGCCGACCAGGCCACGGCGCGGGTCGAGCCGCAGCTGCGGCGCACCTCGGAGTGGCGGCACGCGGTCTCGGCCGGCGGGGTCGACTACTGGACCGCCGACGCCGCGTGGGACCAGTCGTGACGGCCGCCCACTGGTCGCCCTGGCCGCTGCGCGGGCTCGTCGGGGACCTGCAGTCGGGAGCCGCCTCCCCCGCCGGCGCCGCTGCGCGCGCCCGGTCCAGGGTCGGCGCGACAGAGCCCGACCTGCAGGCGTGGACCGTCCCACCAGGCCCGTCCGGTGCGCCGGACTCACCCGGCGGCGCACTGCACGGCGTGCCGCTGGGCGTCAAGGACATCATCGACGTTGCGGGGATGCCCACCCGCTGCGGGTCTCCACTGCGCGCCGATGCGGCGCCGGCCGGGGCAGACGCCGCCATCGTCGCCGCGTGGCGGCGCGCCGGCGCGGCGCCCGCGGGCAAGACCGCCACCACCGAGTTCGCGTTCTTCGCCCCCGCGCCCACCCGCAACCCGGTCGCCACCGCGCACACCCCGGGCGGCTCCTCCAGCGGTTCGGCCGCGGCGGTCGCCGCCGGGCAGGTGCCACTGGCGCTGGGCTCCCAGACCGCCGGCTCGGTGATCCGGCCGGCGTCGTTCTGCGGTGTCGCCGCGCTGGTGATGACGCACGGCCGCTTCCCCACCAGCGGGGTGGTCGGCCTCAGCCCGAGCCTGGACAGCCACGGCGTCTACGCCGCCGGCGTCTCCGACCTGGCCCTGGCCTGGTCGGCGCTGACCGGGGGCCGCGACGTCGGCCTCGCCGCGCAGCGCCCGCCGCGGGTGCTGCTGTGGGGGGCCGGCCCGCTCGGCGCGGTGCAGCCGGCCATGCGGCGGGCGCTGGAGACGGCGGCGGACCGGCTGGAGCAGGCCGGCGCCCGCGTGCAGCCGATGCCCGCGGAGGCGGAGCGCCTGGTGGCCGAGCTGGCCGCCGCCCACCCGGTCGTGATGGCCTATGAAGCAGCGCGGGAACGCGCCGCCGAACTCGCCCGGGCCGACCGGCTCAGCGAGCAACTGGCCGGGCTGCTGCGCACCGGCGCCGCGACGCCGGAGGCGGACTACGCCGCGGCGTCCGCCCTGGCCGACCGGGCCCGCGCCCGCATCGCAGCCCTGCTGGCCGGCCACGACGCGATCCTCGGCCCCGCCGCGCCCGGCGCGGCTCCGCTCCGATCGGAGGGCACCGGCGATCCGCTGCTGAGCCGGCCGTGGCAGCTGCTCGGGCTCCCGGCGGTCGCGGTGCCGGGCCTGCGTGCCGGAGACGGGCTTCCGCTGGGCGTGCAGCTGGTCGGGCGCGCCGGCGGGGAGGAGGAGCTCATCGCCGCGGCCCTGGCCGCAGAAGCCGCGCTGGCCGGGTGATCCGAGGGAGGCCCGAATGAACAATCGCGACACTCGTCACAATAGAACCGATAATTCTGGGAATACCGTGGCGAAACGGACGCGACACCGCCCGCGCACAGGGTCGCGCCCCACCCCGCCACCGCGCCCAGGGACTGGCCTGATGACGGCTCTCCACCTCACCCGCCCCCCGAGTTCCCCGCCCCCGCCCACCCCCGCAGACACCGCAGAGGCCGCCGGACGTACCGATACCGCGGACACCGCGGCGGTGCCCGGTGCCGCCGCCGGCGGCGGCACCGGGCCGGAGCCGGTCGTCCATATCGTCGACGACGACGAGGACCTCCGCCGCTCGCTCGTGTTCCTCTTCGAAAGCGTCGGCATCAACGCGCTGACCTATCCCGACGCGGCGAGCTTCCTGGAAGAGTTCGACGCCGACGAGCCGGCGGTACTCATCGTCGACGTGCGCATGCCCGGGCTCAGCGGCCTGCAGCTGCAGGACATGCTGACCCAGCGCGGCTACCCGGCGCCCGTGGTCTTCTGCTCGGCGCACGGCGACATCGCCCTCTCCGTGCGGGCGATGCGGTGCGGCGCGGTGGACTTCCTGGAGAAGCCCTACGACTCCCAGCGGATGCTCGACGTCGTCCAGGAGCACCTCCTCGATGCCCGCCGGCGGTTCGCCGAGCACGCGCGGCGCCGCGGGGTCCTGGAGCGGGTCGGGCAGCTGACCCCGCGCGAGCGCGAGGTCCTGCGACTGGTCATCGACGGCCTGCCGTCCCAGCACATCGCCCGCCGCCTGGGCACCAGCGTGAAGACCGTGGACGTGCACCGGGCGCGCATCAAGGCCAAGACCGGTGCGGACTCGCTGGGGATGCTGGTCCGCGACGTCCTGGTGCACCGCATCGACGTCTGACCCCGGCCCCGGAGCAGGGAGAAAGCGCCCCTCACCGTGTTCCGGTGAGGGGCGCGTCCTGATGGGCGGGGCCGCTGCCGGCGGCGCCGGGAGACCGGTGCCGGCCGGCGGCGGAACCCGCTCCGCCACCGGCCGGACCGGCGCGCGGCGGCCCGACCGCTCACGCGCGCCCGGCTGCGGGCTGCGGCTCGGGGTCGCCGCCGCCGTCCGCGTCATCATCCGGCACGCCGACCCGGACCGGCGCCGTCTCGGGCAGCGCGAGCAGGCACACCAGGGACAGCAGGCAGGCGGCCGCCAGGTAGTAGCCGATGTTGAGCGCGTCGCCGGTGCCCGCGATGATCCGGTTGGCGATCATCGGCGAGATCCCGCCGCCGAGCACGGCTCCGACGTGGTAGGCGATGCCCATGCCGGACTGGCGCTGCTCGCGGGGGAAGAGCTCGGTGAAGAAGGTGTACATCGGTCCGAACAGGAAGCCGGTGCACAGGAAGCCCAGCGCGATCGCGGCACCCACCGCGGCCACCGAGCCGGCCTGGGCGATGTGGAACATCGTCAGCGCCGAGCAGATCGAGGCGACGGCGCCGCCGATCATCACCGGGCGGCGGCCGATGCGGTCGGAGAGGACCGCGGAGCCCAGGTTGGCGGCGGCGTGCAGCGCCAGGCCGAGGATGCTGGCGGTGACGATCGCCTGGCGCGGCAGTTCGAGGCCGTTCGGCGCGTCGGCGGTGGCGTAGGACAGCATGAAGGTCGCCAGGGCGAAGGTGCTGGCGTTGAGGCCGATGTTGACGCCCGCCGCCAGCAGGATGCGCCGCCAGTTGGTGCGGAACACCCCGACGATCGGGACCTGGCGCGGTGCGCTGCCCTCGGCCGCCATCATCTCCTTGAACACCGGGCTCTCGGCGACGCCCTTGCGGATCCAGATGCCGAGCACCAGCACCAGGCCGCCGACCAGGAACGGCACGCGCCAGCCCCAGCTCTGCACCGAGTCGGCCGGCATCAGCAGCACCAGCGCGAAGGCGGCGTTGGCCAGGATCATGCCGATCGGCGAGCCGAGGGCGACGAAGGATCCGTACAGCGCCCGCCGGTGCAGCGGCGCGTGCTCGACGGCGAGGACCGCCGCTCCGCTGGTCTCGCCGCCGCGGGTGAGGCCGTGGATCAGCCGGAGCAGCACGAGCAGCACCGGCGCCATCACCCCGATCTGGGCGTAGGTCGGCAGGAGGCCCATCGCCAGCGTCGCCACGCCCATCCCCACGAAGGTGAGGAGCAGGGAGAGCTTGCGGCCGTACCGGTCGCCGACCCAGCCGAACAGCACGGCGCCCAGCGGTGCCATCAGGAAGCCGATGGCGAAGGTGGCCAGCCCCATGAAGGTGCCGAACCAGGCGTCGTCGGTGCGGAAGAAGGTCTCGGTGAACACGAGCGCGGCCGCGGTGCCGTAGATCGCGAAATCGTAGAACTCGAGCGACGTTCCGATGCCGCAGGCCACCGCGATGCGGCCCGCACCGGTGCGTTCGTAGCCGCGGCCCGCCTCGGACGTGGGGATGCTCGCCACGTGGATCCCATCTGTCGAAGGTCCCGGACCCGGGTGCGGATCGGGAGGATCCCCCAAACGCTAGAAAAAGCAGCGACCGCCCTCTATAGGGGGTGTCCTGCACTCACGTGAGGAAATCCCGTATCCGGGCCGTGCGGACCGCCGGCGGATTCGGCGCTTCCGAGCGGTGCGTTCCCGGCTCCGGAGCGCATCCGGAGCGCACCGCGGCTCCGCGGCGCGTAGGGGATTCCCTTCTGCCGCCCAGGGTTTCCCGCCTGCCGCCGGCGCGGCCGCCGCGGCTAGTGTCACCGGCCACAGCTCCTTATTTCGAGGTGAGGACGGTCTCCGTGAAGATCGCGAAGGTCGAGGCGATCCCGTTCGCCATCCCCTACGCCAAGCCGCTGCGGTTCGCCTCGGGCGAGGTCCGGGTGGCCGAGCACGTGCTGGTCCGGGTGCACACCGAGGACGGCGTGGTGGGCGCAGCCGAAGCACCGCCGCGGCCCTTCACCTACGGCGAGACCCAGGCCGGGATCGTCGCCGTCATCGGCACGATCTTCGGGCCGCAGGCGGTGGGGCTCTCCCTGCTGCAGCGGGAGGTCCTCCAGGAGCGGCTGAACCGGACTGTCGGCAACCCCGCAGCCAAGGCCGCCCTCGACATGGCCGTGTGGGACGCCCTCGGCAAGAGCCTCGGCCTGGGCGTCTCCGAGCTGCTGGGCGGCTACACCGACCGGATGCGGGTCTGCCACATGCTCGGCTTCGAAGAGCCGGCGGCGATGGTGGCCGAGGCCGAGCGGATGGCCGAGACCTACGGGATCCGCACCTTCAAGGTGAAGGTCGGCCGCTCCCCCGCCGCCCTGGACACCGCCGTCGTGCGCGCCCTGCGGGAGCGGTTCGGCGACACGGTCGACCTCTACATCGACGGCAACCGCGGCTGGACCCCCGCGGAGTCGGCGGCCGCCATGCGGGAGATGGCCGACCTCGGGCTGCTGTTCGCCGAGGAGCTCGCCCCGGCCGACGACGTCCTGGGGCGCCGCTGGCTGGTGCAGCGGCTGGACGTCCCCTTCATCGCCGACGAGTCCGCCCCGACCCCGGCCGACGCGGCCCGCGAGGTCCTGGCGGGGTCGGCCAGCGCCGTCAGCATCAAGACCGCCCGGACCGGGTTCACGCAGAGCCGGCGCGTCCACCACCTCGCCGAAGGGCTGGGCCTGGAGCTGGTGATGGGCAACCAGATCGACGGCCAGCTCGGGACCGCCTGCACGCTCGCCTTCGGCGCCGCCCACCGGCTGACCTCGCGCCGGCCCGGCGAGCTCTCCAACTTCCTCGACATGTCCGACGACCTGCTCACCGAGCCGCTGCAGATCACCGGCGGCGAGCTGGTGCTCCGTCCCGGCGCCGGGATCGGCGCCGAGGTCGACCCCGGAAAGCTCGACCACTACCGCACCGACCGCTGAGGCGCCCGCGCACCGCGGGCGCTGCACCGCACCCCCACCGAAGGAGTCCCCACCATGGCCGACACGACTGCGCCGAGCGCGGCCCAGGCCCGGGCTGCCGAGTCCGGCGCCAGCGCCTCCGCCCGGTTCCGCGAGCGCATGGCGCACGCGGGCGGCGGCGGAGCCGACACCGAGCGGGTCGACCGGCTCGCCTCGCGCGCGATCGGCGCCCTCAACGACATCGTGCTGGAGGAGGAGGTCACCTACGAGGAGTACAACGCCCTCAAGGCGTGGCTGATCCAGGTCGGCGAGGACGGCGAGTGGCCGCTGTTCCTCGACGTGTGGCTCGAGCACTCCGTGGAGGAGGTCGCCAACGCCGACCGCGAGGGCAGCAAGGGCACCATCGAAGGCCCGTACTACATCGGGAACGCGCCGGAGCTTCCGTGGGACGGCACGATTCCGATGCGCGAGGACGAGCCCGGCACCCCGCTCACGTTCACCGGCCAGGTCCGCGCGGTGGGCGGCGCCCCGCTGGCGGGTGCGGAGATCGAGCTGTGGCAGGCCGACGCCGACGGCTTCTACTCCCAGTTCGCACCGGGCCTTCCCGAATGGAACCTGCGCGGCGCGTTCACCGCCGATGGCGAGGGGCGCTTCGCCATCCGCACGATCCGGCCCGCGCCGTACCGGATCCCGACCGACGGCGCCTGCGGCGGGCTGATCGCGGCGGCCGGCTGGCACGCCTGGCGCCCCGCCCACCTCCACCTGAAGGTGTCGGCGCCCGGCCACCAGAGGCTCACCGCCCAGCTCTACTTCCCCGGCGACCCGCATAACGCCGACGACATCGCCTCGGCGGTCAAACCCGAGCTCATGCTCGACCCGAAGCCGGACCCCGGCAGCGATGGCCTGGTCACCGTGTACGACTTCGTCCTGGACCCGGAGCGCTGATGCTGTTCCACGTGCGCATGGACGTGCAGATCCCGCACAACCTCGACCCCGAGGTCCGGGCCGAGGCCGTGGCGCGGGAGAAGGCGTACTCCCAGGAGCTGCAGCGCTCCGGGAAGTGGCGGCACATCTGGCGGATCGCCGGGGAGTACTCGAACTTCTCGGTCTTCGACGCCGACTCCAACGACGAGCTCCACGACATCCTCGCCAACCTCCCGCTCTTCCCCTACATGAAGATCGCCGTCACCCCCCTCGCTGCGCACCCCTCCCGCATCTGAGGGCGATACGGGCGCCGGGCCCACCACAGCTCTCCGACAGGCCCGGCGCCGGCCTGCAGCGCATCGTCGACCGCCTGCACGGCACCCACGCTGAGATCGGCACCGAGCCGCGCCAGACCCGCTCGGCCCAGTCCTCACCGGAAATCTGAGCGTCGCGGCCCGGCGCGAAGCATCGGCTACAGGTGGTTCGCGACCGGCCGCTCTCCTGCTCTGCGCCTCCGAGGACCAGGCGTACTCTCCCGCCGATGGGCGTCAGACCTGCGCGGCCTGGCCTGCCGCGCGCCGCCTCGCCGACCCGCTGGTGAACCGCAGCGAGGAATTCCACCGTCTCTTGAGCGTCCGCGAGGTCGGCCTCTGCCCGCATGAGGTGAAGCACTTCGCCCACCCGCCCCTCGGCCCGCTCACCGTCCCCTGCCAGCCCCCGCCTCTCCCCGGCCCGGTCCCACGCCTGCACGGCGCGGACACCGACTCCGAAAAGCCAGCACAAGCTCGACGACCTCTCTGACACTCCCGCCCCAGAAGGTCGACCGTCAGCAACGTCTGAAGCGCTGCACGCGGCCGCGTCCGGCGCCATCAGGTTCACGACCGCCACCGCCCATGTCCCGTCAGGAATCGAGAAGCGCCGCGCCAGCTCCCCTCGCTAGCGTGAAGGCACTGGTCAGGACAGTGACGATGGGAGCAGCGATGGCGGAGCAGGGCAACCCGGGCGGGTTCTCCGAGGTGGAGCGGACCGCGATGAAGGAGCGGGCCGCGGAGCTGAGGGCCGAGGCCAAGCGGGAGAAGGCGGCGGACAAGGCCGCGGCCGCGGAGGCGGAGCTGCTGGCGAAGATCGCGCAGATGCCCGACGGCGACCGGGAAATGGCGGAGCGGGTGCACGCGATCGTCGCGACCGCCGCACCGGACCTGGCGCCCAAGCTCTACTACGGGCAGCCGGGGTACGCGCGCGGCGGGAAGGTCGTGGTGTTCTTCCGCAGCGGGCAGATGGACAAGGAGCGCTACTCCACGTTCGGGGTGAGTCCGCAGGCGGCGCTCGACGACGCCAGCGGCTTCTGGCCGACCTCCTACGCGCTGATCGAACCGACGGAGCAGGCGTGGGAGCAGCTCACCGAAATTGTGCGGCGCGCCGGCGCAGCGGAGCAGCAGTGACCGGGCTGCGGCCCGACGCGCTGCGCGTCCCCGTCGCCGATCCCGCGGGGGCCGCGGCGTTCTACGCACGGGTGCTCGGCGGCGCCGAGGACGGCGCGGTCGGCACGGTGGTTCTGCCGAACGGCGGAACGATCGAGTTCGTGGAGGCGGAGCCGCTCTCCCCCGGCTTCGGGGGCGCCGTCATGACCGGCGCGTTCGAGCAGCCCGCCGAGGTCCGCGCGGTGATGGATACCGCTGCCGCGCAGGGCGCGCGCATCCTCAAGCCCGCGAAGAAGGCGCTGTTCGGGTCGTTCGCCGGATCGTTCCGCGCCCCGGACGGACTGATCTGGAAGATCGCGTCGGACAAGGGCCGGGACACCGCTCCCGCAGCGGCGGAGCCGCGGCCGGCCGAGACCGCGCTCATCCTGGGCGTCCGCGATCCCAAGGCGTCGAAAGGGTTCTACACGGCGCTGGGGATGGAGCCCGATCGGGATTACGGAAGCACCTACATCGACTTCGCCCCGGCGGAAGGCAGTACGCGGCTGTGCCTGATGCAGAGCCCCGCCCTCGCCAAGGACGTCGGCGCCGCCGACCGGGAAGGAGCGCCCGGGTTCGCCCTCGTGCACCGCTCCGGATCACGTGCGGAGTGGGAGCGCCTCGCATCCGCGCCCGGCTGGTCCCGCGTGGCAGGCTCCGGGCCGGAGGACGGCGGGGCCGACCCCGACGGCTTCCGCTGGGTGATCGCCCCCGCGGAGGGGGACTCCCCTGCCTGACCCGGCCCCGGCCGCGGGCGTGTTTACCGCCGGCCGCGCCGCCGGAAGGGCCCTGGCGCCTCCGCTGCCGGCCCCGAAAGAGGGGCCGGCCGCGGAGGCGGCTCAGCCGCCGTTGGACTGGCGGATCCCCTCGGCGAGGGCGTCGAAGGTGTAGATGTGGCCTCCGCTGTCCCCGCTGACCGTCATGTAGGCGTCGGTCGTGCCGGGCTCGATGGCCACGTTGGTGGCCGAGCTCAGCCCTTCGGCGTCGTCCTCGGGCACGCGCACCGTCGCGAGGTGCTCGCCCAGGGAGCTGTACACGTACATCGCCGGCTCGCCGTGGACGGCCTGGTAGAGGTTGCCGTCGGCGTCGACCGCGATCGAGTCGATCTGGCTGGTGCCGCCGTCGAAGTGGATCGCGGTATGCGAGGTGGCCACCTCGGTCCCGTCCTCGGCCAGCCGGTAGTGGTCGACGCGGTTGGCGCCGTACAGGCCGACCCAGAGCCCGGCGTAGTCCTCGGTGAAGGAGATCCCGTTCGGAGCGGGCAGCCCGTCGGCGAGCACCGCGGCGCCGGCGGTGCCGCGGTCGAGGCGCACCACCCGCCCCTTGGACTCCCAGGCGGGCTCTTCGTAGCCGGCCATGTCGCTGATGTAGAGGTTCCCGGATTCGTCGAAGGCCAGGTCGTCGGGGAACATCCGGGCGCCCTCGACCTCGCCGTCGAAGAACACCTCGGGGTCCTCGCCGGCGGCGGTGACGGAGACGATGCGGCCGCCGCTGAAGTCGGTCAGGTAGAGCCGGCCGTCGTGCGGGCTGAACTGGGCCGAGGTGTAGGAGCCCGACCCGTCGGTGTAGACCGGGTCCACCGCGGCGGAGCCGGTGTCCAGGCTCAGCACCTTGGGTTCGCCCTCGGGCGCGGTCACGTCGACGAACCGCAGGTCCCCGTCGGGGGCGAAGACCGGGCCCTCGAGCAGGGTCATGCCGGTCTCGGCGTGGACCTCGGTGGCCCGGACCAGGTGCTCGGCGGCCAGTTCCCCGCCGGGGCCGCCATCGGCCCGGGCCGGGGAGAGGGAGCACCCGGCCGCAGCCAGCAGGAGCGCGGAGGCAGCCAGGGCGCGTCCGGTTGCGGCGCGCCGGGGCGCGCGAAGGGCATGCATACGGTTCCTCACTGCTCGTGGAGGCCGGGCCCGCCGTGCAGGACCTCGTGCAGGTGGCGGTCGCGCCACTGCTGCAGCAGCGCGTGGAAGGCGACGGGGCCGGGACTGTAGGAGCTGCCGGTCCGGCTGCCGGCTCCCTCGTTGTTGTAGTAGCCGGGGGTGCACTCCTGCTGGAAGCGGCTGTTGTCGACGGCGCACTCGCGCAGCGTCTGCAGCCAGGCCTCGGCGGCCTCCGCGGTCGGTTCGATCACCCGCGCCCCGGCCTTGCGCCCCGCGGCGACGACGGCGGCGATGTGCTCGGCCTGCTCCATGAGGATGTGGGTGAAGTTGACCGAATTGGCGTTCTGCAGCGGACCCAGGTGGAACAGGTTCGGGAACCCGGGGCTGTAGAAGCCGTGCAGGGTCCGCGGGCCCCGCGACCACGTCTCCAGCAGCTGCGCGCCGCCGCGGCCGCGCACCGGCAGCGCTCCGGTCAGCACACCGGAGACCCCCACGTCGAACCCGGTCGCGAAGATGACGCAGTCGACCGGGTACACCTGTTCGCCGACGACGACCGAGTCCTCGGTCATCCGGGTGATGCCGCCGTGGTCGGCGGTGTCGACCAGGGTGACATTGGGCCGGTTGAACGTCTGCAGGTAGTGGTCGCTGAAGGTGGGCCGCTTGCACATGTACCGGTACCACGGCTTGAGGGCCGCCGCCGTGTCCGCGTCCTCGACCACCGCGTCGACGCGGGCGCGGATCGCGTTCATCTTCCGCGCGTCCGCGTGCTCGTCGAGGCGGTCCCGCTCTTCCGGGGCCACGTCGGCAGCCCGCGCCCCGGTGATCATCTGGCGCTGCAGGCGGGCGGTGCCGGTCCATCCGTCCTGGACCAGGTCGGTTGCCGTGTCCTCGCCGGAGACGACCGCGAGGAAGTTCTCCATGCGCTCGCGCTGCCACCCGGGCTGCAGGGAGGCGGCCCACGCCGGGTCGGTGGGGCGGTTGTCGCGCACGTCGACGGTGGAGGGCGTGCGCTGGAAGACGTAGAGCCGCTCAGCGTCGCGGCCCAGGTGCGGAATGATCTGCACGCCGGTCGCGCCGGTGCCGACCACCGCAACCGACTTGCCGGCGAGGCGGTCCATGCCGCCATCCGGACCGCCGCCGGTGTAGGAGTAGTCCCAGCGGCTGGTGTGGAAGGTGTGGCCGCGGAAGTCCTCGATCCCGGGGATCCCCGGGAGCTTGGGCTGGGTCAGTGTGCCCGACGAGGCGACGACGAAGCGGGCGCGTATCCGGTCGCCGCGGTCGGTTCCCACCAGCCACTCGGCAGCCTCGTCGTCCCAGTCCAGCGAGGTGACCCGGGTGTGGAAGAGGGCGTCGCGGTAGAGCCCGAAGGTCTCGGCGATCGCCACGGCGTGCTGCCGGATCTCCTCGCCGGGGGCGTAGCGCCACCGGGGGACGCGGCCGACCTCCTCCAGCAGCGGCATGTAGGAGTAGGACTCGATGTCGCAGTGGATACCGGGGTAGCGGTTCCAGTACCAGGTGCCGCCGAAGTCACCGGCCTCGTCGGTCATGCGGATCGACTCCAGGCCCGCCTCGCGCAGCCGGGCCGCCGCCGACAGGCCGCCGAAGCCGCCTCCGATGACCAGCGCCTCCACGGAGTCGGTCAGCGGTTCCCGCTCGGACCGCTCGGTGTAGGGGTCCTTGGCGTAGTAGCCGAACGCTCCGGTGGCCGAACGGTACTGGCCCTTCCCGTCGGGCCGCAGGCGGCGGTCGCGTTCTCGAGCGTAGCGTTCCCGCAGGGCCGCGAGGTCGATGTCGTCCGTCTCGTGCCGAATCGTCGTCAAGCAGTCCTCACTCGGTCGTGACCGTTCGGGTGGCTGTTTCCGGACAGGGCCGGCCGCCTCGCGGACCCCGTCCGAGCGCGCGGAACAGCGAGGCGGCCCGCGCTCGCGAAAAACTTAGCATCACACTAAGCATTCTGCTGCGGCGGGAGCTCTAAGATGGCCGGATGCAGCACGAGGCGACTGCGCAGGGCGAACACGAGCGGGCGCGCATCCTGCGCGAGATCGAGTCCCTGAACGAGGCCCTGGACCAGGTGGTACTGCACGGCCTGCTGCAGAACCTGCTGTCACTGGACCTCACGCTCCAGCAGCTGCGGGTCCTCACCGTGCTGGTCACTTCGGACGACGGCGCGACCGGGAAGGGCCTGGCCGAGTCCTTCGGGATCTCGATGGCGACGGTGTCCGGGATTCTCGACCGGCTGGTCGCCCAGGGCGTCGCCGTCCGCACGCCGGATCCGGACGACCACCGCGTGCGGCGGGTCCGCGCCACCGCGCTGGGAACGTCGGCGGTGCAGCGGCTCATCGTGGCCCGCCCCTTCCGCGGCGACGTCCTCTCCCAGCTGCAGACCGAGGACCTGCGCGCCCTCGAACAGGGCTTCCGCGCCGTCAGTGAGCAGATCACCCGCATGGGCGGCCGCACCTGACCGGCGGCGCACCCATTAAGCCGCCGAGAAGACGGCCCCGTCGGGGACGCAGAGCGCACGGCCGCGCCCCGCACCGCACGCGGAGCCGCAGGGGGCACACCCGCCACCGGGCTTTGGCCACTACGCGCCACACGGTCCCCCCGCAGAAGCACCCCGACCAGGCGGTTCACCGCATCGGCGGGACACCGCGCAGCGGCCGGCGCACCTCCGCAGGCCCAGAATGGATTCCGGCACTGCACCGCACCGGCGGAACCGTTCCGGACTCCGCTGCTGCGCTCAGCGGTGTCCGGGCCGCCTGCAGCACGGACGCGGCGGGCCACCGAAGCGGATCTGGCTGCAGCTGAGAGGACTTGTCATGCATCGGACGCCCCGGCGCCTGTTCACGCGCATCGGTCTGACCCTCGTCCTGGTACTCGCCGCGATGCCGTTCGTCGCGTCGCCCGCCTCCGCACACACCCTCGGCCAAGCCGTCGTCTCCGACCTCGGATGCGGCTGGAAGGACGGCAGGTACACCGAGCTCACCCGCGAGGACATCTGGGACAGCGGCAACAACATGCCGCTGGGCGAGGTCTACGTGCTGTGGAGCGGCAGCTACCAGGAGAACTGCGTCGTGACGCTGCGCGTCGGCCGCGCCGACGGGGTCGCCAGCTACACCGAGGCCGTCCTGGAGCGCCGGGGTTCGAGCACCGTCACGGACGAAGGCGAGTACGCCCACTACGCCGCGGCCAGCGGCTACGCCCCCGGCACCTGCATCAGGTGGACGGGATCCATCAAGGCGATCTACGGCGGAGGGATCTACGGCACCACCACGACCGAGTGGCGATACTGCGGCTGAGCCCGCCCCCGGCCGCCTCGCCCGGCCGGATGGGCTCCGGCGCGCGGGGCGGCCGGGGGCGGGCCGCGACCGTCAGGCCTCCGTGCGGCGCGCGGCCCCGGGCCGGCGGTAGACGAAGGGGGCGCCGGTGTCGGGAGCGCCGGTCAGCTCGCGGATCAGGTGGTGGTCCGGAGACAGCGAGCAGGCGGGGTCGGTGCGGGCGGCGTCGCCGGTCAGGGCGTGGGCCTGGCAGCGGCAGCCGCCGAAGTCGGCTTCGCGGTGCACGCACGTGCGGCAGGGCTCGGCCATCCAGTCGGTACCGCGGTAGGCGTTGAAGGCCGGGGACTCCTCCCAGATCCAGGAGAGCGGCCGGTCGGCCACGTTGGGCGGGTCCAAGCCGGGGATCGCGTAGGCAGCGGGGCAGGGCAGCGCCGTACCGTCGGGGCCCACCGTGATCGAGCGGGCGCCCCAGCCGCCCATACAGGGTTTGGGGGCGCCCTCGAAGTAGTCGGGCATCACCCACACCAGTTCGGGCCGGCGGTGGCGGGCGCGCCCGGCGGCGATCACCGACTCCGCGTGCTCGAGCTGGTCGCGTCGGGGCAGCAGTGCGGCGCGGTTGCGCAGTGCCCAGCCGTGGAACTGCGTGTTGGCGAGCTCGATCCGCTCGGCGCCCCATGCGGCCCCGACCTCGATGATCTCCTGCAGGTGGTCGAGGTTGCGGCGGTGCAGGACGACGTTGAGCCCGAACGGCAGCCCGGAGTCGCGGATCACTGCGGCCGCCTGCTCCTTCTCGGTGAACGATGGGCGGCCGGCGATCAGGTCCGATCCGGGCCGGCGGGCGTCCTGCAGGGACAGTTGGACGCTGTTCAGCCCGGCCTGCGCCAGGGCGTCCAGCCGCTCGGCCGTGAGGCCGACGCCGCTGGTGACGAGCTGGGTGTAGATGCCTGCGCGGTACGCGGACGCGGTGATCTCCACCAGGTCGGGGCGGAGCAGCGGTTCACCGCCGGAGATGTGCGCCTGGACCACGCCGAGTCCGGCCGCTTCGGCGAAGACCCGCGCCCAGTCGCCGGCGGACAGCTCCGCGCTGCGGCGGACGAGTTCCAGGGGGTTGGAGCAGTAGGGGCAGTGCAGCGGGCAGGCGTGGGTGACCTCGGCCAGCAGGGCCCAGGGGGCTTCGGTCATCGCAGCCAGCCCTTCTCCCGCAGGCGTTCCAGAAACTCCGGTACTTCCTGCTCCAGCGGCGCCCCGGGGTGGTCGGCGCGCAGTGCGGCGATGATGCCGGCGACCGTGCGGTCGCCGTCGCACAGCCGGAGTATGGCGCCGCCCGTCGCGTTGAGCTGGACCGCCCGCTCGGGCATCAGCAGCAGGTCGGTACCGCGGACCCGGTCGTGGCGGAGCACGAGCGACCGGTCCAGTGCGGGGCGCCAGGCTGCGTCATCCGCCATCGCCGGCCCCCTCCCCCGCGTGCTCGACCGCGTCCAGCAGGCACCACAGCACCTCGCACTTGAATGTGAACGCGGCCAGCACCCGCTCCTGGTCGGCCCGGGTACGCGCCCACTCGTGGACGAGGCGCAGCGCCTCCTCGGAGTCGCGGCGGCCCTGGCCGACGCGCGTCTGGAAGTAGCGCAGCCCGTCCGGCTCGACCCAGGGGTAGTGGTGCTCCCAGGCCGCGATGCGGGTCACCATCAGGTCGGGGGCGAACAGCTCGGTCAGCGACGAGGCGACCGCTTCGAGCGCCGTCGACTCCCGGCAGAAGTTGACGTAGCCCTCCACCGCGAGCCGGACGCCGGGCAGGACCTCCGCGCCGGAGTGCAGCGCGGCGCGGTCCAGTCCGACGGCTTCACCCAGGCGCAGCCACCGCTCGATGCCGCCGTCGCTGCCGTCGCCGTCCGGGGCCCCGTCGTGGTCGTGGATGCGGTGGATCCAGGCGCGGCGCTGCGCACCGCTGCCGAGCTTGGCCAGGATCAGGGCGTCCTTGACCGGGATGTGGCGCTGGTAGTGGAACCGGTTGAGGACCCAGCGGCGCAGTTCGCGGGGGCTCAGCAGGCCCTCGTGCATCCGCTGGTTGAAGGGGTGGCGGTGGTGGTAGCGGGCGTCGCCCAGGGAGCGCAGCCGGGCCTCGAGTTCGGCGGCGGGCCAGGGCGGCGCCGGGCCGCCGGGCGGTGCGGACAGCGTGCTCACAGGTGGATCAGCGCTCCTTCCCGGGCGGCCTGGATGCCCGCGGCGGCGAGGCGCCGATGTCCGGCACCGTCCGGGTCGACCAGCGGATTGGTGTTGTTGAGGTGGGTGTACAGGCGCTGTCCGGCCGGCACTGCGGCCAGCCGCTCGGCGGTGCCGCCCGGGCCGGTGATGGGCAGGTGGCCCATCTGCGTCGCGGTCTTCGGGCCGACGCCGGCGCGGATCGGCTCTTCGTCGTCCCAGAACGTTCCGTCGGCGATCACGCAGTCGGCACCGTCCAGCGCAGCGTCGAACCGGTCGGGCCAGTCGGCGAGGCAGGGCGCGTAGACCGCGACCCGCCCGTCTCGGCGGTCGCGGATCCGCAGGGCGGACACCCACGCCCCCTCGGTGCCGTCTTCGGTGCCGGCGGCGTAGCGGGGCCGCTTGCCGGACACCGGGACCGCCTGGACTTCGAGCGGTCCGCCGTCGAGCAGCTGCGGTCCGCCGGCGAGCGCCGTCCAGGAGAGGTCGGTGTAGGGGGCGAGCATGCGGTCGAGTCCGAGGCCGCCGCAGAGGGCTGCGCGGACGGTAGGGGTGGCGGCGACGTGCAGCGCGGAGGCTTCGCGCAGCCGCGGGATACCGAGCGTGTGGTCGAGTTCGGCGTCGGTGAGCAGGACTCCGGCGATCGGGCTGGCGCGCTGCGGGCCGGGGTGCAGGGCCGGGCATGCTTCGACCTGTTCGCCGATGTCCGGAGTGGCGTTGATGATGTACCACCGCCCCGGCCCGGCCTCGACGGCGGCCGACGCGTGGCGCCGCCGGCGGGACGGGTCGGAACGGGCGGCGGAGCACCCCGCGCATGCGCAGTTCCACTGGGGTACGCCGCCGCCCGCAGCGGTGCCGAGGATCAGCAGCCGCATCGCGGGGCCATCAGCGCTCGGCTGCGAAGTAGGCCGTGACTTCCAGGGCGGTCTCCACGACGTGGAAGTCGGGCGTGGTCCAGGCGGGTGCCTGGACTCCGGTGCGGTCGGTACCGGTCGGCTCGGTCATGGCGGTTCACCTTCCCATTCGGGTTCCGCCGCCCGCGGTCCGGGCGGCGGCGTTCGGAGGGGTGGGGCGTGTTCGGCGGGTCACTGCCCTACTCGGCGGGTGTGCCCTGGACGGTCAGGTCGCGGACGCGGGCGGTGTTGTCGAAGGAGCCGAAGCCGACGCGGCCGGGGCCGGCGGATTCGGTGGTGGTGAAGACGGGGCGGTCCATGTCGCCGGCGTAGACGGCGGTCTCGCCGGTGTCGGCGCGGTGGTCGACCCGGACCTGCACCCAGTCCTCGCCGGTGATGGCGGGCGGGGCGGCCTGGGACTGGCTGGCGTTCCACTGGCCGTCGATGCGCTCCCGGTCGGCGCCGTCGACCTTGAAGATGCCGTTGTGGCCGTAGATCGTGTTGTCGCTGGACAGGTGGGCGTAGGTGAAGTGGGTGTCGTCGCGGTAGCCGAAGACGACCACGGCGTCCCGGTTCGACTCCTCGACCGGGGTGTCGATGCGCACCTCGGCGTCCAGCTGGAACGAGCCGAGCTCCGGCCCCTCGTCCAGAACGGCGTACTCGCGCGGCCGGGCCGGCCCGGGGCGCTCGTCGCCCTCCTCGGCGAGGATGACCTGGCCGTCGCGGAACTCCCACTTGTCCGGGGTGACCGGCGACCAGTGCTCGGGATCCGCGGCGCCCTCGACGGGCACCGGGCCGGCGGCGCCCTCGGCGAAGGGGCGCACGTCGGAGACCTTCCAGATCGTGCCGTTGGCCTTGGACAGCAGATAGAGCTCGCCCGCGGCGTCCTGGCCGAAGCGCAGGTCGACGCGCTCGTCCCCGGCCAGGTCCTGCATCGTCACCGGCTCGCCGGAGGGGGTGGAGGCGGACAGCTCGTACAGCGGCGCGAGGTCCTCGCCGCCCGGGCTGCGCTGCATCTGCTCCTCTTCGGCGAAGTACAGCGAGCCGTTGACGATGTCGCCGAAGACGTACTTGCCCTGCAGTTCGGGGAGGGACTCGCCGCGGTAGACGAAGCCGCCGGAGATGGCGAAGCCGAGGTCGCTGCTGCAGTCCCAGTCGGCCGGCGGGTCGTGGTCGTAGGCGGCGAGCGGGTACTCGTAGCCGGAGTCGCCGGGCTGCGGCGGGTACAGGTTGCACCGGTCGTCGGGGCGGAAGGTGAACCGGCCCTCCCGCTCGGGCCAGCCGAGGTTGGAGCCGGGGTCGATCTGGTGGACCGACTCGATGGTGTGCTCGCCGATGTGGGCGAGGAACAGCCGCCCCGACCCGCGGGCGTCCCAGCTGAACCGGTGCGGGTCGCGCATGCCGTAGGCGTAGATCTCGCCGAGGGACCCCTCATCGCCGGCGAAGGGGTTGTCCTCGGGAACGCCGTACCCGCCGCCGGCCCCGTCCTCGCCGGCGGGGTCGATGCGCAGCAGCTTGCCCTGGGGAACGGACAGGTCCAGCGGGTCGGTCAGGTCCTCTTCGGCGTTGCTGTTGCCGCCGTCGCCGGCCGCGATGTAGAGGTTGCCGTAGTCGGCACCGCCCGGCTCGGCGGCGGGGTTGAAGCCGATCTGCTGGATGTTGTGGATGCGGCCGGAGAAGCCGAGGCGCAGCACCTCGCGGCTCTCGCCGGAGAAGGTGCCGGCGGCCGGGTCGTCGGCGGTCCACTCGGTGATGACGCCGTGGTATTCGGTGCCGTCCTGCGCCGGCAGGTCGGGCTCCTCGTTCTCCAGGGCGTCCCCGGACTCGACGTGGGCGGTGTAGAACGTGCCGTTGTCGGCGAAGTCCGGGTGGAAGGCAGCGTAGGCGAGGCCCTGGCCGAGGCCGGCGGAGTTGAAGAAGTCGGGCGCGAACTCCTCGGCGACGTCGAGGTAGGGGGCGGCGTCGTGGGATTCGCCGTCGAGCAGGTAGAGGGTGCCGTTCAGGTCGGGCACGGCCAGCCGGCCCGACCCGTCCGGCACCTCCTCCAGCCCGTTGATGCGGTTGTGCCGCACCAGCCGCTCGTCCTCCGGCGGCGGGCTGGTGGTGGATTCGGGCAGCTGGGCGACCTCGTCCAGCACCAGGCTGAGTCCGGAGGGGGCGGGGTCGTCGGGGACGGGATCGGCGACCGGGTCGTCGGCGCGCGCGTCGGCGGCGGCGAGCGGTGCGGCGGGGACGGCGAGCAGGGGCACCAGCAGCAGCGCGGCTGCCGCGGTGCGCCCGCGGGGTGATCTCATGGCGACCTTCCAGGTGGGGGGTGCGGGGGCTGGAGTCGGAGGTCGGCGGGCGGTCGGTTGGCGGCGGCGCGGTCGCGGCGGCTGGACCGCGGCTCAGGCGACGTGCGCGGCGTAGCGGTCCAGGGTCAGGGCGAGGGCGTCGGGTCCGGGCATCGCCCAGAGCGGCTCGTTGAAGATCTCGACTTCGATCGGGCCGGTGTGGCCGGCGGCGTCGACCGCCGCGCCCAGGCGGCGCAGTTCGACGCAGCCGTCGCCCAGCATGCCGCGGCCGGTCAGGACCCCCTCGGGCAGCGGGGTCACCCAGTCGGCGACCTGGTAGAGCGCGATCCGGCCCTCGGCGCCCGCGCGGGCGATGCCGTCGTAGACGGCCGGGTCCCACCACACGTGGTAGGTGTCGATGGCGACGCCGACCTGCTCACTGGGGTGCGGGGCGGCCAGGTCGAGGGCCTGGGCGAGGGTGGACACGACGCAGCGGTCGGAGCAGTACATCGGGTGCAGCGGCTCGATGGCGAGCTGCACCCCGAGCGTGCCGGCGTAGGGCGCGATCTCGGCGAGGACCTCGGCGGTGCGGGCGCGGGCGCCGTCCAGGTCGCGCGAGCCGTCCGGCAGGCCGCCGGAGACCAGGCACAGCGCGGGGGCGCCGAGCTCGGCGGCCTCCTCGATCGCGCGCCGGTTCTCCGCGGCGGCGCCGGGTTCATGGAAGAAGCCGCCCCGGCACAGCGACGTCACCGCCAGGCCGTGCTCCTTCATGAGCGCTGCGGTGCGCGCGACACCGTAGTCGGCGACGGGCTCGCGCCACAGGCCGACGCCGGTGACGCCGGCCGCCGCGCAGCCGGCCGCGAGGTCGGGCAGCGGCCAGTGCCGGACGGTCCACTGGTTGAGGCTGAACCGGGGGTCGGTTCCCCCGCCGGGCGTGGTCACGGTGCGGCTCCTTCCCTGGCGGGCAGTGTTCCCGGTGCCGTGCCGGACGCCCCGGGCGGCGCGGCCGGGGCGGATCCCGCCGGCTGCCCGGTGCGGCGGCGGGGCTCCCCCTTCTCCTGCTGCCTTCGGCCCGTCACCGGGCGGCGCCGCTGACGGCCAGCCAGGAGCGCATGCGCTCGGCGGCCGCATCGGGGTCGGGGAACAGGCCGGCCGCGTCGGCCAGCCGGAACAGCTCCGCCAAGTGGAGCAGGCCGCGGGCCGACTCGGCGCCGCCGACCATGCGGAAGTGGCTCTGGTGCCCGGCGAGCCAGGCGAGGAAGACCACGCCCGTCTTGTAGTGGTAGGTGGGTTCGGCGAAGAGGTGGCGGGCCAGCGGCACGGTCGGGGCGAACAGGTCGCGGTAGGCGGCGGTGTCGCCGCGCTCCAGGGCGGACAGGGCGGCCGCGGCGGCGGGCGCGATCGGGTCGAACACGCCGAGCAGGGCGTCGCTGTGGCCCTCCCCGTCACCGAGGATCAGCTCGGGGTAGTGGAAGTCGTCGCCGGTGTAGAGACGCACGCCGTCCGGCAGCGCGCGGCGGAAGGCGGTCTCCCGACCGGCGTCCAGCAGGGAGATCTTGACTCCGTCGACCCGGTCGGCGTGCGCGCCGATCAGATCGAGCAGCGCACTGGCGGCGGAGTCCAGGTCGGCCGAGCCCCAGTAGCCGGCGAGCTGCGGGTCGAACATGGTGCCCAGCCAGTGCAGGACGGCCGGGCGGCGCAGCTGCGGCAGCAGCCGGCCGTAGACGGCGGCGTAGTCCTCCGGGCCGCGGGCGCTCGCGGCGAGCTGGCGGCTGGCCATGATGACGGGCCGCGCGCCGGCCTCCTCGACGACGGCGAGCTGCTCCTCGTAGGCGGCGGCGATCGCGTCGAGCGGCGCCGGGCCGGGCGGCAGCTGGTCGGTGCCGGCGCCGCACACCAGCAGGCGCTGCTCCCCCGGCGCCGCCCGCTGCGCTTCGCGTCCGGTGCGGGCGATGAGCTCCCGGGTGAGCGGCCAGGTCAGGCCTGCGCCGCGCTGGGCGGTGTCCATGGCTTCGGCGACGCCGAGCCCGTGCGCCCACAGGTGGCGGCGGAAGGCGAGGGTCGCGTCCCAGTCGACGGCGCCGCCGGTCGGTTCGGCGTAGGGATCGGCGACGACGTGCGCCGCGGCGTAGGCGATGCGCGCGCCGCCGGCCCGGACGGGTGCTGCGGCCGCCGGCGCGGGAGCGTTCAGGGTGTGCGGCACGAGGGTGCCGTCCGCTGCGGGCAGGTCGATCTTCATCGGGCGAGCTCCGGAACCTCGATGCGGCGGCCTTCGGCCCACGAGCGCAGTCCCAGTTCGGCGAGCTGGACGCCGCGCGCGCCGGCGTAGAAGTCCCACGGGAACGGCGCATCGTCAGCCACGTGCCGCAGGAACATCTCCCACTGGGCGCGGAAGCCATTGCCGAAGTCGGCGTTGTCGGGCACCTCCTGCCACTGGGCCCGGAAGTCGTGCGCCGCGGGCAGGTCGGGGTTCCACTCGGGTTTGGGTGTTGCGGCGCGGTGCTGGACGCGGCAGCGCCGCAGCCCCGCCACCGCCGAGCCCTCGGTGCCGTCGACCTGGAACTCGACGAGTTCGTCGCGGAAGACCCGCGTGGTCCAGGAGGAGTTGACCTGCGCGATCACTCCGCCGTCGAGCTCGAAGATCGCATAGGCGGCGTCGTCGGCGGTGGCCTTGTAGGCGGCGCCGTCCTCGCCGATGCGCTCGGGGATGTGCGTGGCGCCGAGCGCCTGCACCGACCGGACCGGCGCGATCACGCCGTCCAGCACGTAGCGCCAGTGGCAGAACATGTCGAGGATGAGGCCGCCGCCGTCCTCGGCCCGGTAGTTCCAGCTGGGCCGCTGCGCCTCCTGCCAGTCGCCCTCGAACACCCAGTAGCCGAACTCGCCGCGCACCGACAGGATGCGGCCGAAGAAGCCGCCGTCGACCAGCCGCTTGAGCTTGCGCAGCCCCGGCAGGAACAGCTTGTCCTGGACGACGCCGTGCTTGACTCCGGCCTGCTCGGCCAGCCGGGCCAGCGCCAGCGACTCCTCGGTGTCCTCGGCGATCGGCTTCTCGGTGTAGATGTGCAGGCCGGCGGCGACGGCGGCGCGGATGGCGTCCGCGCGGGCGCTGGTGACCTGGGCGTCGAAGTAGACCTCGGTGTCGGAGCGGGCGAGCGCGGCGTGGAGGTCGGTGGTCCACTCAGTGAGGCCGTGCTGCTCGGCGAGGGCCCGCAGCTTATCCTCGCTGCGCCCCACCAGCACGGGCTCCGGCCACAGCACGCTGCCGTCGGCGGCGGGGACGCCGCCCTGCTCGCGGATGGCGAGGATCGAGCGCAGGAGGTGCTGGCGGTATCCCATCCGCCCGGTGACACCATTCATGACGATCCCGATGGGCCTGCGGTGCATTCGGGTCCTTCCCGGTCCGGTACTGCAGATACGGCTGCTGGCGGCGGCTGCCGGTCAGTCGGCGTCGGTGCCCGCGCCGAGGAGGCTGCGCACGCGCGCGGTGGCGCGCGCGAACTCGGGGCGGGCCATCGTGGCGGTGTAGTCGCGGTCGGCGGGCAGCCCGACCTCGACGACCTCGGCGATGGTGCCGGGGCGTTCGGTGAGGACAACGATCCGGTCGGCCAGGTAGGCGGCCTCGGCCACCGAGTGGGTGACCAGCAGGACGGTGGTTCCGGTCTCCCGCCAGATGCGGTTCATCTCGATGTTGAGCTGCTCGCGGGTGAGCGCGTCCAGGGCGCCGAACGGCTCGTCCATGAGCAGGACGGGCGGCTCGTGCAGCAGCGCCCGGCACAGGGCGACGCGCTGCTGCATACCGCCGGACAGCTCGTGCGGGAGTGCGTCGGCGAAGCCCTCCAGCCCGGTCATCTCGATGAGCTCGTCGGCGCGGCGGCGCGCGGCGGCGGGGTCCATCCGCCGCATCTCGGCCTGCAGCAGGATGTTGCGGCGGGCGCTGCGCCACTCCAGCAGCGCGGCGCGCTGGAAGACGTAGCCGATGTCGTGCCGCGGCCCGCCGACCGCCTCGCCGCGCAGCCGGATGGCGCCCGCCGAGGGTTTCAGCAGGCCGGCGACGAGTTTCAGCAGGGTGGACTTGCCGCAGCCGGAAGGGCCGACGAGGGCCACGAACTCGCCCATCGCCACGTCGAGGCTGATGCTGTGCAGCGCGGTGACGTCGCGCTTGCGGCTGCGGAAGCGGACGCCGGCGCCGTCGATGCGGACTGCGGGTTCCGCTGCGGCCGCGCGGGGTGCGGCCGCCGGCTCACTCATGGTGCTCATCGCCCGTCCTGTCGTCGCGGGGTGCGGCCGGCCGCGGGGTCCGGACCGGCGCCGGGGAGTGCGGAGGCGGGGCCGGTCATTCCTGGCCGCCCGCCGGCTGCCAGTACTCGGCCGGCTCGCGGGCCTCTTCGATGACGCCGGCCTCGTGGAAGACGGAGATCGTCTCCTCCCAGTCGGCCTCGGTGTTGGTGCCGGGCGGCTCGCCCTCGGTGGCGTCGGTGTGCAGGAGGGTGGTGGTGGTCTCGAACTGCTCGGTGAGCACCTCCTCGGAGGGCAGCTGCTCGGAGGCGCCCTCCATGCTGGCGACGGCGCCCTCCGGGTCCTCGATCGCCGCGGACCACGCTTCGCTGGTCGCGGCGGCCATGCTCGCGACCAGCTCCTCGTCGCTGCCGCGCAGCTGCTCGCCGACGAGCAGGCCGTTGGAGAAGAAGTTCAGGTTGTTCTCGGAGTAGCGCAGGTAGGAGACGTCTTCGCCGGAGCTCTCCTGCATGATGGGGCCCTGGTCGTTGGCGAAGCCCATCAGTCCGTCGACCTGGCTGGAGGTGACCGCGGCCATCTTGCCGGCGGGGTCGGTGTTCTGCACCTTGACGTCGCCCTCGCTGAGCCCGTTGCGCTCCAGGAAGACCGGGAAGGTGGAGGCGAGGGCGTCGCCAGCGGTCCCGGCGATGGTGCGGTCCTCCAGGTCGGCCGGCTCCTCGATGCCGGTCTCGGTGAAGGACTGCACAGAAGCGGGCGTGGTCTGCAGGTAGACGCCGATGCTGTGGACCGGCATGTCCTTGTCGACGGCGGCGAGCAGCGCCGGGGTGTCGGCCCAGCCGAAGTCGGTCTGGCCGGCGCCGGTGGCCTGCACGGTCTTCTGCGCGCCCTGGCCGGCGTTGATGGTCAGGTCGATGCCGTGCTTTTCGTAGATGCCCTCGGCGAGTCCGTAGTAGAACGGCGCGTGCTCGCCGTAGGGGTACCAGTTGAGGGTCAGCGTGGCCTCGGTGAGGTCGCCGCTGCCGCCGTCATCGCCGCCGGCGCCGCACGAGGCGGCGGAGGCGGCGAGCGCCGGGGCGAGCAGGGCGGCGGCGAGGGTGCGGGGTCGGGGTGCGGTGGGGCGGGGTCGCATGGGCAGCCCTCCGTGGCAGGGGGTGGGGGTGCAGAAGCGAGGGATGGGGTGCGGGGCGCCGGGTGCGGCGGCGTCTCAGGGGGTGGTCACCGCGCCGTCGCGGTGGCTTGTGTGCCAGGGCAGCAGGAGCCGCTCGGCGATTTCGACGATGACGAACAGGGCGACGCCGATGGCCGACATGACGAGCAGCCCGGCGAACAGCATCGGGGTGTCGAAATTGCCGTTGGCCTGCAGGATCACGTAGCCGAGGCCTTCGTTGGCGCCGACGAACTCGCCGACGACGGCGCCGGTGACGGCCAGTGTCACCGCGACTTTGAGGCCGGAGAACAGGTGCGGCAGGGAGGCCGGCAGGCGGATCTTGACGAAGGTCTGCAGCGGGCTCGCGCCCATGGTGGCCGAGAGTTCAAGCATCTCGCGGTCGACCGCCTTCAGGCCGGCGACCATCGCGATGACGATCGGGAAGAACGCCATCAGGACGGCGACGACGATCTTGGGCGCCAGGCCGAACCCCAGCCAGACCACGAACAGCGGCGCGATCGCGATCTTCGGGATGACCTGCGCGAACAGCAGGATCGGGTAGAGGGTGCGCTCGACCGCGGTGGAGTAGACCATGAACACCGCGGCCACAGCACCGACGAGCATGGCCACGCCGAAGCCGACCAGCGTCTCGTAGGTGGTGACCCAGGAGTGGTGGGCGATGTAGGCGGCGTTGCCGGTGAGTTCGGCGAGGGTGGCGCCGGGCGAGGGGACGAGGTAGGCGTCGACGAGCTCCAGGGCGCTGACGGCCCACCAGGCGGCGAAGCAGGCGGCGAGCAGCGCGGCGGGGCGCCACATCTGCTCGACGAAGGAGCCGATCCGCTCCCCCGCGGTCACCCCCGCGTGCTCGGTGACACCCGCCGGGCCCGCGCCGGGGGCGGCGCGTCCGCCGGGCGCGGTCTCCGGATCGGCGCCCTCTGCCGGCTCGGCTTCCGCGGCTGCGGCACCCGGCGACGGCGGTGTCGCGGGGAGCGCCTCTGCGGGAGGGCTCGTCCGGGCATGGCTCCTGACCATTGGCGACCTCCGGCCGGTAGCTGAGAAAGCGCTTTCTGATAGCGCTTTCTGGTACCGTAGGCAGAGATCATGGAGCGGTCAAGGGGGCGTTGCGGACGTTTCGCGGCCGCCCCCGCCGAGGAGGCGGGCGATGGTGCAAGCGGTGGACGGCGGCGGAGGCCGGGGCTACACCACCCTGCAGGACGTGGCGACCGAGGCCGGTGTCTCGCTCGCCACGGCCTCGCGCGTGCTGCGCGGCACCGCGCAGGTCCGGCCCGAGCTGCGGGAGCGGGTGCTGGCGGCGGCGGGCGAGCTGCACTACACGCCCAACGCGCACGCCCAGGCGCTGGCCAGCGCCTCCAGCACCTCGGTCGGTGTGGTCTGCCACGACATCAGCGACCCCTACTTCTCCGCGGTCGCCGGCGGAGTCATGACCACCGCGCACGAGAACGGCATGCTCGTGGTGCTGGCCAGCACCTTCCGCGATCCGGCCCACGAGCTGGAATACGTGGCGATGCTGCGGGCGCAGCGGGCCCGGGCGATCCTGCTGATGGGCTCGGGGTTCGAGGACCGGGAGTGGGAGCGCGCGCTGGCCGCCGAGATCGAGCCCTACCAGCGCACCGGCGGCCGGGTGGCGGTGCTCAGCCGGCACCGCCGGCTGAAGGCGGACACGGTGCTGCCGCAGAACCGGGAGGGCGCGGCGGCGCTGGGGCGGGCGCTGCTCGGCCTGGGCCACCGCGAGTTCGCGGTGCTGGCCGGGCCGCGCTCGCTGACCACGGTCTCCGACCGGCTGGACGGCTTCGCCGCCGCGCTCGCCGAAGCGGGCGTGGAACTGCCGGAGCACCGGATCGTCTCCGACGCCTTCACCCGCGACGGCGGCTACGCGGCGGCGGCCGAGCTGCTGCGCCGCGGCGAGCGGCCGACCTGCATCTTCGCGGTGACCGACGTGATGGCGATCGGCGCGCTGGCGGCGCTGCGCGACCACGGCGTGGACATCCCCGGCGAGGTCTCCCTGGCCGGGTTCGACGACATCCCGGTGGTCGCCGAGCTCTCCCCCGCCCTCACCACCGTCGCCCTCCCGCTCGCCGACATGGGCCGGCGGGTCATGTCGCTCGCGCTGAGCGCCCCGGCCCGCCGCTCCCGCGTCGAGCGCGTCCCCGGCACCGTCGTCCTGCGCGCCAGCACTGCTCCGCCAGCGCACACCGCGCCCTGACCGCGCGGCGGGCTGCTCCTGGCGGACGCGCGCTCACGCCAGCGGGCCCGGGTCGTGCCGGTAGGTGTTCACGATGGCGTCGGCGGCGCGGTAGGCGAGGGCACACACGGTGCTCGTGGGGTTGTATCCGGGGTTCTGCGGAAAGGCGGAGGCGCCGACGACGAACACGTTGGGGTGGTCCCACATCTGCAGGTGCGGGTTGACCGCCGAGGTACAGGGGTCGTCGCCCATGATCGCGCCGCCGGTGTTGTGGGTCGACTGGTACGACGCCGTGTCGAAGTGGTCCGCCAGCTCGCCGGCCGCGAACGCCTGGTCGGCGCCCATGGCGTCGACGAGCTCCTGCATCTTCCCGCCGAGGAAGCGCACCATCTCGCGCTCGTTGCGGCGCCAGTCGAAGGTGATCCGGAGCAGCGGGTCGCCGAACGCGTCCCGGTAGGTGGGGTCGAGGTCGAGGAAGTGGTCCCGGTAGGCGGGGCTCTCCCCCTGGGCGCCGACGACCAGGGTCCGCGGGTAGAAGTCGCGGATCGCCCGCTTCCACTGCGCGCCCCACAGCGGCGCTCCAGGCGGGGCGCCCATGCCGGTGACGGGCAGGCCGGGCAGCGTGTACTTCACCAGCCCGCCGCCGAGGAAGCCGAGGCCGGCGTGGTCGAAGTTGTCGCCGTTGAGGTCGTCGAAGGCGACCGTGGAGCCGCATCCTGCCATGTACGGCTGGAAGTCCTCATCGGCGAAGTAGGCCATGCCGGCCGCGCCGTCGGCCTGGTAGCAGTAGTTCTTGCCGACCGTGCCCGTGCCGGAGTCCGGGTCGTAGGGCTCTCCCAGGCCGGACCGGAGCAGCAGCCGGCAGTTGCCGAGGGTGTAGGCGGTAAGCAGCACCAGGTCGGCCGGCTGCTCCTGGAGGCGGCCGGCGGCGTCGCGGTAGCGCACCCCGGTGGCCTCGGTGCCGTCGTGCAGGATCTCGACCGCGGCGGCGTTCGTGCGCAGCTCGAAGCGGCCGGTGCGCAGGGCTTCGGGGATGACCGTGACGGTCGGGTCGGCCTTGGCGCCGACCCTGCAGCCGAAGTGCCCGGTGAAGCCGCAGTAGGTGCAGGCGTCGCGGGTGACGCCGTCGGGGTTGGTGTAGCGCTGGGACAGCGCAGCCGCCGGCCCGGGGAACGGGCTGTAGCCGAGTTCGCCGGCCGCGCGGCGGAAGATCTCCCCGGCGCGGCTCTCCTTGAGCGGCGGGACGGGGTAGTCGCGGGAGCGGGGCCCCTCGAAGGGGTTGCCGCCGCGCTGCGTGCTGCCGCCGATGTTGCCGGCCCGGCCCGCGATGCCGGCCATGCGCTCGAACCGGTCGTAGTAGGGCTCGAGGTCGCCGTAGCCGATCCCCCAGTCCTGCACGGACATCTCGTCGGGAACGGCGCCCTTGCCATAGCGGTCCTCCGCCCGGCTGCGCATCGCGAAGTCGCGCGGGCTGAACCGCCAGGTCTGCCCGGCCCAGGTCACCCCGGACCCGCCGACGCCGGAGGCGGGGGCGAACGCCCCCACCCGGCGGATGGGCAGGGCGCGCTCGCGGCGGGTGTGCCGCAGCGTCCAGGTCTCCACGGCGGGGGGCTGGGCGAGCTCCTTGTCCACCTGGTAGCGCAGTTCGTCGTGGCCGTGCCGGAGGTGCTCGGGTCCGCGCGGCCCGCCGCGCTCCAGGCCGACCACGGACATCCCGGCCTTGGTCAGTTCGGCGGCGAGGATCCCGCCGGCCCAGCCGACGCCGATGCAGACCGCGTCCACGCGGGGCAGCGCCATCACTGCACCCCCTTGGGCTCCGCGCGGTAGGCGGGGTCGACCGCCCCGGCGAACGCGGCGTAGGGCTCGCCGTAGGCCCAGGGGTCGCCGGGGAACCCCACCCATTTCCAGCCGGCCATACCGCGGTTGCCGCCGTGCACCGGGTCGGCGAAGAGCCCTTCGGTGACGTTGCGGAGGAACATCGCGAAGAACGACGCCGCGGTGAACCCCTCGCCGAGCCCGAAGCCGATCTCGCCGGCTTCGAGGGCGGACAGGACCCCGTCCTGGCGCTCGGGCCCCAGTTCGGCGAGCGCCCGGTCCCCGAAAGAGGTGCGGCAGTGCCGGTCGATCCTGCCCAGGGCGTGCCGGTACATCTCCCGGGGCGGGATCGGGAGCTGCTCCCCGTGTCCGCCGTGGTCCGGCTCTTCGAAGGGTCCCTGCAGGTACAGGCCGGCACCCCGGCCCCAGCCGCCCGCGAGGCGGCCGTCGATGTAGTGCAGGACGCCGGCGTCGCGCGCGCCGGGGCCGCTGCGGTCGGCGGGGAAGACGCGCTCCGCCATGGCCTCGACGTCCGCCGCCTCCTCGTCGGTGAAGAACCGCAGCGGGGGCGGCCCGCCGCCGTCCGGCTCCGGATCGGATCCGCCAGCCCCGTCCAGGTCGCGGGCGACCAGTCCGCCGGCCACCAGGCCGCCCGCCGCGACGCCTCCCGCCCCGGCGAACAGGCCGCGCCGCGTCGGCCCGCGCCGCGCGCCGCCGCCCCCGTCGTCCCCACCGCTGCCGCGCATCCCCGCTCCTCCCGTCCGGCGGCGGGGCTGCCGGTCTCCCCCGCAGCCCGCGCAGCGGCGGCCGCTCCCCCGCAGGCTCCGCCGGCACTGGTCCTGACCCGCAGTGTGCCGACGCGGCCGCCCGGCCGTCAGTAGCCCTTTGTGCACTCTTGGCGGGCCGGTTCCGGATCCCGCCGGTGCCGGCGGCCGGGGCGCGGCGGCTCTGGCGTGTCCTCCGGACGTCCGGCGGGGATCCCCGCCGGACGTCCGGAGCGTGCAGAGTGCGACGGTCAGGCGTCGAGCGGGTCCCGCTGGAGGGGGCAGGTCATGCAGTGGCCGCCGCCGCGCCCGCGGCCGAGCTCCGCACCGGGGATGGTGATGACCTCCACCCCGGCCCTGCGCAGCGCGGCGTTGGTCTGGGTGTTGCGGTCGTAGGTGAAGACGACGCCCGGCTCGACCGCGACGGCGTTGTTGCCGCTGTCCCACTGCTGGCGCTCCGAGGCGTAGACGTCGCCCGCGGTCTCCACCACCCGCAGGCGGGGGAAGCCGAGCGCGCGGGCGACGACGTCGACGAACCGGGCATCCCCCTCATCGGTGATCTCGACGCCGGGGGCCCGGTCCGAGGGGCGCAGGGTGAAGGCGTGGATGCCGTCCACGATGGCCGGGTGCACGGTGACCAGGTCCCGGTCGGCGAAGGTGAAGACCGTGTCCAGGTGCATGGCGGCGCGGAGCTTCGGCATGCCGGCGACGATGACCTGCTCGGCTGCGCCGGCGTCGAACAGCGCCGTGGCCAGCTGGGTGATGGCTTGGCGGGAGGTGCGCTCGCTCATACCGACGAGGACGACGCCGCGGCCCGCCGGCATCACGTCACCGCCCTCCAGGGTGGCCTGGCCCCAGTCCTGCTCGGCGTCGCCCCACCAGACCGCAGAGCCGGCGTAGTCGGGGTGGAAGCTGTAGACCGCCTGCATCAGCATCGTCTCGTCGTGGCGGGCCGGCCAGTAGAGCGGGTTGAGGGTGAGCCCGCCGTAGATCCAGCAGGTGGTGTCGCGGGTGTAGAGCGTGTTCGGCAGGGGCGGCAGCAGGTACTCGCGCGCGCCCGTGGATTCGCGCACCAGCGCGGCGTCGCCGCTGCGGTAGTCGCCCGGCAGGTCGGGTGCCGCGAGGCCGCCGATGAGGTGGCGGACCAGGTCGCGCTCGCCCAGGGAGTCGAGGTAGGCGCGGACTCCGTCCGCCAGCTCCAGGCCCACCCGGTTCGCGGTGGCCTTGCGGTCGAGCAGCCACTCCCGCGCCGCGGGGAGCGCCATGGTCTGCGCGAGTACGTCGTGCAGTTCGACGACCTCGACGCCCCGGTTGCGCAGCTTGTTGACGAAATCGAGGTGGTCGCGCTGGGCGGCCTCGACCCACAGCACGTCGTCGAAGAGGAGGTCGTCGGAGTTGGTCGGCGTCAGCCGTTCATGCGCGAGCCCGGGAGCGCAGACCAGGACTTTGCGCAGGCGCCCGACTTCGGAATGCACCCCGCCGGCCGGCGGCGCTGCGTCCGTTCCCATTCCGGTTCCCCTTCCGCCACGGATACCTCGGATTCCGCCGAAAACCGCCGCCGCGCCCCCGCACTACAGGGTGACCCAGCCGACCGCGAGGGCGAGCACGCCGATCACCGCTCCCGCGGCGACGGCGCAGAACAGGGCCAGCTCCGCCGCAGTGAAGACCTTTCTCCCCTGCTCCCGCCGGGTGATGAGGAAAAGGACGGTGACCGGCGCATAGAAGACAAAGGAGATCAGGACGAATTTCAGCCCGGCGGCGTAGATCAGGAACGCCGTGTAGAGGGTTGCCGCGAGGGCGATCGCCGCGTCCTGGGCCAGTGCGGCGGTGCGGACGCCGCCGTAGGTCTCGCGCGTCCACACCAGTTTCAGCGCGTAGGCGGCGGCCAGCAGGAACGGGATCAGCGTGAGCGCCGCGGTCAGGTCCAGCGCGAAGTCGAAGGCGTCTTCGGAGAACAGCGTGATGACCAGCACCAGCTGGGAGAGCAGGGTGCTGAGCAGCAGTGCGTTGACGGGCACGTCGCGCGGGGTCGAGGCGGACAGGAACCGCGGCATGTCCCGGTCCTTGGCGGCCACATACAGCACCTCCGCGGCCATCAGCGTCCAGGCCAGGTAGGCGCCGAGTACCGCGACGATCAGGCCGACGGAGACCAGGACGCCGCCCCAGGTGCCGACGGCGGCCTCCAGGGTCCCCGCCATCGACGGCTGCTGCAGGGCGGCGAGTTCGTCCATCGGCAGGATGCCGTAGGACACGATCGTCACCGAGGCGAAGACCGCGAGGACGCTGCCGAACCCCAGGAGGGTGGCGCGGCCGACGTCTTCGCGGCGCCGGGCGTGGCGCGAGTAGACGCTCGCGCCCTCCACTCCGAGGAACACGAACACCGTCACCAGCATGGTGCCGCGCACCTGCTCGAAGAGCGCCCCGGAGCCGGGGTCCCCGGCGAAGTTGGCCGCGAACACCGCCGGATCCAGGGCGAATACGGCCAGCAGGACGAAGACGAGGATCGGCAGCAGCTTGGCGACCGTGACGATGCGGTTGATCGCCGCCGCCTCTTTCGTCCCCCGCCGGATGAGGAAGAAGAAGAGCCAGAGGCCCACCGACGACGCCGCCACGGCCGCGACCGTGTCCCCTTGGCCGAGAGCGGGGACGAGCGCGCCCAGGGTGGACATGATCAGCACCCAGTAGGTCACGTTGCCCACACAGGCGCTGGCCCAGTATCCGGCCGCGGAGAAGAACCCGATGTACTCGCCGAAACCCGCCTTGGCGTAGGCGTAGACGCCGGCGTCGAGCCCCGGTTTGCGCACGGCCAGGCGCTGGAATACGAGGGCGAGGGTCAGCATGCCCGCCCCGGCGATCGCCCAGGCGATCAGTGCGCCGGCCACCCCGGTCTCCTGGCCGAAGCGCTGGGGAAGGGAGAATACGCCGGCGCCCACCATCGAGCCCACGACCATCGCCGTGAGGGTCAGTACCGAGACTTTGACCGAATTCGGCGCGGGCTTTTGCTTTTCCGTCATCGCGGCGCCCCTTCACCGGCGCACGTCGCCGGATGCGCGGCAGAAGAATCCCCATCCGGCGTCCAAGGCTGCCATTTCCCACTCCGCGCAGCACTCTGACACGCGAAGAGTACTCATATTCTTCGCCCGTCGACCGATCTGCTGCCGCAGGGGGCGGGCCTTCTCGCGTGCACCGGTTCAGGGGCCGGCCGCACCCGCTGGACGTCGGCGGCGGTCCATCGGGGCTGCCCGGCCCGGCGGGTCCGGCCGCGCTTTCGCAGAGCCTGCCCGACGGTCTCCACCGCCCGCCCGAACGGATTCCCCGGCGCCATCCGGCCGCACTGCCGATGAGGCCCCGGCACCTTCCCCGGACGGTTTGCGAAAAGGAGGGGGAATGACCTCTCCTGCCGTTCTCAGGGCGCGAAAACCTGGGAGTCGTCGGCGAAGGACTTGAATTCGAGGGCGTTGCCGGCGGGGTCGTGGAAGAACATGGTCCACTGCTCGCCGGGCTGGCCCGCGAAGCGGAGGTAGGGGGCGATGGCGAAGGCGGTGCCGGCGGCGCGGAGGCGGTCGGCGAGGGTGTGGAAGCGGTCGGGGGCCAGGATCAGGCCGAAGTGGGGCACGGGGACGTCGTGGCCGTCGACCGGGTTGTGTGCCGGAGCGGCGTGGCCGGGGGCCAGGTGGGTGACGAACTGGTGGCCGTCGAGGTTCCAGTCGATCCAGCGCTCGGAGCTGCGGCCCCGTTCGAGGCCGAGGACGCCGCCGTAGAAGCCGGCGGCGGCCTCCAGGTCGTCGACGGGGACGGCCAGGTGGAAGCGGGGAATGGGCGAGTCCAGCTCGGTCACGGCGTGCCTTCCCGGTGGGGGTGCGGGCGCGGAGCCCGGTGGGACGTGCACCCTGCACCGCGCGGCGGCGCGCTGTCCAGTGCCGCGCGGACCGCACTGCGCCCGCGATCCGGATCGGCGGGTGCCGGGAACCCGCTCCGACCGGGAACGCTGCCTCATCCGGCCACCGCCGCCGGCGGCGGCAGAGGCTCTGAAAGGGTGGGGCCAGCGGCGCCCTTGCCGGGCACCGAGCGAAGGCGCGGGCGCCGGCCGCCCGCCCGGCGGAAGGAGCTGTCCCGTGGACACCCAGGACAACGCAGGCACCGCGCCCCTCGACTCCGGGCACTGGCAGGAGCGGCTGTCCGCGCTTGCCTCCGAGCACCGCGTGCCGGGGGCGCAGCTGGGCCTGCTCCGTCTCGGTGCGGGCGCGGCCGATGACGAGGTGTCCTGCGCCCACGGCATCCTCAACGCGGCGACCGGCCAGCCGGTGAGTACCGACGCTCTGTTCCAGATCGGGTCGATCACCAAGGTCTGGACCGCCACCGCGGTCCTGCAGCTGGCCGACGCCGGCGCGCTGGACATCGACGCTCCCGTCACCGCGGTGCTGCCCGGCTTCGCACTCTCCGACCCGACGGCGGCCGAGGCGCTGACAGTGCGCCACCTGCTGACCCACACCGGGGGTATCGACGGCGACCTGTTCACCGACACCGGGCGCGGCGACGACGCCGTCTCGGCCTACACCGCCGCGCTGTCGGAGGCGGCGGTGCTGCACGCGCCGGGCGCCACCTGGTCGTACTGCAACTCCGGCTTCAGCGTGCTCGGCAGCATCATCGAAGAGCTCACCGGCCAGACGTGGGACGCCGCGATCAGGGAGCGGCTGTTCGCCCCGCTCGGGCTGGAGCGCACGTCGACGCTGCCCGAGGAGGCGATCCTGCACGCCGTGGCGGTGGGGCACATGCGCGGGCTGCCCGACCCCCAACCCGCCCCGTTCTGGGCGCTGCCGCGCGGCCTCGGGCCGGCGGGCTGCATCGCCGCGCCGGTGGGCGAGCTGCTGCGGTTCGCCCGGCTGCACCTGACCGGCGGCCTTGCGCCCGACGGCACCCGGATCCTCAGCGCCGAGTCCGCCGCGGCGATGGCCGCGCACCAGGCGGATGTGCCGGTCCCCAACGGCCTGGGCGACTCCTGGGGCCTGGGCTGGATCCGGTTCGACTGGCCGGGCGGCCCCGCGATCGGCCACGACGGCTCGACCGTCGGCCAGGACGCGTTCCTGCGGCTGGTTCCGGAAGCGGGGGCGGCCATCGCCCTGCTCACCAACGGCGGCGGCGCCAGGGACCTCGCCGACGCCCTGTTCGCCGAGGCGGTTCCGGCGCTGTCCGGCGCGGTTCCGGACCCGCCGTTCGCGCCGCCTGCCGAACCGGTCTCCGTCGACCCCGCCCCCTACCTCGGGCGCTACGCGGCCGCCGCGATGCAGCTGGACGTCACCGCCGAGGGCGGGCGGCCGCGCGTGCGCATCGAGCTGCTGGGGCCGTCGGCCGCCTTCGACCCCGACCCGATCCAGGAGCACGCGCTCACCCCGGTCGCCGACGGGGTGTTCGCGCTGCGGCTGCCGGGCCAGCAGCGCTGGTCGCCGCTGACGTTCAGCGCGCTGGAGACCGGCGAGCGCTACGCCCACTTCGGCGCCCGCGCACTGCCCTTCGCCGCGGGGTAGCCGGCGCAGCCCCGCCTCCGGGCGGCCGTCTCCCGAGTGGGCCTCTGCCGGATGTGCGGTCGGTGGCCTCCCGGGTGGAGGCGCCGCCGCACCGGCCGGCGGCGCAGGTCCGCCGCGCCGGTGCGCCCGGCCGCTGTCAGGCTCCCGGCAGCGGGAAGGGCGCCAGCTGGAACGCGGGCGGCTCGGCGCCGTGCAGGTGGCGGACGAAGTAGTCCCAGGTGCGGC
The DNA here is from genome assembly GCF_054779695.1 of Nocardiopsis coralliicola. NCBI lineage: Bacteria > Bacillati > Actinomycetota > Actinomycetes > Streptosporangiales > Nocardiopsidaceae > Nocardiopsis > Nocardiopsis coralliicola. The sequence goes on along the minus strand of NZ_BAAGXT010000001.1, from coordinate 248,746 downwards.
GGAGGACGTAGTGGCCGCGGCCGAGGAAGTAGTGCTCGGCTCCCGGGACGAGGAGGAGGTCGACGTCCTTGTCCGCGGCGATCAGGGAGTCCACCAGCCGGAGGGTCTGGGCCGGGAGCACGGTGTCGTCCAACTCGCCGTGGACGAGCAGGAGGCGTCCTTCGAGCCGGTGGGCCAGCGCCGGGTTCGAGATGTCCCGCAGTTCCTCGCTGCCGGTACCGCCCTGGTAGTGCTCGGCCCACAGCGGGACGTTGATGCCGAGGTCGTGGCTGCCCGCGAGGGCGACGCCCACCCGGTAGAAGTCGGGATAGAGCAGCAGCGCGCGTGCCGCGGCGTAGCCGCCCGCCGACTGGCCGGTGATGCCGACCCTTCCGGTGTCGAGCCAGGGGTGGCGCGCGCCGAGCTCGCGGATAGCGGCGATGTGGTCGTCGAGCGCGCCCGCGTTGCCGAGGTCGCCGTAGGAGTGGTCGTGGAACTCCTTGCTGCGCCCGGCGGTGCCGCGGCCGTCGACGGCGACCACCGCGAAGCCGAGCGCGGCCAGGGCCTCCGGCTCGCCGTGGTGGGGCGCGTCGAACGCGGGGCCCGCCCGGTGGATCTGCGGGCCGGGGTAGACGTGGTCGATGACCGGGTAGCTGCGCTCCGGGTCGAATCCGTGCGGGCGCCACAGCAGCCCGTAGATCGGCGTCACGCCGTCGGCCGCGGTGGCGCGGAACCGCTCGGGCGGCTGCCAGCCCAGCTCTTCGAGCTGCCCGGTTCCGGGCGCCGCCAGTTCGGCCAGGGTGGCGCCGTCCAGGTCGAGGACGCGCGATCGGTGCGGCGTGCCGGGTCCCGAGGCGCGGTCGACGAGGTAGGCGCCGCGGGGCGGGGCGACGGTGTCATGGTCGAGACTGTCGTCGGTGAGCCGGGTCAACCCGGTGCCGTCCAGGTCCACCCGGTAGATCTGGCGGAGGTAGGGGTCGCCGCCGCCGGCGCCGGCCGCGGTGAACCACACGCGGCGCTGCTCCTCGTCGAGCCGGAGTACCCGGCGCACCTGCCACGGCCCGCTGGTGAGGGCAATGGCGGGACCGCCGCCGGGCGGGTGCAGCTCGAGGTGGCCCCAGCCGTCGCGCTGGGACCACCACAGGATCTCGCCGGAGCCGAGGACGCGGGCGATCGCGGGGTGGTCGCCCAGTTGCGGCGCCGGGTCGACGCGGGTCGTGCCGGTCTCGCTCAGCAGCGTGGCGACGGCGCCGGTGGCGGGGTCGAGGCTGCGCAGCTCCAGCGTGCGGCCGTCGCGGGAGTGGTGCAGGAAGTGCACCGCTTCGCCTCCGGGGCCGGACCACCACGCGTAGACCACGGCGCTGGGGTGCAGGAACACGGCCGGTTCGCCCTGCTGGGCCGCTGCCGTTCCGGCCGCGACGTCGATCACGTACCAGCGCAGGGTCGGCTGGTCCGCGTCGCCGGGCATCGGAACCCGGTAGCGGTGCGCGGCGGGGCGGCCGCCGCCGGCCGGGGCGGACTCCACCAGGACCTGCTCGGGCACCGCGCTCTGGTCGACGCGGGCTGCGAGCAGCCGGGTGGAGTCGGGCGACCACTCGGCGATGAAGGCGGGGCCGAGGCCGAGCGCGCGCATCAGGGCGCGGCTGCCCATGTAGTCGGGGAGCTGTCCGTAGGGGTGCTCCGGTGCGCCGTCGCGGGTGAGGCGGAACTCTGCGCCGCCGCGGTCGCGGACCCAGATGTCGCCGCCGCGGCCGAACGCGGTCCAGGCACCGTCGGGCGAGGCGATCTCCAGCGGACCGGGAAGGGGGTCCTCAGCGGGGGTGCAGGTGGCGCCGTCCCACTGCCAGCGGGCGCCGAACGCGGTGAAGGAGAGGCTGCCGCCGCCGGTGCGCTCCAGGGCGGAGACCGGCAGGGCCGACGCGTCGACGTCGATGCCCGCGGCGGCCGAGAGGGCGGAGGCGAGCCGCTCGTGGTCGAAGGCGTCGGCGCGGGTGCCGGCGGCGGGATCGACCGCGGTGAAGCGGCCGCCGCGGCTGAACCAGAACCCCGACCCGTCGGCGTACCACTGGGGGTCGACGGGGCCGCCCTCGACGCTGCGGAGGCGGTAGGGGGCGAGCATCTGCTCGGCGCGGGCGTAGTCGGCAGCGGTGGGGCGGCTCATGGGCGGCTTCCTCGGGATCGTCGGTTCCACGGTGTCGGGTGGCGGTGCAGACCGCCAGCGCCGCACGGGGGCGGCGCTGGTGTGCGGGCGGCGCCGGTGCGGCGCCGGCCGTCTCAGCCGGTGCTCGGCACCAGGCGGCGGGTGGCGCGGCGGAAGGCCCAGACGACGACCACGGCGGCCAGGATCGTCAGCGGGAACCCGGTGACGGTGTCGGCGATGGCGAGGCCGGTGGTGGAGTCGGCGCGGTAGAGCCACTCGCGGACGATGTAGCGGCCGGCGAAGACCGCCGCGACGGCGCCGGTGGCGAGGTCGTGGGCGCGGCGGGAGGGCCGGTCGGCGCGCCAGTCGTGCGTGCCGCCGTGCACGGCGTTCCAGATCATCCCGGTGAGCGGGCGCCGGACTACGAGCGAGGCCAGCGTGACGACGGCGCCGACCAGCGACGCCCAGATCCCGATCAGGAAGAAGTCGTTGGCCGAGCCGGTGGCCGCGGAGACGCCGCCGGCGGCCGCGACGCCGAACACGCCGCCCATGGCCGACATGAGCTTCTCGCCGCGCCACATGCGCAGCGCGCCGAGCGCGACGGCTGCGGCGATCGCGATCCCGATCGCGGTGGCCAGGGTGGTGAACGGCACGGCCGCGGCGAAGCCGACGACCGGCAGCGCCGAGTAGACCATGCCGGAGGGCCCGCCCATGCCGTCCAGGACGGCCTGCTTGACGTCGACCTGCTGCGCGCCGTCGGGGGCGGTTTCCGGGGCGTTTGCGGGAGCGGCGGGGCGGGTCTGCCCGGTGGTCGCGGTCATGGTGTCCTCCCAGGTCTCTGCGGGGGCGGTCGCGGTGCTTCGCGTCGTTGAGGCCATGACTCGATTCCAGCAAGCAGCGCGCCGACCCGGCAGGGCGCGCGTGTCACCGCGCGCTGTGACGTCTCGCCCGCGAGCGCGTGACACGGTGTCACTTGCGCGGCCCGGCCCGAGGGCGTGTCCGAGCCGCGGTCCGGGCCGGGGAGACAAGGAGGCGGAGGGCAGTACAAGGGCGGCCTGGCCGACGCGGTTCGCGGCCGGGTTCAACCGGTGCATGCCGGCGCTGCGCCCGGCGCCGGTGGTGGGACCGCCGGTCCAGCGCCGCCTCACCGTGGTCCACTACACGGGCCGCCGGTCCGGGCCCGCGTTCTCCACACCCGTCGCCTTCCAGCGCACCGGGCCGACGGTCGTGATCCGCGTGGCCATGCCCGAACGCAAGCGCTGGTGGCGCAACTTCACCGGCGCCGGCGGGCCGCTCACCCTGGAACTGGACGGCCGCCGGCGCACCGGCCACGCGGTCGCCATCAGCGACAACGGCCAGACCTCGGTCACCGTGCACCTCGACCCGGAATCCGGCGCGGGCTCCGGAGGCGCGGACCAGTCCTGAGGCGCACTTTCACGTGCGCCCCTCTTTACCCAGGCGCCCCGTGGGCCCCTTGAGGTGTGTACAAGAAAGGGGGAAACCAGCGGCAGGGCCCCCGGGAAGGGGCCCAGATTCGCAATGCGGGCATCGAAGGAAGATGCCCGACCATCGGCAGTGAACTGCGAATACGGCGGGTTATCCACAGCCTTTCCGCGGCGGGCTCCGCTGAACCGCCAGTGAATTTCCTGATCGGGTGTTGACGGGGTGTGACGGACTCGCGCCTAATGGTGGGCATGCAATTCTCCCCGCGAATCCGACGCCTCGGCGGTTCCGCCCTGTTCGCCGCGCTCATCGCCGGCGGACTGTCGGCTCCCGCGCACGCGGCCGTCGGTGACATCTGCCATTCCGACCTCCCCGCCGAAGCCCACGACACCCTGGAGCTCATCGAAGCCGGCGGGCCGTTCCCGCACCCCCAGGACGGCACCACCTTCGAGAACCGCGAAGGGCTCCTCCCGGATCAGGACACCGGGTATTACAAGGAGTACACGGTGGAGACGCCGGGCTCCCCGGACCGCGGTGCGCGCCGCATCGTCGCCGGCGAGGCCGAGGAGGAGGACTACTACACGGCCGACCACTACGAGTCGTTCGACCTGGTCGACTACGCGTGCTGACGGCTGCGCCGCCAGGGGCGGCGGGCGGTACCCTCCGCCCATGACGGCGACGTATGTGATCGAAGGCCGCGACGTGACCGCGCCCGACCGCTTCTGGACGGCGGTGGGCGCGGCCGTCAACGGCCCGGGCGGCTATTTCGGCTCCAACCTGGACGCACTCGCCGACTGCCTCCGCGGCGGCTTCGGCACGCCGGACGACGGCGACTTCGCGTTCGTCTGGCGCCACCACGCCGCCTCCCGGCGCGCGCTCGGCCACACCGCCACTGCGCGGTGGCTGGCCGCGCGCCGGGACCGCGTCCATCCCGCCAACCGCTCCGCCCTCCAGGCCGAACTGGACCGCGCCGAAGCCGGCGAGGGCCCCACCTTCTTCGACCGCCTCGTCGCCGTCTTCGAGGAGGAGGCCCCGGGCCGGCTGCGGCTCGAATAGGTCAGGAGGCAGCGGCCCGCACTCCGAGCGCTCCGCACCCGGGCGGGTCGGGCGCCGCCGTGCCCCGCAGTACGGCCAGCGCTGCCCGGGGTCAGGGCGCATAGCACTGCGGCGGGTGGAAACGTCGGACGAGGGCGCGGAGGCCGCCGAGGGAGGCGTCGGGGGCGGTGAGCCCAGCGGCGCGGGCCTGGACCAGGAGGTTCCCGAGGGCGGCGGCTTCGGGCGGGCCGGCGAGGACGGCGCGGCCGGTCCGGCGCGCGGTGAGGCGGCAGAGCAGGGCGTTGCGCGATCCGCCGCCCACCACGTGCACGGTCTCGACGCGCCGGCCGGTGAGTGCTTCGGCCTCCGCCAGGGTCCGGGCGTAGGCGTCGGCCAGGGATTCCAGGATGGCGCGCACTGTCTCGGCCGGGCCGCGCGGCGGGGCGAGGCCGTGCTCGGCGCACCAGTCGCGGATGCGGGCGGGCATGTCGCCGGGCGGCACGAACCGCGGGTCCGCCACGTCGAACACCGGCACCGGGCCCTGCACCGCTTCGGCGGCGGCGAGCAGTTCGGCGAGCCGGCCGTGCCGCCCTCCCGCCTCGCCGCTCCCCTCCCAGGTCCGCAGCGACTCTTCCAGCAGCCACAGGCCGGAGACGTTGCGCAGGAACCGGACCCGGCCGTCCACGCCGGCCTCGTTGGTGAAGTTCGCGGCGCGCGCCGCCGGGGTGCGCACCGGGGCGTCCAGCTCCAGCCCGACCAGGGACCAGGTGCCCGAAGAGATGTAGGCGGCGCTCGCCGCACCGCCCTCGGCGAAGGGCACGGCGGCCACGGCGGAGGCGGTGTCGTGCGATCCCACCGCGGTGACCTGCACGCCCCCCGGAGCGACACCGACCCGCGCGGCGGGCCCCGGGGCGATCGCACCGACCGGCTCCCCCGGCTGTACCAGCGGCGCGAAGAGGTGCTCGGGCAGGGCGAGGCGGTGCAGCAGGCCCCGGTCCCAACCGCCGCCGTCCGCGGCCAGCAGCCCGGTGGTGGAGGCGTTGGTGGCCTCGGTCCGCATCGTGCCGGTGAGCCAGTAGGCCACCAGGTCGGGGACGAGGAGCAGCCGGTCGGCGGCGCCGAGCAGCGGTTCCCCGGCGAGTTGGAAGAGCGTGGTGAAGTCGAGGTGCTGCAGGCCGTTGCGGGCGAACAGCTCCGCTGCGCTGACGGTGCCGTGCACCCGCCGCACCCCGGCCGCGGTACGCGGGTCGCGGTAGTGGCGGGGCGCGGCGAGCAGGTGCCCGCCGCGGAGCAGCCCGTAGTCGACCGCCCATCCGTCGATGCCGACGCTGCACAGCCCCGGCGCGGACCGGGCGGCCCGCCGGATCCCGCGCTCCACGCCGGCGTAGAGGGCGTGGATGTCCCAGTAGAGGCCGTCGTCTCCCCCTTGGGTGAGGTGCACGGGGGTGTTGGCGAAGCGGGCGGTCTCCTCGACGGCGAGCCGGCCGCCCCTGATCCGGCCCAGGACGACGCGGCCGCTGGTGGCGCCGAGGTCGACGGCGGCGACCGCGGGCTCGGCGCCGCGCGCGGCCGCCGCGGCGGAGGCGGTCATCGGAGGAACGCCGCCGCCACCCCGGAGTCCACCGGGAGGAGCAGCCCGGTGGTGCGGGAGAAGTCGCCGCCGCACAGCGCCGCCACCGCCGCGGCCACGTGCTCGGGCAGCACCTCCCGCTTGAGCAGCGCGCGCTGGGCGTAGTAGGCACCCAGGTCTTCCTCTGCGACGCCGTAGACCGCGGCGCGCCGGGCGCCCCAGCCGCCGGCGAAGATGCCCGAGCCGCGCACCACCGCATCCGGGTTGACGCCGTTCACCCGGATGCCGTGCGGCCCGAGTTCGGCGGCCAGCAGCCGCACCTGGTGCGCCTGGCTCGCCTTCGCCGCGCCGTAGGCGACGTTGTCGGGGCCGGCGGCCACCGCGTTCTTGGAGGCGATGGTGACGATGTCGCCGCCGAGGCCCTGGTCGATGAGGACGCGGGCGGCGTGCTTGGCGGCGAGGAAGGACCCCTTGGCCATCACACCGTGCTGGCGGTCCCAGTCCTCCTCGGTGGTCTCCAGGAGGGGCCGCGACAGCGACAGCCCGGCGCTGTTGACGACGAGGTCGAGCCCGCCGAACGCGAGCACGGCCGCGTCGACCGCCGCGCGCACCGACGCCTCGCTGGCGACGTCGGCGGCGATGCCGACCGCGGTGTCGGGCCCGCCGATGCCGGCGGCGGCCGCCTCGGCGCGGGCCGTGTCGAGGTCGGCGACCGCGACGCAGGCACCTTCGGCCGCGAGCCGCTCGGCGGTGGCCCGGCCGATGCCGGAGGCACCCCCGGTGACCAGCGCGATCCGCCCGGTGAGCGGCTTGGGCGCGGGCCGCCGGCGCAGCTTGGCCTCTTCCAGCTCCCAGTACTCGATGCGGAACTTCTCCGCCTCGCTGATGGGCCGGTAGGACGACAGCGCCTCGGCCCCGCGCATCGCGGTGATCGCGTTGGCGTAGTACTCGCCGGCGACGCGCGCCGTCTGCTTGTCGGCGCCGTAGCTGAACATGCCGACGCCGGGCACCAGCACGACGGCCGGATCCGCGCCGCGCATCGGCGGCGAGTCGGGGCCGGCGTGCCGGGCGTAGTAGGCGCGGTAGGCCGCCCGGTACTCCTCGTGCAGTCCGGGCAGGGCTCCGAGGACCTCCTCCAGCGGCGCCGTGGACGGCAGGTCGAGGACGAGAGGGGCGACCTTGGTGCGCAGGAAGTGGTCGGGGCAGCTGGTGCCGAGCGCGGCCAGCGCCGGCATCTTCTCCCGTGCGAGGAAGTCCAGCACGGCGGGGCTGTCGGTGAAGTGGCCGACCGCCTGCGCATCCGTGCAGGCGATGCGGCGCAGGTGCGGGGCGAGCGCGGCGGCCTTCGCCCGGCGCTCGGCCGGCGGCAGCGGGGCGTAGCCGTCCCGGACCGGTCCGAACGGCTGGGCTGCGCCGTGCGCGTCGATGTGGCGCTGGGCGGTGTCGATGATCCACCGCGAGTTGGCTTCGGCTTCGGCGGAGGTGGCGCCCCAGGCGGTGATGCCGTGGCCGCCGAGGATCGCGCCGACGGCGCCGGGGTGGTCGCGCTCCACCGCGGCGATGTCCACGCCCAGCTGGAATCCGGGGCGCCGCCAGGGCACCCACACCACCTGTCCGCCGAAGACCTCCTCGGTGAGGCGCTCGCCGTCGGCGGCGGCGGCGATCGCGATGCCGGCGTCGGGGTGCAGGTGGTCGACGTGGGCGGCCTGGAGCAGGCCGTGCATGGCGGTGTCGATGGAGGGCGCCGCGCCGCCCTTGCCGTGCAGGGCGTAGTCGAACGCGGCGACCATCGCGTCCTCGTGCTCGACGCCGGGGTAGGTGTCGGCCAGCGCCCGCACCCGGTCCAGCCGCAGCACCGCGAGCCCTTCCGGGCGCAGGGTGCCGAGGTCACCGCCGGAGCCCTTCACCCAGAGCAGGTCGACGCTTCCGCCGGTGACGGGGTCGGTGGCGGTGCCTTTGGCGGAGGTGTTGCCGCCGGCGTAGTTGGTGGTGGACGGGTCGGCGCCCAGGGCGTGCGAGCGTTCGATGAGGCGGGCGGCCTCGGGGGGGAGGTCGGCCATTGCTGCTCCGTTCGGCGTCGTGCGCGGCTCCGGCCCGCGGGGCCGGGCTGCCGCTGTCGGCAGGTGCGTCGCTGCTGCTCTTCGGGCTTCCGGGCGCGGCCGGCGGACCGCCTCAGGCGCCCCATCCCGCCGGGGTCCCGCCGACCCGTTCGGCTTCGATGGCCTCCTGGTACCCGGATGCGCGGTAGGCGCCCATCGGATCGGCCGGCAGGCCGCGGCGGGCGCGCCAGTCCGCCAGCCACGGGCGGACGTCGGTCTGGAAGGCGTCCATGAACACCTCGTTGGCGCCCAGCACGTCGCCGGCGTCCTGGGCCCGGCGCAGCGCACCGGTGTCGAGCAGGAGCGCGCGGGCCGTCGCCTCCTGCACGTTGAGCACCGAGCGGATCTGGCCGGGGATCTTCGGCTCGACGTTGTGGCACTGGTCGAGCATGAAGGCGACGTCCGGGCTGTTCAGGCCGCCGCCGCGGACGACCTCCGCGAGGATGCGGAAGAGCTGGAAGGGGTCGGCGGCGCCGACGATGAGGTCGTCATCGGCGTAGAACCGCGAGTTGAAGTCGAACGCGCCGAGCCGGCCCAGCCGCAGCAGCTGCATGGCGATGAACTCGATGTTGGTGCCGGGCGCGTGGTGGCCGGTGTCCAGGCAGACCAGGGCCCGCTCGCCGAGCGCGCTCACCTGGGCGAACGCGGTCCCCCAGTCGGGCACATCGGTGTGGTAGAAGGCCGGCTCGAAGAACTTGTACTCCAGGACCAGCCGCTGGCCGGGCCCGAGCCGCCGGTAGATCTCCTGCAGGGACTCCTGCAGCCGGTCCTGCCGGCCGCGCAGGTCGGCCTGGCCGGGGTAGTTCGAGCCGTCGGCGAGCCAGATCTTCAGGTCGCGCGAGCCGGTCCGGTGCATGATGTCGATGCATTCGAGGTGGTGGTCGACCGCCTTGCGGCGGATCCGCGGGTCGGTGTGGGTGAGCGCGCCGAGCCTGTAGTCGTCGTCCTGGAAGGTGTTGGAGTTGACGGTACCCAGCCGCATGCCGAGCCCTTCGGCGTGCTCGCGCAGGGCGCTGAAGTCGCACCGGTCCCAGGGGATGTGCAGGGCGACGGCCGGCGCGAGGCCGGTGTGCCGGTGGACCTGGGCGGCGTCGGCGACCTTCTCGAAGGGGCCGCGCGGTACGCCGGGCGCGCTGAACACCTTGAAGCGGGTGCCGGAGTCGCCGAACGCCCAGGACGGCAGCTCGATCTCCTGCGCGGCGAGTATGCCGGCGATGCGGTCGAAAGCGGTCGCGTCGGTCACGTGCCCTCCCCTGTCTGTCGTGCGGTGGTGGCGGTCGTGCAGCCGTGCCGGGGCGGCGGGTCAGTCGCCCGGCTCCGGCGCGCGCGGTTCCGGCGCGCCGCCCGGGGCGGTTCGGGGCTGGGGGTCGAGGAGGCGGCCGTAGCGTTCGACCTCGATGGCCTCCAGCGTCTTGCCCTGGGTGCGCGGTGCCCAGACGGTGCCGATCAGCAGGGCTGCCACGAGCAGGCCGAGGATGAGCACCCCGACGCCGCGCAGGCCGACCTGGTCGAGCATGAGCGGGAACCACAGGCTCAGCACGCCGACCATGACGCGGACCAGCATGAACATGACGCCCTGGGCGGAGGCGCGGTAGCGGGTGGCGAAGAGCTCGGCCGCCCAGAGGCCGTAGAACGCCTGCGCGCCGATGCCGGAGGAGATGCCCCAGCCGACGGCGAAGAAGACCAGGGAGAACCAGCCGGCCGGCCCGTAGATGAGCACCGCCCAGGCGGCGATGCCGAGTCCGGCGCCGATCCCGTAGAGGCGCCGCCGCGAGTAGCGGTCGCCGTAGCGCATGAAGCCCCAGAACGTCGCGGCGGAGGTGAGGCCCCAGACGAGGACCTGGAGGAGGTACTGGGAGCGGGCGTCGGTCAGGCCGGTCGCCTCGTAGATGCGCGGCTGGAAGATGCCGGCCTGGCCGGCGACGGTGTTCCAGAGGCCGTAGACGCCGATGAGGAAGAGCAGCGCGGTGACGTTCTTGCGGTGGGTGAGCAGTTCGAGGAAGCCGCGGTAGGTGCCGGCCGTCCGCGGGCCGGAGCCGGAGTCGTCCCGGCGCCGGGTGTCCTTCCACCGCTGGGATTCGCTCAGGCCGCGCCGCACCCACCAGGTGATGGCGGCGACGATGAAGAGGTGCGCGAAGACCAGCCGTGCGCCGAACAGTCCGAGCGGCTCCACGATGACGGCGAGCAGGTAGCCGACGGCCGGGCCGATCGACCAGGCGAGCTGGGCGAGGCCGACGTGGCCGGCGCGGCGCTCGTCGGGCGCCTCCTCGGCGATGTAGGTCCAGGCGGCCGTGACGCCCGCGCCGACCGCGATGCCGGTGAGGACGAACCCGGTCAGCAGCATCCCGAAGCCCGTCGCGAAGATCGCGAAGAGCGTGCCGAGCATGTACAGCAGCAGGTCGTAGGTGTAGATGAACTTGCGCCCGTAGCGGTCGCAGAGCGGGCCGCCGACCGCGGCGCCGATGGCCGCGCCGAACGCGTTGGCGCTCAGCGCACTGAGCAGGCCCACCGCCCAGCTGTCCAGGCCGAACTCCGCCTGCCACAGGCCCATGCTGGTGGCGATCGCGATGATCGAGCCGGCCTCGATGTAGTTGGACATGGCCACCGCCGCCGTGGCCTTCCACTTCGATGGCGCCGCCTTGGGCGGAGGGGTCGTCGCTGTCATCGGTCGTGCTCCCTTGGGGGGTGGGGTGGGAGGGGAACGGTGTCCGGTCCGAGGGATGCGGCCCGGAGACCGGGTGCGGACCGGCAGAGGGGCGGGACCGGGGAATGGCGCTTTTTGAAACGATTCAAAACGTGATGTGGATTACGCTGGCATCCCCCGGTGCCGCCGTCAACCCCCCGAAGAGGCACCATCCTGCTCCCCGCGCTGCGGGCTCCGCCGGCTGCTTTCCGCTGCCAGGGCCCAGCGGAACCGGGGACGCCGCCCGCCCCGCGGGCCGGGTCCGGGCCGGCCCTGCGCCGGAAGCAGCCCCGTTCCGGGTGCCGCTCACCCGGGGAGTCGGGCGTTCCCGCGCTCCTCGGCAGCGCCGGCGGCCGCGGAGCCCGCTGCGGTCCGGTTCGGGCCGGTACGGCGCACGGCGGGTGATCTAGAGTCAGGCCGACGGGACTCCGGCGGCGGGGTCGTGCAGCGGCAGCGGGGAGGACCGGTGCGGGAGGGCGCCTCGCCCAGCATGAAGGACGTGGCCGCGCACGCGGCCGTGTCGCTCGGCACCGTGTCCAACGTGCTCAACCGGCCGGACCGGGTGAGCGAGCGGACGCGGGAGCGGGTGCTGCGGTCGATCGAGGCACTGGGGTTCATCCGCAACGACTCGGCCCGCCAGCTGCGCAGCGGCGCCAGCCGGACCGTGGCCTACGTGCTGCACGACGCGGCCAACCCGTTCTTCGCCGACGTCGCCGAGGGGGTGCAGAGCGGCACCGATCCGGCCGGGCTGGCGCTGTACCTGTGCAACAGCGGCGAGAGCGCCGACCGGCAGGCCTTCTTCCTGGACATGCTGGAAGAGCAGCGGGTGGCGGGGGTGCTGATCACGCCGGTCGAGCCGGGCGATCCGCGGATCGCGGCGCTGGCCGGGCGCGGCATGCCGGTGGTGCTGGTGGACCGGCCCGCCGAGGGCGGGTTCTGCTCGGTGAGCGTCGACGACGTGCTGGGCGGCCGGCTCGCCGCCGGCCACCTGCTGCGCACCGGGCACCGCAGGCTCGTGTTCGCCGGCGGCCCGCTGCACCTCGGCCAGGTCGCCGACCGGCTGCGCGGTGTCCGCGCGGCCGCCGCCGAGTTCAGCGGGGCGTCCGTGCAGGTCGTGGAGACGGCTGCGCTGACCATCGACGCCGGCCGGCGCGCCGCCGAGCACCTGGCAGCGCTGCCCGCGGCTGAGCGGCCGACGGCGGTCGCCTGTGCCAACGACCTGCTCGCCCTGGGGCTGCTGCGCCAGTGCGCGGCCCTGGGGCTGCGCGTGCCGGACGACCTTGCCCTGGTCGGCTACGACGACATCGCCTTCGCGGAGGCCGCGGCGGTTCCGCTGACGTCGATCCGCCAGCCCCGCCACCTCCTCGGCAGCACCGCCGCCGACCTCCTGCTCGCCGAGTCCCGCTCCCCCGCCTCGCACACCCACCAGGACATCCGCTACGACCCCGCGCTCGTCGTCCGCGCCTCGGCCTGAGCCCGGCACGCCGGCCTGCGCCGCGGTCCCGGATCCGGCGCCCGCTGCAGCCGCGCCGTCGCCGGCGGATGCGCCCTGGCCCTAGAATTGCGGCCCCTCCCCCCGATCAGCAAAGGCCGTTCCCATGGGCGACACTCCGCAGGGCCCCGGCCGGGCCGGGCCCACTATCGACGCATCCCAGCCGACGATCGCGCGCGCCTACGACGCGCTGCTCGGCGGCAAGGACAACTACGCCGCCGACCGCGCGCTGGCGCAGTACGCGATCGAGAACATCCCCGGGCTCCAGGAGTCCGCGCACGAGAACCGCAAGGTACTGGTGCGCGGCGTCCGCCACCTCGCGGGCGAGCTGGGCATCGACCAGTTCCTCGACCTGGGCAGCGGGCTGCCCGCCGCGCAGAACACCCACCAGGTCGCCCAGGCCGTGAACCCCGGCGCCCGCGTCGTCTACGTCGACATCGACCCGCTGGTGCACGTCCACGGGCAGGCGATCCTCGCCGACACCCCCGTCACCCGCGTCGTGACCGGCGACGTGCGCGACCCGCAGGCGGTCCTCGGCCACCCCGACACGGCGGACCTGCTCGACTTCGACCGGCCGGTCGCGCTGATGCTGGTCGGCATGCTGCACTACCTCTCGCCCGACATCGCGGACGGCGTGGTGGCGGCCTACCGCGCCGCCCTGTGCCCGGGCAGCTACCTGTTCATGACCTCCCTGGCCGACACCGGCCTGCCCGCGCAGCAGGAGCTCGCCCGCATCACCCGGGAGAGCCTCGAAGAGGGCTGGGCCCGCACCCCCGCCGAGATCGAGCACCACTTCGGCGACTTCTCCCTGCTCGACCCCGGCGTCACCTACACCGCCCTCTGGCGCCCCGACCGCCCCAAGTCCCTCGACCACCTCACCCCGGGCGAGCAGCTCGGCATGGCGGGCATGGCGCGCAAGCCCTAGCGCTCCCGGGCGGGCTCCCCGGGCGTTCAGCCCTCCTGGCCGCCGGGGGCGCCGGGCCCGGAACGCTCTCCCGGCAGGCCCTCTGCTGGACCGCTGGGCGGGGATCTCCGGTACTCCGCTGCGGGCTGGAGGGCTCCGAGGGACGTGCCTGGACGTCTGCCCCGGCGCTTCCCCCGGCCGTCCCCGCCGGCCGGGGGTGCGGCGCCGGGGACACACCGCTGCTGCACGGCGCAGCGGAGCCCGGCCCCGGATCGGCGCGCGGGGTGCGCGCGGATGCCGGGACCGGGCTCCGCGGTGCCGGCGATCCCGCCGGGAGGGGCCGCCGCGCGGTCAGGTCACAGGAACGCGCCGGGCGTACTCAGCAGGTCGATGCCCCACAGCTGCGGCAGCAGGAACAGCACACCCAGCACGATCAGTACCAGCGCGAAGATGTTCAGCCAGAACCCGGTTCTGACCATCTCCATGATCGTCACCTTCCCGGTACCGAACATGATCGCGTTCGGCGGGGTGCCCACCGGGAGCATGAAGGCGCAGTTGGCGGCCATCGCGCAGGGGACCATCAGGGCGTAGGGGTGGATGCCCAGGGAGAGCGCGAACGCGGCCATCACGGGCAGGATCATCGTCCCGGTCGCGGCGTTGGAGGTGATCTCGGTCAGGAAGAGCACCAGCGCGCTGGCGATGATGATCGTGAGGATCACGTTGATCCCCTCCAGCCCGCGCAGCTGGGCGCCGATCCAGTCCGACAGGCCCGTCTCCACGAACCCGCCGGCGATCGCCAGCCCGCCGCCGAACAGCAGCAGGATGCCCCACGGGATCTTCGTGGCGTCCTCCCACTGCAGCACCCGCTTCTGCTTCGGGTGGCGCGTGGGCAGCGTGAACAGGGCCACCATGCCGGCGACGGCGATCAGGCCGTCGCTGATGCCCGGGAGGATGCCGTCCCAGATGAAGGACCGGGACACCCACATGAACGCCACGGCAAGGAAGACCCCCAAGACGGTCTTCTCCTCGAAGGTCATCCCGCCCAGGGAGCGGCGCTCCTCGCGGATGATCTCGGCGCCGCCGGGCAGCTTCGCGAACCCGACCCTGAACTTGACGCCGGTCAGGTAGAACCAGGTCAGCACGAGCAGCACGGCGGCGATCGGCACGCCGAACATCATCCACTCGGCGAAGCCGATCCGCTGGTCGAAGATCTCCCCGACCTGGGCGGAGAGGATGGCCAGCGGCGGGGTGCCGATCAGGGTGCCGAGGCCGCCGATGGTGGCGGCGTAGCCGATGCCGAAAACGATGGACTTCTCGAACTTGGGCAGGTCGGAGGCGTGTTCGCCGCCGCGCAGCGAGCGGGCGGCCTGGTAGGCCACCGCCAGGCCGACGGGGATCATCATCATCGTGGCGGCGGTGTTGGACACCCACATCGACAGGAAGCCCGTGGCGACCATGAAGCCCAGGATGATCCGGCGCGGGCTGGTGCCGATCGCCGCGACGATCGCCAGCGCGATGCGCTGGTGGAGGTTCCACTTCTCCATCGCGATCGCCAGGGAGAACCCGCCCAGGAACAGGAAGACGATGTCGTCGCCGTAGGAGGAGACGACCGCGTCGCCGTCGACCGCGCCGGTCAGCGGCAGCAGCACGATGGGCAGCAGCGAGGTGACCGGGATGGGCAGCGCCTCGGTGATCCACCAGGTCGCGACCCACAGGGTGGTGGCCAGGACCGCCTTGCCCTCCGGTGAGAGGCTTTCCGGCTGGAAGAACGCCAGGGTGAGCGCGAACAGCACCGGGCCCAGGACCAGGCCGACGATGCGGGCGGGGGTGTAGCCGGGGTCGGGGTTGTCCGATTCGCCGTTGTCGGCGTCGCCGCCGGCGGGCGCGGCGGCGCCCTGGGCCCCGGGAGCCGGCCCCGTGCCGGCCTCGGCGGCGGGACGGGCGCCGGAATCCGGGGCGCCGGCGGCGCCGTCGCCCGCGGTGGCCATCTGCACGGCCGGCTGCGAGCGCCGGCGCGGGGAGAGCGTCAGGAGTTGCTTGATCTGCCGGTGCGACTCCCACAGGCTTCCCCACAGGGAGTGCGCGGAAGGCATTGCCATGGTGTGTACCCTCTTCGGTCTGGTGCTCGGCTGGTGTGCCGCGGGGGGTCAGCGCAGGTAGCGCGCCGCTCGACCTCGGCCGTGATCGGGGATGGCCCGCCGGCGCTCTGGGCCGGCCCCGTCCTCAGGGCCGGCCGGACTCTCGGGCGCGCTGTGCCGCCTTCGCCGCCCGGAACGCGGGCGGACGGCCCGCCGGCGGTCCCGGGGGATGCGGCGGGCGGGCGCAGGCCGGTCAAGCGTGCAGGTCCCGGAGGACCTTGTAGAACTCGGCCTTGCCCTCCAGGCCGATACCGGGCAGGTCGCCGGGCGCCACGCGGCTGCCGCGGACGACCGCGCCGTCGGTGAAGCCGCCGGTGGGCTGAAACTCTCCGGGGTAGGACTCGTTGCCGCCCAGCTTGAGGGCGGCGGCGATGTGCAGCGAGAACTGGTGGCCGCCGTGCGGGATGCAGCGCCGGGAGGACCACCCGTGCTGGGCGAGCATGTCCAGCACCCGGCGGTACTCGGTCAGCCCGTAGCTCAGCGCCGGGTCGACCTGGATGAAGTCGCGGTCGGGGCGCATTCCGCCGTAGCGGATGAGGTTGCGGGCGTCCTGCAGGGAGAACAGGTTCTCGCCGGTGGCGATGGGGTTGCGGTAGTTCTCCGACAGGGTGGCGTTGAGCGCGTAGTCGAGCGGGTCGCCGACCTCCTCGTACCAGAACAGGCCGTAGGGGTCGATGGCCGCGCCGTACTCCAGCGCGGTCGGCAGGTCGAACTTGCCGTTGACGTCGACCATGAGCCGGGAGCCGTCGCCGCCCAGGACGTCGATGACCGCCTCGATCCGGCGCAGGTCCTCGCCCAGGTCGGCGCCGCCGATCTTCATCTTGACGATGTCGTAGCCGGCGTCGAGGAAGCCGCGCATCTCGTCCTGCAGGTCGCGCAGGGTCTTGCCGGGGGCGTAGTAGCCGCCGGCGGCATAGACGAACACGTCGGTATCGGGGTCGCCGTCGCCGTAGTGGTCGGAGATCCATCGGTAGAGCGGCACACCGGAGGCTTTGGCGGCCAGGTCGTGCAGCGCCATGTCCAGCACACCCGCCGCGACCGAGCGCTCGCCGTGCCCGCCGGGCTTCTCGTTGCGCATCACGATGTTCCACGCCTTGGCGGGCGAGAGTTCGCCGTCCTCGTCGAGCAGCTCGCCGACGCCGGCAGCCTGCAGCCGGGGCAGCATCCGCTCAGTGAGGATGGCGGTGGCGTTGTAGCGGCCGTTGGAGTTGAAGCCGTAGCCCACCAGGGGTTCGCCGTCGACGACGACGTCACTGACCAGGGCCAGGACCGTGCAGTCCATCTTGGAGAAGTCGATGTAGGCGTTGCGCATCGACGAGCTGATCGGGATGGTGCCGACGTGGGCGGAAACGATTTTCATGGTCCTCATCGTGCCGGTCGAGTCTTATAACTTCCTTATAAGTTACGAGGAGCCTATGATGCAGGAGACCGGCGTCACAAGAACGAGCGGACATTTTTCCAGAGAGGCCATGATGACCAGCGCGAACGTCTTCTCCAGCAAGGGCGGGCTGGCCTACATCGAGCTGCGGCGGCGCATCACGACCGGCGAGCTCGCCCCCGGATCTCGCCTGTCCCAGTACGACCTGGCCGAGGACCTGGGGATGAGCATCACCCCGCTGCGCGAGGCTATCCGGCGCCTGGCCAGCGAGGACTGGGTGGTGATGGAGACCCACCGGGACGTGCGGGTGGCCCCGATGAGCGCGGCCGAGGCGCGCGAGCTGCTGGAGGTGCGCCTGTCGCTGGAGCCCGCCGCCGCCGAGCTGGCCGCCCACCGCCGCACCGACCGGGAGGTCGCGGCGATGCGGGCGGCAGCCGAGGCGCTGCTGCCGGTCACCCGTCCCTGGGGGGAGGACGCCCTCGCCGCCCACCGGGCCTTCCACCGGTCGATCTACACGGCCTCGCACAACACGGTGATGGTCCGGCTGCTGGACGACCTGTGGGACAAGGCCGACCGGTACCGGCGCATCGGCCTGGAGCTGCCGGCGGGGGCCGAGCCGCGCACCATCGACCTCCACCAGCACCACGAGATCCTGGAGCTGGTGGTCGTCGGCGACGGTCCCGCTGCGGCCGACCTGGTGCGCGCCCACGTCCGCAACAGCCTCGGCGCCTCGGTCACCTCGACCCTGGAGGACCTGGAGCGGTCCTAGCGGCCCCTCACCGGCCCCTCAGCCTGACCGGGAGCCCGGAGCACCCGGTGGCCGGCCGCCGCGGCGCCGCGCCCCGGGTTTGACCTTCGAGTGGGGTGAAGGCTGACGATGGGCGGGTGCCGAAATCTGAACTGATGGCGATCGGGGCGTTTGCGCGGGAGAGCGGGCTGACCGCCAGTGCGCTGCGCTTCTACGCCGACTCCGGGCTGCTGGTGCCCGCCGAGGTCGACGCCGACACCGGGTACCGCTACTACGGGGCCGGCCAGGTGGAGCGGGCGGTGGCGCTGCGGCGGCTGCGCGAGATCGCCATGCCGCTCGCCGACGCTGCCGCGGTGCTGGACGCCGAGCCCGCAGTGGCGGCGCGGCTGATCAGCGCGCACGCCGCCGAGGTCCTGGGCGGGGCCGCGGAGGTGCAGGAGAAGGCGGCCGAGATCACCGCGTCGCTCGGCGGGGCGCCGGGGCTGCCGATCGCCGCGGTGAAGGGGCCCGTGCTGGCCGACGCGGTCGAGCAGGTCCTGACCGCGACCGCGAACGAGCCCGGGCGGCCCGTACTCGGCGGGCTGCGCGTCGAGGCGGGTGCCGGCGCGGTCACCCTGACCGCGACCGACCGCTACCGCCTCGCGACGCGCACCCTGGTCCCCGCAGAGGCGGGCGCCGCCGAGTGGGCGGCGACCATCGAGGGCGGTGCGGTGCGGGCCGCGCTCCCGGAGGTCCGCCGCAGCCCGATGGTGCGGATGGAGGCGTCCCTGCACGGACTCCGGCTGCGGGTGGCTCCGGACCGCGCCTTCCACTGCCGGATGCTGGAAGCGGAGTTCCCCGACTACCGGCTGATGCTCGCGTCCCTGCCTGAGCCGGCGACCCGCGTCTCTGTGCCCAAGGACGTCCTGCTGCGCGCCCTGGAGGAGCACCCGGAAGAGCACATCGCGCTGCGGGCGAGCCGGGCCGGCCTGGACGCCGGCCCGGTCGGCGCACCGCCGGCGGACGCGGCGGCAGGGGAAGCGGAGCCCGCCGCGCCCCGGGCTGCCGGTGCACTGCTCGCGGCCGCCGTGACCGGTGCGGAGGCGTGCGTCTGCTTCGCACTGACGACGCTCTACCCGGCGGTCAGCACCGCGCTCGGCCCCGACGTGCTGGTCGACCTGCGCGGCCCGGGGCAGCCCGCCACCATCCGCTCCGCCGACCGCGGCGACCTGACCACTCTGGCCATGCCCGTGAAGCCCGGCACCAGGCCCGCCGAACGCGGATGAGGCCGCCGGCCACCCGCGGCCGCTCGCGCCTGCCGAGCCGGCAATCCACCGACCGACCACAGAGGAACACCGCCATGGACACCGCATCCCCCGGCCCCGCCGCCCCCTCCTCCGGTACTGATGCCGGCGCCGGAGGAGCCAATGCCGGCGGCGCCGACACCACCATGGACGCCATCACCCGGGCCGTCCTCGCGGGCCGCGCCGGCGGCACCGACTCCGCCCGCAGCGCGCTGCTGGAGCTGTGGTCCGAGATCGGCGCGGACGGCGATCCGCTGCACCGCTGCACGCTGGCGCACTACCTGGCCGACCTGTACACCGACCCGGCGCAGGCGCTGGCCTGGGACGTCCGCGCGCTGGACGCGGCGGACGCGGTGACCGAGGAGCGGGTACAGCGGCATCACGCGGGCCTGAACATCGCCGGCTTCTACCCGTCCCTGCACCTCAACCTGGCCGACTGCTACCGCCGCCTCGGCTCGTTCGACGCGGCCGGAGCCCACCTGGCAGCTGCCCGGGAGCACGCTCCGGACCTCCCGGACGACCCCTACGGCGCCTCCCTCCGCACGGCCCTCGACGAGGTGGCCGAGGCCGTCGCCCGGCGGGACACCGCCCAGCGGGCCACGGCCCCCGGAGCCGGCTGAGGGGGCCGCACCGGGCGGTGCGGCCCCCTCAGGTCCGGAGGCCCTCTCTTCGCCGCCGGCGGCAGGGCCGCCCGGCACCGCGCGAGCCGGCCTCCCGGAACCGCCTATGCGGAGGACGACCTGCGCAGCAGCTCCTCCGTCTCCCGCTCGGCTCCAGCGGCCGAATCGGCGAACTCCGGGGTGTCGAACACCTCTGCACCGGCGGGATCCGGTGCCTGCGAACCGTCCTTGAGGCAGATGAGCCCGGTGCTGGTGTCCACGGCCACGGCCTCGGGAGGAACGTCGTGCACCGCCAGAACCTCCGCCTCCGCGGCCACCGGACCGGAGCCGGCCTGCGCGGCTCCGGTCCCCGGAGCGAGCCCGCCCAGCGCAGCCGAGGCTCCGGTGCGCCGGCCGGCGGCTGCACGGCTGCGCGCCTTCAGCAGGGCGCGCAGGTTGTCCTGCACCTGCACCTCACCGTCCGATTCCGCGCGGGCCGCTGCGACCAGCGCCGACGGGGTCGCCTGCGGACGTATCCGCACGTAGCGCGGCATGGCCGAAGCCTCGTAGCGCAGCATCCGGACCAGCGCCAGCACGGCCAGCGCGTAGATCACCGAGAGCGGCGCCGCCCCGAGGATCGAACTGACCTGGAGGACGGTGAGTGCCGCCTCGCCGCCCGCCGTGAGCAGCACGATTCCGGCCACCCCCAGCAGGACCGACCAGAACATGCGGGTCGAGCGGGGCGTCTCGCTGCGGCCGCCGTGCGCGAGGACGTCGACCACCAGGGCGCAGGAGTCGGCGGAGGTGACGAAGAACAGCACGATCACGGCGAGCGCGAGCACGGACAGCACCGTGGCCGCAGCGGCCCCGCCGGGCAGGTTCTCGAACAGCAGGAACAGGGTCGTGTTCGTGTCGACCGCGCCGTCGCCGCCGGTCATCGAGCCGTCGCGCAGCTGGTAGAGGACCCCGGTGCTGCCGAAGACCGTGAACCAGACCGCCGCGATCGCGGTCGGCGCCAGCACCACTCCGAGCATGAATTCGCGGATGGTGCGCCCCCGGGAGATGCGGGCGATGAACATGCCCACGAACGGCGCCCAGCTGAGGAACCACGCCTGGTTGAACAGGGTCCAGTTCAGGGTCCAGGTGTCGGCCGCGCCGGCCCCGGTGACGAACATGAACTGCGGCAGTGCCTGCATGTACTCGCCGGTGTTCTGCACCAGCGACCGGAACAGGAAGACGGTCGGTCCGAGGACCAGGACGCACAGCGCCAGTACCGCCGCGAGCGCCATATTGGCGTTGGACAGCCAGCGCAGCCCGCGGTTGAGGCCGGAGACGACCGACAGCGTGGCGCACGCGACGAACACGGCCACCAGGACGGAAAGGAGCACGGGGGACGGCTCGAACCATCCGATATGCGCCAGGCCGGCCTGGATCTGCAGGGCGCCCTGCCCGAGCGAGGTGGCAACGCCGAAGATGGTGCCGACGATGGCGAAGACGTCGATCGCGTGCCCGGCCCAGGATTCGATGAGCCGCCGGCCCAGCACCGGCTCCAGCAGCCACCGGACGGAGAGCGGGCGCCCGCGGCGGAACGACATGTACGCCAGTCCGAGGCCCACCACCGCATAGATGCCCCAGGCGTGCAGGCCCCAGTGGAAGAGCGCCTGGCCGATCGCCGCACCCCCCGCGGCCCGCGTTCCCGGCTCGTTGCCGGCGACGGCCGGCGGCTCGACGAGGTGCGTCAGCGGTTCCGCGACGCCCCAGAACACCAGCCCGATCCCCATGCCCGCGGAGAACAGCATGGCGAACCAGGAGAAGCGCGAGAATTCCGGCCCCTCGTCGTCGCGCCCGAGGCGGATCGCGCCGGCTTTGGAGAACACCGCCCAGGCGGAGAAGGCCAGGAAGCCGGCGACCACCAGCGCATACCACCAGCCGACGCCCTCGCCGACCGCGTCCCGCAGGCTGGTGAACGCCTCCGACGCCTCCTCCCCGTACGCGGCGCCATACCAGGTTGCGGCCGCGAGCGCGGCGGCAACGATCAGCAGCGCAGGGAGGAACACCGGCAGCACGAGGCCCCGCGTGCCCCGGGCCGGTGCGGTCGGTGCCGATCCGGTGTCGGCGTTAGATGCCACAGATACTCCTTACTCGTCCGTCAGGGAGGCGGCCGGCGGGGGGCGGCGGTCCGGCCGCGGTCCGCGCACCCCCGAAGCCGGCACCGCTGCTGGGCTGCCAGCAATCGGTACCGCGGGTGCGCGGGATGGGGGCGGGCGGGCGCGCGGGCGGTGTGCGGGGGGCTGGGTTCCACCGCGGCGCGCCGCCGAGCGAAGGTCAGGCCGTTCGGCCCCCGCTGCTGCGGTGCAGGCGGACAGTGCGGACTGCGCGCGAGGAGGGCTCGTCTGCCGATCGCGCTGCTGCGCCGGTCCCACTGGACCGGGCGGTCGTCTCCGCTGCCTGCTGAACCGTCATCACACCGACATTATCCCCGAAAGGAAACACAAGGAAAAGCGAACGCTTTAGCGGACATACCTTCAGAAATATTGCACGATCGAACGGCTGTCCTGCCCCGCGGTGAACCAGGACGACCAGGCTTCAGCACCGCGGCAGCCGCAGGCACGCGGAGCAGCCTTCCACCGGCGCTCCGGCGGGGCCGCTCCGGTCAGGGGGTCAGCGGGAAGCCGGGGCCGCCAGGAAGCCGGCGGTCGTGTCGGCAAGGGCGCGGCGGGCTTCGGGGCCGGTGAGGCGGGGCGTGCCGTCGCCGTCCTGCGGACCGTAGGCGCCGAACTGGGCGTGGGACATGCCGGCGATCTCCGTGGCGGCGGCGTCCGGAGGGAGGTGGCTGCGGTTCTGCTCGGCGGTGGCCGGGTCGGTGAGCCCGTCGCGCGAGCCGGTCACCGACAGGACCCTCAGGTCGCTGCGGCCGGCGAGGTCGGCGTCCTCGGTGGCGTAGGAGCCCCACAGGATGAGGCCCTCGAGTTCGCCCGGCGGGCGCCCGCCGGCGTAGGAGGCGGCCATGGCGCCGCCCAGGGAGTGCCCGCCGACGTACCAGCGCTCGGTCGCGCCGGCGGCTCCGGCGATCACATCCGCGGCCCGGTCGGAGGCGAAGAAGGCGAGGTTCAGCGGCATCGCAGGGATGATGACGCGGACGCCGGCGCGCTCCACGACCGGCGCCCAGGCGGCGGCGTAGGCGGCCGGCTCGACCCGGCCGCCCGGGTAGAACACCACGCCCGCTGCCGCGCGGTCCCCGGCCGGAGCGATCTCCACCCCCTCGTCCGTGGAGTGCACGGACACGCCGGGCGTGCGTTCCGCATCCGCGAGCGGGCCGGGCTCGGCCGGCGCTGCGCTGCCCGCCCACACCGTGAAGCCGGCGGCGGCGAGCACGGCGAGCAGCACCGCTGCCGCCGCGGCGGCGAGGCGCCGCTGCAGCCTGCTCCGCGGGCGGCGCGCGCGCCGCCCGCCCTCTTCCGGTCCCCCTGCTGCCTGCACACGCTCACCGTAGTGCCGCGCCCTGCGGCTCTGTCGGCGCCCCCGCCGCCGAGCCGCAGGGCGCCCGGCTCAGCCGGCGGCGCGATAGGGGGTGGCGGAGCGCAGGGTCACGGTGACCTCGGCCCCGGACGGGGTGCGGTAGGTGCGGCGGTCGCCGGGCCGGGCGCCGAGGAGGGCGGCACCGAGCGGCGACTCCGGGGAGTAGACGGTGAGGTCCTCCCCCGCCGACCGGTCGCGGACACCGAGCAGGAACGTGGCGGGCTCGCCGCCGTCGCCGTAGTCGACGGTCAGCACCATGCCGGGCTCGGCGACCCCGTCGTCCGGCGGCGCGTCCCCGACCACCGCGTTCTTGAGCAGTCCTTCGATGCGGGCGATCCGGGTCCGGCGCTGCCCCTCGTCGGGCCGCGGTCCGAACTCCGCCTCCGCGGCGGGTCCGGCGCCGGTGGCGGAGAGGTACTCGAGCTCCCGGAGCAGCCGGTCGCGGGTGGCGGGCGTCAGCCAGGTGGTGGTGTCGCTCATGGCGTGCCTGTTCTACTGGTGCTTCTCGACGGGTAGGGAAAACTGCTGTCCGGCTCCCGGAGCGGCCGTGCGGCGGGGCACCGGGTCGTACTGGGAATGCTTGTGCGGCGCAGGCCCGCAGGCAGCCCCCGCGGAACGCGCCGGAACCCCGCCAGAGGCGGGAAATGCAAGCGGGCCCCGCCATGCGCTGTGCGGGGCCTGTCGGGAACGGCGCCCCGGAGGGCGCCGCCGTGTCACCGCAGCGGATCCAGGGGCGCGAGTTCGTCCGGCACGGTGCCGGTCGCGATGGCGCGGGCCAGCAGGCGCCCGGTGGCCGGTCCCTGGGTGAGGCCCCACATGCCGTGGCCGCCCGCCGCGAACAGCCCCGGGATGCGGGTGCGGCCCACGAGCGGTCTGCCGTCGGCAGTGACCGGCCGCGGCCCCACCCAGGAGTCGGCGCGCGCGTCCAGTCCGGGCACGTCCAGGAAGCGCCGGGCCGAGGCGGCGATGTCGCGCGGGCGGGCCGGGCGCAGCCGCGCATCGGCCGCGTCGAACTCCATCGTCCCGGCGAGCCGGAGGCCGGCGGGCGACGGCGTGCAGGCCACCCGGGCCTCGGGCAGGTACACCGGCTCGGCGACCGGGTCGGACGCCGGCGCGAGGAAGCTGTAGCCGCGGCCCGAGGCCAGCGGCACGCGGATGCCCCACGAGCGCGCCTGGCGCCCCAGCCACGCCCCGGTGGCCGCGACGACGGCGCCGGCGGTCTCAGTCTCTCCATGCGCGGAGCGGACGGTGAGCTCGTCGCCGTCCTGCTCCAGCCCGGTGACGTCGAAGTCCTCCACCACCGCGCCGCCGCGGCGGCGCACCGACGCGGCGAGCGCCTCGGTGAACAGCGCCGGGTCGACGTAGCGCTGGCCGCCGATGCGCAGGCCGGCGCGCACGGCACCGGATGCCTGGGGCACTGCGGCGTGCACCTGGTCGCGGGTCAGCGGCGTGAAGTCGATCGGCAGGCCCGCGTCCTTCGCCTGGCGCAGTTCGGCGATGAGGTGCGCGGCCGCGCGCTCGGCGGAGAACAGGGCGGTGATCGGCGCTTCGGTCGAGCCGACCTCGACACCGCCCGCCGCGAGTTCGTCGAAGCCGTCCAGCGCCGCACGGTTGAGCGGCAGCGCCGCGTCGAGCGCCCGCTGCCAGGCGGCAGGGCGGCAGTTGGCGGCGAACGCGGCGAGGAAGCGGGCGACACCGGGCGCCGCCGGTGCGGGGATCGACAGCGGCGCGCGCGGGTCGGCCAGCGCGCGCGGGCCGTAGGCGAGCATGCGCGGCTCGTTGAGCGGCAGGGCGAGCCCGGGCGATAGCCAGCCGGCGTTGCCCCAGGAGGCGCCCGCGCCTACGCGGCGCCGCTCGACGACAGTCACCGCGACACCGTGCTCCTGCAGGAACCAGGCGGTCGACAGGCCGACCACTCCGGCGCCCACGACGACGGCGGTGTCCGGCACCCGGACACCACGGCTCTCCCCCATGTGCGTTGGCCTCCCTTGGTCCACACAAGCCACTGCCTCCACCCTCCGCCACCGCACCGGGAACTGCATTGTCCAGGGCTGACAATTCTCGGCTAGCCTCTTGTCCTGTGCGGACAGTACGGCGGCGCGGCGAGGAGGCCCGATGATCCGGCTGGAGCGGCTGGTCACGGTGCTGGGCGGCTACGGCGCCCGGTCGATCGGCGCCCGGATCTCCCCGGACGCGGTGATCCGCAGCGTCGCCCTGCACGATCCGACGCACACCGCACCCGACCAGGGCGACGTCTTCCTCGCGGTGGGCGTGGCCGAGGCCGCCGGTGCACTGGCACCGGCGCTGCGGGCGGGCGCCGCCGCGGTGGTGGTGCGCAGTGCCGACGGTGAGCGGTCGGAAGCCGCTGAACAGGCGCGGGAGCACGGCCTGGCCCTGGTGGCCGCCGACCCGTCGATGTCCTGGAGCCGCCTCGCCGGCGTCGTCTACGGCCTCGTGCTGGAGGGCGGGGAGACCGAGTCCGGGCGCGGGCCGACCGACCTGTCCTCGCTGGCCGACGCCATCGCGGAGCGCATCGGCGCGCCGGTCACCATCGAGGACCCGCGCTACCGGGTGCTGGCGCACTCGGGCATCCAGGCGACGGCCGACCGGGCGCGCCGGGAGACCGTTCTCGGCCGGCGGGTGCCCGAGGCGCTGCGTGAGCACCTGGAGCGCTCCGGGGCGGGGGCGCGCCTGGCCGCGTCGGCGGAGCCCCTCTTCGTTCCGGCCGCCGTCGAGTACGGACTGACCGGCCGGACGGCGATCGCGGTGCGGGCCGGCCGCGAGCTCCTCGGTTCGGTCTGGGTGCTGGCCGCGGAGCCGCTGGACGCCGCGCGCACGGCGCTGCTGCGGGAGGGCGCCGGGACGGTGGCGCTGCACCTGCTGCGCACCCGCGCCAGCGCCGACCTGGAGCGGCATGTCGAATCCGACCTGGTCAACCGGCTCCTGGAGGGCGGGGTCGACCCGACAGAGCCGGCGAGCCGCCTCGGGCTGCGCGCGGAGCGCCACCGGGTGATCGCGCTGCAGGCGCACACGCCCCAGGAGCGGCACTCGGCGGCGCTGATGGCGTTCGAGCGCGCGACGACCGGGTTCGGCTGGTCGCGCGCGGCGCGCAGTGCGGTGTTCGGCAGCACGGTCTACACGGTCCTGCCGTGCGGCAGCGACGCCGAGCCGGCCCGGGAGTGGCTGCGCTCGATCCGCGCCGGACTGCCGGACCACGTCGCCCTCAACGCCGGCATCGGCGCGCCGGCGGCTCTCGCCGACCTGCCGGACAGCCGCCGCGAGGCCGACGAGAGCCTGCACCTGCACACCGCCGGCGGCGCCGGTGCGCCCGCCGTCGCCTACGACGAGTCGTGGGACACCGTTCTTCTGCACCGGCTGCGCCAGGCGTCGGGGTCGGGGCGCCGGCCCGCCGAGGGCCCGGTCGCCGACCTGGCCCGGAACGACGCCGAGCACGGCACGCACTACGTGTCCACGCTGCGCGCGTGGCTGCGGGCCCAGGGCGATACCGCGGGCGCGGCGCGGATCCTGGACGTGCACCCCAACACCGTGCGCTACCGGATGCGCCGCATGGCCGAGCGCGCCGACCTGCGCCTGGACGACCCCGCCGCCCGGTTCGCCCTGGCCGTCGCCGTCGAGACGGCCGCCGGCGGCTGACCGTTCCGCCGCGGTGTGCGCTCGGTTGGCCCCCTAGGCAGCGCGCGGCGCCCGTGCAAGGGTTACGCGTCACTCGTGGGACGGATGGGAGAGGAGTGGCGTGAGCGTTGACTTCTTCTGGCGCCGGGTTCCTGGAGCAGTTGCGGAATCGGCGCCGGTCGACGAGCTGGCCGCCCTGTTCCCGGGCTGGTTCAGCGAGGCGTTCGATCCGCTGTTCAAAGCGGGCCTGATCATGGGTGTCGAGCGGCACGGGTACCTGATGGACGTGGTGCTTACCGCGGCCGGCCCTGCGGATGACGCGGCGCGCCACCTCCCCGTCTTCGGCGGCACACTGCGCACCGGCACCGTCGCCGACGACGCCGACGCCGACGAGGGGGTGGAGATCCTCACCCTCACCCCCGCCGAGACCGCCGACGCCGCCCGCTTCCTCCGCGCCTTCTCCATCCAGACCGCGGTCCGCTCCCTCGAGGACACCCTGGTCCGCGAGGCCGACGGCGTCGGCCTCCGCTGGGACGACGACCTATCCGACGACCTCGTCCGCGACCTCCGCGAACTCCGCGACTTCTTCGACGGCGCCGCCCAGGACGGCGACGCCGTCGTCAAATTCGAATCGGCCTAGGGCGTTCGGGCGCACCACGGCCCGGCTGCGCGTTCCGCCCGCGGCGACCGCCGGGGAGGGGACGCGCCGCGAGACCGGCCCCGGCCGCTACGGCTCCGCGGCAAGGAGCGCAAGGTCCGCCCGGCGAAACCCGTGCCCCGCGGCCTCAGCGAGGCGGTCCAGGGACCGGAGAGGGGGCACGCCGGCGATCTGCAGCACGACCATGACCGCATCCTCGGTGCGGTGGTGCGGGGAGACGCCGCTGAGGCGTCCCGGCTGACGACCGGGGACATCCTTCGGGCCGCCGCGATCCGTGATCGGGAGCCCGGGCTGCGCGCGGCGGGCCACCAGGACCGGGAGGCGTTCCCGCCGCACGAGGGCTGACCGGGCGTCCTCGGGCCGCAGGGGCGCTTCCGCCGGCGGGGCCGCTGCCGCGCGTCAGCGGCCGGGGCGGGAGAATCAGCGCATGCACCAGGAGAGCACCACTGTTTTCGTGACCGGAGCCAGCTCGGGGTTCGGGGCGGCGATCGCGCGGCGGTTCGCGGCGTCGGGGGCCCGGGTCGTCGCCGCCGCGCGGCGGACCGACCGGCTGGAGGCGCTGCGGGACGAGCTCGGCGCGGCCGTGCACCCGGTCCGGTTGGACGTTCGCGACGGTGACGCGGTCGCCGCCGCCGTCGCCGACCTGCCCGCGCCGTTCGCCGAGGTCGACGTGCTGGTCAACAACGCCGGCCTCGCACTCGGCCTGGGCCCCGCCCAGGAGGCCGACCCCCAGCAGTGGCGGCGGATGGTCGACACCAACTGCGCCGGACTCGTCTCCTGCACCCGGGCGGTCCTTCCCGGCATGGTGGAGCGCAACCGGGGCCACATCGTCAACATCGGGTCGACAGCGGCGCACTACCCCTACCCCGGAGGCAACGTCTACGGTGCCACGAAGGCCTTCACCGCCCAGTTCAGCCGCAACCTCCGTACCGACCTGCACGGCACCGCCGTGCGGGTGACCTGCGTCGAGCCCGGCCTGGTCGGCGGCACGGAGTTCTCCGAAGTCCGGTTCGGCGGCGACGCCGAGGCGGCCGCGGCGCCCTACGCCGGCACCGATCCGCTGACGCCCGAGGACATCGCCGAGACCGTCCAGTGGGCGGTCGAGCGGCCGGGCCGCGTCAATATCAACACCATCGAGCTGATGCCGGTGGCGCAGAGCGCCGGGCCGCTCCGGGTGCACCGCGGCGGCGCTTGACGCCTGGCCCCCTGCACGGCGCCGGGCGCGCAGGGGGCCAGCGCGCTCATCCGGCGCGGGCGATCGCGATCGTCGCGCCCAAGCGGTCCCCCGCCTCGTAGAACATGTACTCGGTGCCGCCGTCGGAGCCGAAGGACGGTGCCGCCGAGCGGCCCGAGTCCGGGGGTCCCGCCATCGGGCGGTGCACCACGCCGAGGTGGTCGCGACGAGCGAAGTCCGCGCCGACCTCCGTTGCGCGGATGTCGCCGCGGTCGGTGTGGTAGACGACGAGGGTGCGGCCGTCCCGCTCCACCAGGTGCGGGCTCGACAGGTTCTCCAGCCCCAGGTCGGCGTAGTCGACCAGCGGGTCGGGGTCGAAGTCGAAGGTGATGCCGTCGGCCGACCATCCCCAGCCGATCGAGCGGTGGTCGGCGCCGTTGTTGCGCATGTAGACCATGACGTAGCGGGCGTCCCGGTCGGGCAGCGCGTGCTCGAAGACGCGGGCGTAGGACGCTTCGGTCGTGCCCGGCACCATCGACGTGTGCAGCACCTCGGCCTCGTAGCTGAAGGAGAGGCCGTCGCGCGAGCGAGCGAGGCGCGTGGTCCGGTTGTCGCCGTGGAAGTACAGCCACATCTCGCGGTGCTCGGAGTTCCACAGCACGTGCGGTGAGGAGACGTGGTCCACCGCGTAGTGCGGCCGCCACTCCCTCGACACGACCGGGTTGCCCGGATGCTCGGTGAAGGGCCCTTCGAGGTCGTCGCCGTAGGCGAGGCAGATGCCGCCCGGCGGATCGTGCGGGGCGTAGTAGAGCAGGAACCTTCCCGGCGCATCGGGAAGGCGGCCGGCGGTGCCGCGGATGCAGGGGAAGATCAGCTCGCCGGTGGGGTTGTAGGCGAGGCTCCCGGTGTCCAGCGCCTCGCGCAGGTAGCGGTAGGCGGGCAGCGGGGACGCTGCGGCGCGCGAAGCGCCGCCGGCGGCCGCGGCGGCACCGGGGGCCGAGGTGGCCAGCAGGCCGCCCGCGGCGGCGGCACCGGCGCCCGCGAACAGGGACCGGCGGCTGACGCGGCCGGTGCCGGAGGCGGGAGTGCGGGACGCGTGATGATCCATCGATGCTCCCATCGGAGAAGGACCGAACCGCCAGTCTTCAACTGCTCCGACGCGCCCTGCAAGGTTCTAATACGTATTAACGAAACCCTGCCGCCATCTCGCGGTTTTCCGGTCCACCCGTCTTGACACCTCCGGGAGACGCGGATCACAGTCAGTTCCTAATGCGCATTAGAAGACCGGCATCGGCCGGATCAGCGGTGAGAGGCAGTGGATGAGTGAACCGACCGGCACCCCCGGTGCGCCCGCCGGCCGGGGGCGGCGCCGCCCCCGGCAGTCCGATATCGCCCGCATCGCCGGCGTCTCGCAGACGACGGTCTCGCTCGTCCTCCGCCAGACCGCGGTCGGCAACTCCCTGGCGCGCGAGACCCGGCACCGCGTCCTGGAGGCCGCCGAGCAGCTGGGCTACGTCCCCGACCCGGTGGCCACCCGCCTCGCCTCCGCGGGCAATGCGCTGATCGGCCTCTACACGTTCAGCGCCGCCTTCCCGACCGAGGTTGCGCACTCCTACTACCCGATCCTGGCCGGGGTCGAGGAGGAGGCCGCAGCCCAGGGGCGCGACCTGCTGCTGTTCACCGGCTCCTCGGCGCCCGGACTGCAGAGCAGTGCCGACGCGGCCCTGCGGCGCGTCCGCGTCGCCGACGGCTGCCTCTTCTTCGGGCGCCACGTCCCGGCGGCCCCCGTCCGCCGCCTCCTCGAGGACGGCTTCCCCTTCGTCTACATCGGCCGCCGCGACGAGCCGGACATCCCCTACGTGGGCGCCGACTACGTGTCCGCGTCGGCCGACGTCGTCGCGCGGCTCGCCGCAGCCGGCCACCGCACCATCCGCTATCTGCGCGAGAACGACGAAGCCCCGTCCTCGACCGACCGCGAGGAGGGGGTGCTGCGCGGCGCCCGCGCCGCGCAGATCCCCGTCGAGAACCTGGTCGTGCGCTCCGACGGCCGCACCGACACCGACGCTCTGCTGGCCCGGTGGCGCGCGGCCGGGGTCACCGCGGTGGTCGTCGAGCAGACCGACACCGGCGCGGCGCTGTCCGGGCTGGGCTCCGCGGTCGAGCGGGCCGGGCTGCGCTGCCCCCGCGACCTCTCGCTCGCCGTGCTGGGCGCCCCGACCGGGACGCGCGGCAGTGCGCCCGGGGGCGGCGCCGCCTTCAGCGGGTTCGACGTGCCCATGCGCGCCATGGGGCGCGCCGCCGTACGGCTGCTCCTGGCACTGATCGCCAACAGCGCGCATCCCGGACCGGTGCGCCACCTGCTGCGCTGCGACCCCGTCTCCGGCGGCACCATCGCCGCCCCTGCACCGCCTGAGCACTCCGCCGGGCACCGGTAGCTCCGCGCTCCGTCCGCCCGCACCCGCTACCGAAGCACCGTCACGAAGGGAAAGGCCGCTCCCGGTTCGCTCCGGGACCGTCCGATGCGCACTATGACTACAACCGCAGCCGAAATCCTCGTCGTGGGCGCAGGGCTGGGCGGAGTGGCCGCCGCACTGGCCGCCGCCGACTCCGGCCGCCGCGTCGTGCTGACCGAGGAGACCGACTGGATCGGCGGTCAGCTCACCTCCCAGGCCGTCCCGCCGGACGAGAACCCCTGGATCGAGAA
The DNA here is from genome assembly GCF_054779695.1 of Nocardiopsis coralliicola. Taxonomy (NCBI): domain Bacteria; kingdom Bacillati; phylum Actinomycetota; class Actinomycetes; order Streptosporangiales; family Nocardiopsidaceae; genus Nocardiopsis; species Nocardiopsis coralliicola. The sequence goes on along the minus strand of NZ_BAAGXT010000001.1, from coordinate 217,567 downwards.
GTTCGGCTGCACCGCGTCCTACCGGCGCCTGCGCGACGGTATCCGGGACCACTACCGGCGCGTCTACCCGATGCGCGGCGAGGCCGCGGCCCGCACCGGCCTCAACCCCGGGGCGGGCCGGGTCAGCAAGCTCTGCCACGAGCCGCGGGTCGCGCTGGCGGTCCTGGAGGAGATGCTCGCGCCGCACCGCGCCGCCGGGCGGATCACCCTGCTCACCGAGCACGCCCCGGTACGCGCCGAGACCAGCGGCGGCCGTGTCGCGGCGGTGGTGCTACGCGACGCCGAGGGCCGCGAGCACGCAGTGCAGGCCGAGTACGTGCTGGATGCCACCGAGAACGGCGACCTGCTGCCGCTGACCGGGACCGGTTTCGCCACCGGCGCCGAAGCCCGCAGCGAGCACGGCGAGCCGCACGCGCCCGAGGAAGCCGACCCGGCCAACCTGCAGGGCATCACCTACTGCTTCGCCGTCTCGCACCACGAGGGCGAGGACCACACCGTCGAGCGGCCGCAGATGTACGACTTCTGGCGCTCCTACCGGCCCGGCTTCTGGCCGGGGCCGCTCATCGGGTTCAGCGCGCCCGACCCGCGGTCGCTCGAACCGGTCTCCCGGACCTTCGTGCCCAACCCCGAGGGCGACCCGCTGGACGTCGGCGCCGACCAGAGCGCAGACGCCGGCGACAAGGAGCTGTGGGGCTTCCGCCGCATCCTCGCGCGCAACCTGCACCGGCCGGGGTTCTTCGACTCCGACATCACACTGGCCAACTGGCCGCTGAACGACTACTGGCTCACCCCGGCCCTGGAGATCGAGGGCCGCACCGGCGCCGCCGATGTGGCGCGGGCCCACCACGAGGCGCGCCAGCTGTCGCTGTCGGTCCTCTACTGGCTGCAGACCGAGGCCCCGCGCCCGGACGGCGGGACCGGGTTTCCCGGCCTGCGGCCGCGCCCGGACGTCACCGGCGGCGAGCAGGGCCTGGCGAAGGCGGCCTATGTCCGCGAGTCGCGCCGCATCAGGGCGGTCACCACCGTCACCGAGCACGACGTGTCGATGGAGCTGCTCGGCCCGCGCGGCATCGTCCGGCGGCACGACTCCGTGGGCATCGGCAGCTACCGGATCGACCTGCACCCCTCCACCGGCGGCGACAACTACATCGACATCGCCAGCGTGCCGTTCGAAATCCCGCTCGGCGCCCTGCTGCCCGCGGCGGAGACCAACCTGCTCCCGGCGGCGAAGAACATCGGCACCACCCACATCACCAACGGCTGCTTCCGGCTGCACCCGGTCGAGTGGAACATCGGCGAGGCCGCCGGGCGCCTCGCGGCGTTCGCGCTGGACAACGCCACCACCCCGCACGCCGTGCACGCCAAGGGCGACCTACTGGAGCGCTTCACCGCGCTGCTGGACCGCACCGGCGTCGAACGGCACTGGCCGGCCGTCCAGGGCTACTGAGTCCGACCGGCCCGGCGTCCGCCCCGCCTTCCGCGCTGCTGCGCATCCACCCCGCCGTTCACCCGCTTCCTCCCAACCCCAAGGAAAGGGGCGCGCCATGGGCGATCCGCTCGGCGAACCTCGGATCCGCGTCGGCGTCGACGTCGGCGGCACCTTCACCGACGCCGTGGCGGTCGACGCCGCCACCTTCGCGCTGCTGGGGCAGGTCAAAGTCCCCACCAGCCACCACCACGAGGACGGGGTCGCCCACGGCATCATGGCCGCCCTCGACCGCCTGCTCACCGAGGTGGGCGTCGCTGCGGAAAGCGTCGGCTTCCTCGCCCACGGCACCACCCAGGCCACCAACGCCCTGCTCGAGGGCGACGTGGCCACCATCGGCATCGTCGGCGTCGGGTCGGGCATCGACAAGCTCGCCGTGCGCGGCCTCCGGTCGCTGGGCCGCCTGCGCCTGGACTCCGGGCACCGGCTCCCGGTCCGCTACGCGGCGCTGGGCAGCCCTGCCGGGCCGCAGGCGGCGCGGGCCGCCGTCGATGCCGTCGTCAGCGAAGGCGCCGAGGTCGTGGTCGCCGTGGAGCCGTTCAGCGTCGACGACCCCGGCGGCGAGCGCGCGGTGCTGGAGGCCGCCGCCGCCCGCCGGGTCCCGGCCACCGCGACCCACGAGATCACCAGCCTGTACGGACTCACCCGGCGCGCCCGCACCGCCGCGCTCAACGCCGGGGTCATGCCGCGGATGCTGCAGACGGCCGACCTGGTGGAGCGCAGCATCGCCAAGGCCGGGATCAGCGCCCCGCTGATGGTCATGCGCTGCGACGGCGGAGTGATGTCGCTGCCGGAGATGCGCCACCGCCCGCTGCTGACCGTGCTCTCCGGGCCCGCGGCGGGCGTCGCCGGCGCCCTGATGAGCGAGAAGGTCAGCGAAGGCGTCTTCCTGGAGACCGGCGGCACCTCCACCGACATCAGCGTGATCCGGCGCGGCCACGTCCAGATCAAGCACGCCGAACTCGGCGGCAAGGAGACCTACCTGTCCGCGCTGGACGTGCGCACCGTCGGCATCGGCGGGGGTTCCGTTGTACGGATCGGCGGCGGTACCGGCGACGGCGCCGCTCGCGTCACCGGCGTGGGGCCGCGCAGCGCCCACATCGCCGGGCTGCCCTACGCCTGCTTCGCCGACCCGGCCGAGCTGGACGGAGCCGTGCTGGCCGCGGCCGCCCCGCTGGACTCCGACACCGGCGACCACGCCGTGCTCGACGCCGCCGGCGGGCGCTTCGCGCTCACGGTGACCTGCGCCGCCAACGCGCTCGGCCGCGTACCGGACGGCGACTACGCCCGCGCCGCCCCCCGGTCGGCCCGGCTGGCGCTGGAACCCCTGGCCCGCGCTCTGGGCACGTCCGTGGAGGAGGCCGCGCGCACCGTCCTGGACCGCGCGACCGACCGGGTGGCCGAGGTCGTGGAGGACCTCGCCGAGGGCTACCGGCTGGACCGCTCCACCGCCGAGCTGGTCGGCGGAGGCGGCGGCGCGGCGACCGTCACGCCGCACCTGGGCCGGCGCTTGGGCCTCTCCTCCCGCATCGCCGCGCACAGCGAGGTCATTAGCCCGCTCGGGGTGGCCCTGGCCATGGTCCGCGAGTCGGTGGAGCGGATCATCCCCGGCGCCACCCACGCCGACGTCCTCGCCGTACGCACCGAGGCCGAGCAGGCCGTGGTCGCCCAGGGCGCCGCCCCGGACGGGGTCGAGGTGGACGTCGCGGTCGACCCCCAGCGCAACCTCGTCACCGCGGTCGCGACCGGCTCCACCGAGCTGCGGACCAGGGACCGTACCGCCGCGGTGGACGGTGCCGGGGCCCGCGCCGCCGCGGCGGCGGGGCTCGGGCTGCGCCCCGACGAGCTGGAGGAGTACGCCGACAACGGCCAGTACCGCGTGCTGGGGGCGGTCCGCTCCCCCACCGGCCCGCTGCGCCGGCTGTCCCGCCCCCGCCGGCGCGTCCGGGTCGTCGACGCGGAGGGCGTCGTGCGGCTGCACCACCGCGACGCCGAAGTGGACACCCTCGTCGCCGGCCAGGCCGAGGGGCGCCTCAAGGACATGGTGGCGGAACGCACCACCTACGGCGACGGCGGCGCTGTGCCGCCCGCGGTCTGGCTGCTGCTCGGCCCCAAGATCGTCGACCTGTCCGGAGTGGTGGACTCCGGCCACCTGCTGGCGCTGGCGTCCACCGAGATCGCCCGGCGCTCCCCCGACGAAGCGGTCGTCGCGATCATGGAGCGGCGCCGGTGACCCCCGCAAGCGGCCCCGCCGGCGCGTCCCGGCCAGGGGCCGGCGGGGACGGCGGGTCCGCGTCCTCGGCCGCCGCCCATGCGGGCGCGTCCCGGCGCGCGGCGTATGCGCGGATCGAGGGGCAGAGCGAGGCCGCCCTCGGCGCCGCGCTGCTCGCCGGAATCCCGCTCCACTCAGGCCAGCCGCCCGGGACCGTGCACCGCTGGGCCGATCGGGCCGTGGAGTTCGGGCGCGGGCTCGCGCAGGACCCGGTGCCCGCGGCGGCCGCCGCGGCGCAGGTGGTGCACCGCGCCACGGGCGGCGTCACGGCCGGCGAGATCCTGCTGGCGGAGTACCTCAACCGGGCCGGCGGCGACCGGATCGTGGTATACGGCGACGCGCTGGACTTCGCGCACCGGGTCGCCGCGGAGGCCGGCTGGCGCGCCGACTACCCGCCCGCCGCCATCCGCGCAGCGGCACTGGCGCACGAGGAGGCCCACCGCCTGCTGCACGCCGGGCGGCAGCGCACGCTGCGCCGCCGGCTCGGCCACGACCTGGTCCGGCTGGGGCCGCTCCGGCTGCGCGGCCATGTGGCCGGCGCCGGCGAAATCGCCGCACACGCCTACGCCGGAGCCCGCTGCGGGCTCACCCGCAGCCCGCTCGCCCTGACCGCGGCGATCGCCGCAGCCCTGGCCCATCCCGACCCCGCGCCGGCCGCGCCCGGCGCCGAACCCCCCTCGAGAGGCACCCCATGACCGCCTTGGGAATCCTGGTGGCGATGGCGGTGGGCGTCGGCCTGATGCTGACCCGCCGCCTGCCGACCGCGTTCGCCCTCGTCCTGCTCTCCGTGGCCGTGGCGCTCATCGCCGGGGCCCCGCTCACCGGCGAGGAGGGCAGTGTGCTGGTCACGGTCGTGCAGGAGGGCGCCCCCGCCCTCGCGGCGACCATGGTGGCCATCCTGCTCGGCAGCTGGCTGGGCACGCTGCTCTCCGAGACGGGCATCGCCGCCACGCTGGTGCGCAAGATCGTGGAGTTCGGCGGCGAGCGCCCCTCGGTGGTGGCCGTGGGAATCTTCCTGGTGGCGATCCTGTGCGGCAGCATCACCGGATCGGCGCCGGCGGCCATGCTCGCCGGCGTGGTCGGCATCCCCGCCATGATCGCGGTGGGGGTGACCCCGACCGTCGCGGCGGGCACCGTCCTGGTCGGCATCGCCGCCGGCCTTCCGCTGGAGCTCATCAACTGGCAGTTCCTCTCCGATGCCATCGGGGTCCCGGTCTCCACCGTCCAGCACTTCCAGCTGCGCCTGTTCCCGATCGCCCTCGTCGGCGGCCTCGCCTACATCCTGGTCGAGATGCGCCGGGCGGGCGTCCGCCACACCTGGGCCGTCCGGGTGGACCCCTCCGGCGGCGACGCGCCCGAGCCGGCGGGCTCCGGATCGGGCGGCCGGCGCCAGCGCGCCCGCGAGCGCCGGCAGCGGCGCGGCGATGCGCCGTGGTTCGCGCTGGCCACCCCGCTGGTGCCGATCGTGCTGGCGCTGGGGCTGGAGGTGCCCATCGTGCCCGCGCTCCTCGCGGGTGTCCTGTTCGCGCTAGCCACGGCGGTGTCCCCGCGGGAGATGACCGCGACGGCGCTGCGGACGCTCTACCGGGCGTTCGACGTGGCGGCGCCGCCGATCGTGCTGTTCATCGCGATCGGCATGCTGCTGGCCGCGGTGAACCTCCCCGGCGCCGTGGAAGCGCTGAGCCCCGTCGTGCTGGCCATCAGCCCGTCCAACCCGTGGCTGTTCGTGCTGGTGTTCGCGCTGCTGGCGCCGCTCAGCCTGTACCGGGGGCCGATGAACATCTTCGGGCTGGGCGCCGGAGTGGCCGGGGTGCTCACCGCCGGCGGCATCTACCCGGCCTCCGCGGTCGTCGGCCTGATGGCCTCCTACGGCCAGGTCCTCGGCGTCTCCGACCCGACCAGCACCCAGACCGTGTGGAGCGCGCAGTACGCCGGCGTCCGCCCGGAGCGGGCGATGGTGTCGACCCTGCCCTACACGTGGGTCATCGCGATCGCCGGGCTCTGCCTCACCGCCTACCTGTACCTGTTCTGACCCCCGGAGGGTCCTGCGCCGGCCGGCGCAGGGCCCTCCCGGTGAAGGCCGCGGGCAGCCCTCTCGGGCGCCGCGCGCGGAACGGGCGCAGTCCGCGCGGAGCGCGGGCGTGTTCCGCCCCCGCTCCGGCCGGTCCGGCTCCCCGCGGGGCAGGGGACCGGCCGGGGACTGCGCGGCCGCCGGGGAGCACAGCACGGGCGGCTCCGGTGCGGAGCCCCTGCGCTGCGAGCGCCCCGGCGGTCACCACCAGCGGCCCCGCCGCCTCGGCGGGCGGCGCGGCCATGCCCGCGGCTGCGGATCAGCCGCCGGCTTCCCGGAGGATCGCGCCGGGGCCGCGGGAGCGGGAAAGGCAGCCGGCCCGGTCCACGGCCGCCCGAACGGCGCGCCGAACCAGTGGCACCGCCGATCGGCGCCGGGCTCCGGCAGCCTTCCGGGGGCGGGCCGGCGGCCGTCGCGGCGCTGCCCTCCGTGCGGCTCGGACAGCGGCAGGTGCGCGGGCGCACCGCAGGACATCCAGGAGGTGTTCATTTTTCCATCAATTGATTGAATCATTACTTTCGACGGCATACGTTGTTCCGATGACCGAATGCCCCACCCATTCCAGCGCCCCTCCCGAGGCAGCGCCCGACCGCATTTCCGCGTCGGCTACCCGGTTGTTCGCCGCGCTCGGCTACGACGGCGCCTCGACCCGGCTGATCGCCGACGCGGCGGGCGTCAACATCTCGACGCTCGCCTACTACGCCGGCACCAAGCGCGACCTCTACCTGGCCGTGATGGAGCGCGCCCAGCGCACCGAACGCGAGGTGCTGGAGGCGGCGATCGCACAGATGCGCGCCGGCGGAGGGGTCGGCGCCCTCATCGACGCCTACCTCGACTTCACCGTCGCCCACCCCGAGTTCGCCGCGCTGTGGATGCACCGCTGGCTCTCCGACGCCGCCGACGTCGCGCACCTGGAGCGACTCCACGTCCTGCCGATGCTGCGCGAGGTCGCCGCCGCCGTCACCGAGGAGCTCGGGCCGCGCGCCGCGGAGATCGACATCGAATACCTCGTCTGGACGGTCGTGTGGGCCACACACGGCTTCGTCCGGGGCGGACTGCCCGACGCCGACGGCGAGCGGATGAGCCCGCCGCCCCCTTCCTCCGTCGAGCGCATGCGGGCCACCCTGCACTCCCTGATCGGCACCCGGATCAGCGCCGCGGACCCGGCCGGAGCCTGAACCAGCACACCCCTCCCCCCGTCGGAAGGCCCCCCGTGCCCCCGCCCCCTCCGCAGAGTGCTCCGCTCCCGGGCGCCGACGCGCCCGCCCTCACCCGCAGGCAGCTGCTGGGCTACGGCGCCGGCTCCGTCGGCACCGGCGTGTTCTCCGCGGTGCCGGGCCTGCTGCTGCTCTTCTACCTGACCGACGTGCTGGGCGTCCCGGCCGCGGCCGCCGGGCTGGTGCTCGTCCTCCCCAAGGCCTGGGACGTGCTCCTCAACCCGGTCGTCGGCGTCTTCAGCGATCGGGAGGCCGCGCGGACCGGCCGCCGCACCCGGCTGCTCACCGCCGGCGCCCTGGCACTGCCGGTCCCGTTCGCGCTGATGTTCGCCGCCCCCGCCGGCGGAGCACCCGGCGGGCTCTGGTCGGCCGCCGCCTTCCTCGCCGCCGCAAGCGCGTTCGCGCTGTTCCAGGTGCCCTATGTGGCGCTGCCCGCAGAGATCTCGGACCGCGCCGACCAGCGCTCGCGGGCGATGGCGTGGCGGGTGGTGTTCCTCACCGCCGGGATCCTCGTGGCGGGCGGCCTCGCCCCTGCGGTGGTGTCTGCAGCGGGCGGCGGCCGCGCCGGGCACGCCGCGATGGGCGCGGCGGTGGCCCTGGTCATCGGCGCTGCGATGGCCTTCGCGGCGCACTCCACCCGGTGGATCCGGGCCCGGCCGGGCGCGCGTCCGCTCGGCCCCGCGGCGGCGTTCCGCGCCGCCCGCGGCAACCGCGCCTTCGCGGCCCTGGTGGGCGCGTTCGCGCTGCAGGCGCTGGCGGTCGCGGTCCTGCTGGCCGGCGCCCCGTACGCGGCCGCCTACCGGCTCGGCGACTATGCCCTCACCTCGGTGCTCTTCGTCTGCGTGGTGGGACCGAGCATGGCGGCGGTGCCGGTGTGGCAGGCGGCAGCGCGCCGCTTCGGCGCGAAGACCTGCTACGTGGCCGCGGTGCTGCTGGTGGCCGCGGCCGCTGCGGCGCTCTTCCCCGCGCTGCAGGCCGCCGCCGCGCCGGCGGTCTACGCCCTCACCGCGGCGGCCGGCGTGGGATACGCCGGCTTGCAGCTCCTGCCGCTGTCGCTGCTGCCGGAGACCGTCCTCGCCGACGCCGAGCGGAGCGGCCAGGCGCAGTCCGGCACCTTCACCGGTGTCTGGACCACCGCCGAGACCGGCGCCATGGCGCTGGGCCCGGCCCTGTTCTCCGCGGTCCTTGCGGCCGCTGCCTACCGCTCCGGCGGGCAGGGCGCCGAGGCCGCGGCGGAGTCCGGACTCGGCCAAACCGCCGCCGCGCTGACCGGGCTGACCGCCGGCTTCGCCCTCCTGCCGGCCGCGCTGCTGGCGCTGAGCCTGCTCCCCCTCGCCGCCTACCGGCGGCGCACCGGCGGCCCTGGCGCCGCCGGCCCCGTCCCCCCGGCCCCGACCGCGCAGGAGCGCCCGTGACCCCCGACGATGCATCCGCCCCGGCCCCGTCCGTGCCGCCCGGCTCCGCGCACACCGCGGCCCTGCCCGAAGAGGGCCGATCGAGCGCGGGCCTGCTCGCCGAGCTCGACCGCCTCACCGCCGCCGACGTCCCGGTGCGCGGAGGCCGGGTCGCCGCCTACGTCTACGACCCCGGCGACCCCGCCGTCCACGACGCCGCCCGCAGCGCCTACCTGCGCATGCTCGAGGTGAACGGCCTGGACCCGACCGCTTTTCCCAGCACGGTGGCGCTGGAGCGCCGGGTGGTGGCGGCCGTGGCCGAGCGGCTCGGCGGGTCGGCGGCGACCCCCGGCGTCTTCACCAGCGGCGGCACCGAATCGATCATGCTGGCGGTGAAGGCCGCCCGCGACGCGCGCCCCGACATCGCCCGCGGCCGGATCGCACTCCCGGCCAGCGCCCACCCGGCCTTCCGCAAGGCGGCGCACTACCTCGGCCTGGACGTGGACACGGTCCCCGTCGACCCGGTCACGCTGCGCGCCGACGCCGCCGCGGCGGCGCACGCGCTGACCGGCGAAACCGTGCTCGCGGTGGCGTCGGCGCCGTCCTACCCGCACGGCGTCGTCGACCCGGTCGCCGCTATCGCAGGAGCGGCGGCCGAGCGCGGCATCTGCTGCCACGTCGACGCGTGCGTGGGCGGCTGGGTGCTGCCGTGGCTGCGCGAGGACGGCGCCGACGTGCCGCCGTTCGACCTCGCCGTTCCCGGTGTCACCTCGCTCTCCTGCGACCTGCACAAGTACGGCTACACGCCGAAGGGCGCCTCGGTGCTGCTGTTCGCCGATGCGGCGCTGCGGCGGCACGCCTACTACGCCAGCGCCGACTGGCCCGGGTACACGGTCATCAACACCACCGTGCAGAGCAGCAAGGGGGCCGGGCCGCTCGCGGGCGCATGGGCGACGATGCAGGCGCTCGGCGCCGGCGGGTACCGGCGGCTGGCCCGCGACGCGATGGCCGCGACCCGCCGCGTCACCGAGGGCGTGGCGGCGATCCCCGGCCTGCGAGTGCTGGCGCAGCCGGACGCACCGCTGGTGGCGGTGGCGTCGGACGGGACCGGAACTGTGCCGGTCGACGTGTTTGCGCTGGCGGAGGAGACGGCACGGCGCGGCTGGACGCTGCAGCCGCAGCTCTCCTACGCCGGGATCCCCGCCAACCTGCACCTGACCCTGACCGGAGTCTCCCTGGCCGGCGCCGACGAGCTGCTCACCGCGATCGCCGAGGGCGCCGCCGCGGCCCGCCGATCCCCTCCGGTGCCGGAGGGGATCGCTGCCGCCCTCGGAGGCCTCGACCTGGACGGCCTCGACGACCGCGGCTTCGCCGAGCTGCTCACCGCGGTGGGCGCCGACCCGTCCGGCCTCAGCGGCACCGGTATGGCGGTCGTCAACACCGTCCTGGACTCCCTGCCCCCCGGGGCCCGGGCCGCCCTGCTGGTCCGGTTCCTCTCTGTCCTCCACTCCCCCGCCGCCGACGCCCCGCCGGCCGGCTGACGCCCGAGCACCGTGCACGGCCGCGCAGGCCGCAGCCGGCAACCTTGCTCATCCGCTCGGGGCGCGGCGCCCCCCGGGGGGCTTCCGGCCCGCGGGGGGATCAGCCCGCGGGCCGCCCCCGGCCGGCGGCGCCGGCTCCGGAAGCGGTGGCACCGCCGACCCGGTCCGCATCCGCCACCGCGGCAGCGACGACGTGCTCGACGGGATGGCGCATGCCCTCGGCCCGCGCTGCTGCGTACGGCCCTTCGCCCAGGGCGGCCCGGGCCTGCGCGGCCGCCTCCCGGTGGAGCACCTCTGCGGCCGCGTCTCCGCCGAGGCGCGTCCCGCACCGCTCCCACAGCGGGCCGGCCGCGCCGGCCAGCCAGCAGGCGCGCGTGTAGCGGTGCTCCCCCACTGCAAGCCAGGCGAGGACCTCCAGGGCGTAGGCGATACCCGCCGTGTCGTGGAGGGCGAGCTTCATCCGCACCGCCTCGCACCCCGCCGCCCGGCAGCCTTCGCGGTCGCCTTTCAGCAGGAGCGCGGCGCTGGTGATGAGCAGCAGGTAGCTGCGCAGCCAGTGCTCCCGCGACCCGGCGCCGAGCCGCTCCAGCCCGGCTGCGCAGCGCTCCACGGCCCCGTCCAGCTGGCCCTGGACGAACAGCAGGTAGGCGTGCTGGACCTGGATCCCGACCTGGCCCGCGGCGTCTCCGGCGGTGTCGGCGGCCCGCTCGGCCGCGGCGCAGGCGTCCTCCGCATCCGCGCCGCGGCCGAGAAAGGCCAGCGCCTGGTGGCGGTGGACGTGGTAGCGGGCGTGCAGCAGCGCGTCGCCGGAGGCCTCGACCAGCGGCCGCGCGCGCTCCAGGTCCTCTTCAGCGGCACCCAGGAGCCCCTGGAACGTGGCGAGATGGGCGCGGACCACCAGGCACCAGGCGCGCGCGTCGCCCAGCCCCGGCCCGCCGGCCGGCCCGCGGGCAGGGGCGCCGCCCTCCCCCGGCCCGCCGACGGCTGCCCCGTCGTGGGCGCCGTGCTCTCCGCCGAGCGCGTCGAGGACCCGGCTGAGCCAGTACCGGCCCTCCTTGAGGCGGCCGCGCGTCTGCCAGTACGCCCACAGGCGGCAGGCGAGGCGGGCCGCGTCCAGGACGCGCCCGGGCGCGGACAGCGCGGCGGCGAGGGCCTCGCGGATGCCGGCGTGCTCCTCGGCGAGGGCGCGCAGTCGCGGCAGCTGGCCGTCGTCGGTGAAGTGCCGCTCGAACCGGTCGGCCATGCGCAGGAGGCGGTCCAGGTGGCGGCCGGCGTACTCGGCCCGGCCGCCTGCTTCCGCGAGCCGCTCCGCGCCGTACTCGCGCAGGGTGTCCAGCAGGCGGTACCGGCCGCCGCCGCGCAGCACCACGGACTTGTCGACCAGCCCGATGAGCGCTTCGAGGACCTCCCACTCCTCCAGTTCCCCGCCCGCGCAGACCTCCTCGGCGGCCGCTGCGTCGAAGGTGTGCGAGAAGACGGACAGCCGCTGCCAGAGCAGCTGCTCCTGCGGCGTGCAGAGGCCGTAGGTCCAGCCGATGCCGGTGCGCAGCGTCTGCTGGCCGGGCGGTTCCGCGGCGCCGGAGCAGCGGAACTCCTCCTCGATCCGGTCGGCCAGCTGCGCCAGGGGCAGCACCCGCAGCCGCACGGTGGCCAGTTCGATGGCGAGCGGGATCCCGTCGAGGCGGCGGCAGAGCCGGACCGCGTCGCGCCGGCTGTCCGGGGTGAGCGCGAAGCCCGGTACCGCGGCGGCGGCCCGCCGCTCGAACAGCTGCACCGCGTCCCCGCCGGCTGGGCCGCCGTGCGGGTCCCCCGGCCGGGGCACGGCCAGCGGCGGGACGGTGTACCGCTGCTCGCCGGGGGCTCCGAGGCCGCGCCGGGACGTGGCGAGCACGGTGGTGCCGGGCGAGGAGTCCAGGACGAGTTCGGCGAGCAGGGCGCAGGCGCCGCGGAGGTGCTCGCAGGTGTCGAGCACCAGCAGCAGGGAGCGGCCGCGGACGTAGTCCAGCAGGAGGTCGAGCTGGCTGCCGGCGTCCTGGCCGGGCAGGTCGAGCGCCTCGGCGACCGTGTGGGCGAGCAGCTCGGGGTCGCGCAGCGCCGACAGGTCGACGAAGCAGGCACCGCCCGGATACCGCGCGGCGGCCGCAGCGGCGGCCTGCACGGCGATGCGGGTCTTGCCGACGCCGCCCGGGCCGAGGACGGTGACCAGCCGGGAGCGCTGCAGGAGCGCGGCGACGGCGGCGAGTTCGGCCGTGCGCCCGACGAACGGGGTGCGCTGGCGCGGCAGCGCACCGGGGGCCGGCCCAGCGGTGAGTACTGCTGTCCGTGCGCCCCCGACCATGCACCGCCCCCGCTCTGGCCGCACCCCGAGCGGCGTCCCGCTGCGTCCCCTCTGGGCGGAACTGTACTCGTGAACCGGCGCCGGGTCAGGAAGTCTGCCGGTTTCCCCGGATTCGCGGGCGTCCGCTCCGGAGGCGGGGCCGGCGGCGCCGGCGGGCCGCGCGGCGCAGAGCGGTGCGGTCCGGCACCGCTTGCTCAGCAGGGGACGTCGACCGGGCCGGAGACGGAGCCGCCGCGGGCCGTGTCGTCGAGGGAGACCTGCCGCAGGGCGGGCACGGCGGTGCACGTCTGCGCGATGCGCTCCAGGAGGCCGTCGGTGGCGCGGGTCTCCTCAGTGGTGACGGCGCGCACGGCATCCGGGCCGTCGGACACCAGGTGGAAGGAGCCGACGGCGGTGCGCAGCTCGGAGCCGCCGTCGGCTTCGAGCGCGGCCGTGACGTCGGCGGCGAGGCCGGATGCGGACCCGGTGTCCTGGACCGCTCCGCGGTAGGGCGAGTCCTGCACGGTGAGGCTGAGCAGCAGCAGGCCGGCCGCTCCGAGCCAGACGACGCCGGCGCACCCCCCGCACCCCCACAGCGCCACCATGGCGCCCGGCCCCGGCACGCCGCGCCCCTGCGGCGCTACGACCGGACTGCGGCCGGTATCGCTCACGGGCCTCCCCCTGATTGCCCTGCTCTGCTGGTGCGCAACGACCGTATCGACGCAGTTCAGCCCGGAGAAGCACCGCACCGGCGTGTTGGCGCGGACCGGGCCGCTGCTCATAGCGGGAGCTGGCGGGGGCGGTCTCCGCTCCCCGCCGCGGCGGGCGGCCCGTGCCGGGCATCGCTGGCCTGCCGGAACCGCTGGTCACCGCAGTGCCAGCGGGACCGCGGTTGCGGCCGGGACGGCCACGAAGAGGATCAGCCCCGCCGGCGGCAGGCGCATCCCGCCGGTGGAGGTGGCGGACAGCTGCGGCACGCATCGCAGTGCGGCCGGAAGGGCTCCGCCCGGGCTCAGCCAGAGCCGTTCGGGCTGGCAGCGCTCGGCCAGATCGGCGGGCTCGGGGGCGGGCCGGCCGGTTTCCGCTGGATCCGGACGCTCTGCCGGCCGGCCGCTGGCGCGCCGCACGCAGCAGGGCGGGGCCGGTACCTCCGGGGACGCGCGCCCCGCGGGCAAGCCGCTCCTGGATGCCGCGCGGCGAAGACGGGAACCGGCACCATCGGGACGGTCACGGCGAGCGGGAGCGGCCTCCCGTCTGGGCCAGCCGAGGGGCGCTCGCCATGCGCGACCGCCGCCGCAGCAGGCGCACCGGCCATGGTGGACAGAAGCGGACCACCGGGCTCAGCCCCGCACGCACGGCGGAGCGCGCGGGGTGTGCTGCGCAAAGGCCTGCGTCCGGAGGATGGAACGCAGCGGGTGGAACCGCCCGCAGGGGCGGGGCCGTCTGCTGGAGGGGCGCCCCGTTCGCGTCTCCAGGAAGCAGCCCGGGAGACGCGCAGGCGCGCAAGGCGCGCCTGCGGGCCGCCTCCGGGCTGTTTCGCCATGGGCGGCAACGCCGCGCGGCGGCCGCTCGCCCGGCACCCGGGCGGCCGGGGCCGCCCCCCGGCCGCCGGCAGGCCCCCGGGGCCGGAGGGCGCTCCCCAGAGGTCAGCCGCCGATGGCGGACATCGGGCGGGCGGGCTGGAGGAAGGAAGGGTCGTCGATGCCGTGGCCGGGGAGCTTGGCGGCGACGGCGGCCCGCCACCGGTCGGCGATGGCGTCGTCGTCCGCGCCGGCGCGCAGCAGCGGTCGCAGGTCGGATTCCTCGCGGGCGAACAGGCAGTTGCGGATCTGGCCGTCGGCGGTGAGCCGCACCCGGTCGCAGGAGCCGCAGAACGGCCGGGTGACCGAGCCGATGACGCCGACCGTCTCCGGGCCGCCGTCGACGGTGAACAGCTCGGCCGGTGCACTGCCCCGCGCGTCCTGGCCGACCGGCACCAGGTCGAACTCGGCGGAGAGCCGGTCGAGGATCTCGTCGGCGGTGACCATGGTGTCGCGGCGCCAGCCGTGCTGGGCGTCCAGCGGCATCTGCTCGATGAAGCGCAGCCGGTAGCCGTGTTCGAGGCAGTAGCGGAGCAGGTCGGGGGCTTCGCCGTCGTTCACGCCGCGCATCAGTACGGCGTTGACCTTGACCGGGGCGAGCCCCGCTGCGGCGGCGCCGGCCATTCCGGCCAGGACGTCGTCGAGGCGGCGCCTGCGGGCGAGCTGCTCGAAGACATCATGCCGCAGGGTGTCCAGGGAGACGTTGACGCGGTCCAGGCCGGCCTCGGCGAGCGCGGGTGCCATCCGGGCCAGGCCGATGCCGTTGGTGGTGAGCGCGGTACTGGGGCGCGGGTCCAGGGCGGTGGCGGCGGCGACAATGCCGGGCAGGCCGCGGCGGAGCAGCGGTTCACCTCCGGTGAAGCGGACCTCCTCGATGCCGAGCCGGGTGACGCCGATGCGGATGAGCCGGTGGATCTCGTCGTCGGTGAGCAGCTCCGGCTTGGGGAGCCATTCGAGGCCCTCCGGAGGCATGCAGTAGGTGCAGCGCAGGTTGCAGCGGTCCGTGAGGGAGACCCTCAGGTCCGTGGCCACGCGTCCGTAGCTGTCGGCCAGCACGGGCTCCACCTCCCTTGGTTGCGGCGGGCGCCCCGGCTCCGGTTGCCGCAGGGCGGTCCCTCCCTTCCCAGCATGGCAGACGGCGCCGACGGTTTCCTGGGACGTCGGCGGTCTTCGTGGGCGGACACGGGGACACCGCGCTCCAGCCGCCCCGGTTCGGCGGATGCCACGAAGGGCAGCCCCGGCCGGGCCTCCCGGCCGGACGGATGCCCAGGGGCGCGGGGATGCCGCGGGCCGGGGCCGGAAGGCTAGGGTCGGATGGCCGCAGCGGCGGCCTGCATCCGGGGGCCGCGCCCGGAGGCGGCAGGCCGGCCGCGCACCGTCCGAGGACGCACTGGAAGGAGAGCAGATGACCGTGTCACGCGAATGGGGCCTGCCGGGCGGGCCGGGAGGCGCGCAGCGCCTGCACGCGAAGGCGTGGGCCCCCGAGGGCGCGGAGCCGTCCTGGCTGGCGGTCCTGGCGCACGGCTACGGCGAGCACATCGGGCGCTACGAGCACGTGGCGGAGTACCTCTGCGACGCCGGCGCGGCCGTTTACGGGATGGACCATCGCGGGCACGGCCGCTCCGACGGCGAGCGGGTCCTCATCGACGACTTCGAGGGCGTGGTGGAGGACGTGCACCGCCTCGTCACCCAGGCCCGCACCGCCTACCGGACGCTGCCGCTGGTACTGGTCGGGCACTCGATGGGCGGCATGATCGCGGCGCGCTACGCCCAGGTCTACGGCGGCGAGCTCGCCGGCCTGGCGCTGTCCGGCCCGGTGCTGGGCCGATGGGACACGGTGCCCGCCCTGCTCGCGCACGAGGAGATCCCGGAGGCCCCGATCGACGTGGCGACACTCTCCCGCGATCCGGCGGTGGGTGCGGCCTACTCCGCGGACCCGCTGGTGTGGCACGGCGCGTTCAAGCGGCCGACGCTGGAGGCGATCGCGGCCGAGCTGGAGCGGATCCGCGCCGCGGGACGGATCGGCGCACTGCCGCTGCTGTGGGTGCACGGCTCCGACGACCGCCTGGTCCCGCTGGACGGAACCACCGAGGGGATCCTGGCGTTCGCGGGCGAGGACGTCGCCGCCCGCATCCTGCCCGGCGCGCGGCACGAGGTCTTCAACGAGACCGACAGGGAGGTGCCGCTGGGCGAGGTGGTCCGCTTCGCGCAGCGGTGCGCTGCGGCACAGGCGTAGCCGCGCCGGCGCGCGGCAGGACGGGGCGGCCCCGGCATCCGCCGGGCAGGCCTGCCCGGCCGGGCGGCGGCCGGTGCAGTGCCACCGCGCCGGCGACGGCGCCCGCCGGCGGGCTTGCCGCCGGGCGCCGTCGCCGGGCCGCGCCGCCCCGCGGTCAGGAGCGGTCAGGCATAGAGCGCTTCGATCACCTCGGCGTACTTGGCGTGGACGACGCGGCGGCGGAGCTTCAGCGACGGGGTGAGCTCCTCGCCCTCCACGCTCCACTCGGTGGGCAGCAGCCGCCACCGCTTGACCTGCTGGACCCGCGCCAGGGCCGCGTTGGCGCGCTCGACGGCGCGGCCGACCTCGGACAGCACCTCGGGGTGCTCGGCGAGTGCGGCGGTGCCGCCGTCTCCGGCGTCGATACCGCGGGCCGCCGCCCAGGCCGGCGCCACCTCCGGGTCCAGCGCCAGCAGCGCGACCGGATAGGGGCGGCGGTCGCCGTAGGCGAGGGCCTGCCCGATGAGCGGATGCTCCTTGAGGCGGCCCTCGATGCCGGCCGGCGCGATGTTCTCGCCGCCGACGGTGATGATGAGCTCCTTCTTGCGGTCGACGACGTAGACGAAGCCGTCGTCGTCGATCCGGCCGATGTCGCCGGTGTGCAGCCAGCCGTCGGCGTCGACCGGGCTCTCCGCCGCCGCTCGCCCGTGGTAGCGGCCGATGTTGATCGGTCCGCGCACCAGGATCTCGCCGTCGCCGGCGATCCGCAGCTCCATGCCCTCCGACACCGGACCGACGCTGCCGAAGCGGTAGGCGCCGGGCCGGTTCATGGTGACGGCGCCGCAGTTCTCCGTCATCCCGTACAGGTCGCGCACGAGTAGGCCCAGGCCGGAGAAGAAGCGGACCGTCTCCTCCGGCATGGGCGCCGCTGCGGTGAGGCAGTACACGGCGCGGTCGAGGCCGATGAGTTCGCGCAGGCCGGCGAGGACCCGGGCGTCGGCCTCGGCGAAGCGCTGCGCGAGCTCGGCGTCGGGGGTGCGGCCGTACTGGCCCTGCGCCAGGTAGGAGCGGGCGGTTTCGGCGGCCGCCTCGACGGCGCGGCGCTGCTCCTCGGGGGCGGCGGCGAGCGCCGCCTCCAGGCCCGCCTGGAGCTTCTCCCACACCCGCGGAACGCCGAACAGCCCGTGCGGGCGGACCAGCTGGAGGAACTCGCCGAGCCGGGAGAGCTCCGGGCAGAAGTAGAGGTGGCCGGCGATGCCGAGCGGCGCATAGAGGCTCAGTACGCGCTCGGCGATGTGGGCGAGCGGCAGATAGGACAGCGCCGCCGCACCGTAGGGGGTCGCGTTGGCGCGCAGCGAGATGGTGACCTGGAAGAGGATCTGGTGGTGGGTTTCGGCGACGCCCTTGGGATCACCGGTGGTGCCGGAGGTGTAGAGCAGGGCGGCCGGGTCCTCCGGGGCCGCGGCGTCCATCCGGGCCTGGACGGGCGCCGGGTCGGCGGCGTTGCGGCGCGCGCCGTCGGCGGTGAACTCGGCCCAGGAGACGTAGCGGCGCCCGTCCCCGGGGGCGGCCGGGACCGCCGCCGGATCGAGCAGGACGACGGTGTGCAGCCGGTCGAGCCGCTCCAGGGCGCGGGACCAGCGGTCGAGTTCGGCGGCGCCTTCGAGGACGGCGACGGTGGCCGCGCAGTCTTCGGCGACGAAGGCGACCTGCTCCGGGGCGAAGGTGGCGTAGACCGTCAGCGGCACCGCTCCGGCGTGCACGGCCCCGGTGTCGGCGAGGACGTGCTCGGAGCGGTTGGACATCATCAGGGCGACCACGTCGCCGGGCGCGACCCCGGCGCCGACGAAGGCGGCCGCGGTGTCCAGCGCCGCCGCCCGGTACTCGGCCCACGTGCGGGTGGACCAGTGGGCGGCGTCGCCTTCGCCGACGCGGTCGGAGAGGGCCGGCCGGCCGCCGTCCCGCTCGGCTGCGGTACGCAGCCAGTCCACCAGGGTCAGTCCGTCGATCTCGGCTTCGATTTCGGCACGCTCTGCCAGGACGTCGCGTTGAACCATGCCCACACTCCCGCTCTCCTGCGTGATGCAGGTCACCCCCGGGGTGCCTGTCATCCGATCACGGCCGGCGCGGGTACGGCAAGGACGGGAAGCCCTGTCCCGCGGGCGGTCCGGGGCGATCCGGCGCACGGTCGGCGGACGGCACCGGGTCACCGGCGGAGCAGCCGCGCGGCCGCGGCCGGCACCCGGACGCGGCCTGCGGGCGGGTCAGCGGCGCAGCGGGAGCGCGGCTCAGCAGAGCGCGCACGTGGGCATTGGCGGCGAACCGTCCGCCCCGGGCCCCGGGCGGCTGCCGGCGATGCGGACACGTCTTCCGCCGGAGGGTGCGCGGCCAGAACCCGGCCCGGACGCGCTTTCCGCGGGGCCGCGCGGCCTGCGGCGGCACGTCAGAGGTAGAGGCGGCCGTGCGGCGGCGCCGGCAGGGCGCGCGCTTCAGCGTAGGCGTCGGCGAGCCGGCCGACCAGGGCGCGGTAGTCCTCGGCAGGGCGGGTGTAGGCGATGCGGACGTGGTGCTCCAGTGGCGGCGCGTCGCCGAAGGCCGGCCCGGGGGCTATGTCGGCGCCGTGCCGCAGTGCCGCCTCAGCGAGCCGCCCGGCGACCGGTTCGGGGAGCGCGGCCCACAGCACCGGGCCGCCGCTGGGTGTGGTGAAGCGCCACTCGGGCAGCCGGGCGCGCAGCGCGGCCACCAGGGCGTCGCGGCCGCGGCGCAGCGCAGTGCTGCGCTCGGCGCGGATGCGGGTGACGTCGGCGAGCAGCCGGGTGACGGTGAGCTGGTCGATGAGGCCGCCGCCGAGGTCGGTGCGGCGGCGCACTGCGGCGAGCCGCTCCACCATCGGCGGTGTGGTGCGCACCCAGCCCACTCGCAGGCCGCCCCAGAGGAGCTTTGAGGCCGAGCCGACGCTGAACACGCGCCCGTCGGTGTCGTGCACGGCGGCCGGCGCGGGCTGGTCGCCGGAGTCGATGGCCAGCTCGGCGGCGCTCTCGTCCACGATGAGCAGCGTGCCGGCGGCGCGCGCCTCGGCGGCCAGCGCGGCCCGCTCGTCGTCGTCCATCAGCGCGCCGGTGGGGTTCTGGAAGTCCGGGGTGAACAGCGCGGCGCGCGGCCGGGTGCGGCGCAGGGCACCGCGGGCCGGTCCGGGGTCCCAGCCGTCGCCGGCAACACCGGCGGTGTGGATGCGCAGCCCCGCCGCGCGTGCGCACTCCAGCGCGTGCGGCGACCCGGGGCTCTCCATCAGCAGCGCGTCGCCCGGCTCCAGGAGCAGGGCGGTGAGCAGGGTGAAGGCGTGCTGGGCGCCGTTGGTCACCAGGATCTGCTCGGGGGTGGTGGCAAGGCCCCGCTCGACGTAGCGGCGGGCGATGGCGTGCCGCAGCTCGGGCAGGCCGTGCGGGCTGTAGCCGGGCCGGCCGACGTGCGCGGCGAGCTGCTCGACGGCGAGCCGGGCCGCGGCCTGCAGGCCCTCGACGGCGGGCGGGGAGGCACCGCCGAACCCGCTGAGGCCGCCCGCTCCGGTGCCGGCCGAGGCCGGCGCGCCGGGCTCGGCTGCCGCCTCCGCGCCGGTTCCCGGCAGCACGGTCCAGCTGCCGGCGCCCTGGCGGCTGTCCAGGTAGCCCTGCTCCCGCAGCCAGGTGTAGGCGGCGCTGACGGTGGTGCGGCTGACGCCGAGCGCCTCGGCGAGGTCGCGCTCGGCTGGCAGCCGGGTGTACGTGGGCACGCGGCCGTCGAGCACGAGGGACCCGATGGCGCGCGCCATCGCCAGGTAGTAGGGGCGCCCCTGGGCGCCGTCGCCGATCAGCCGGGCCAGAAGGCGCCCGTTGATCCGTCTGTCGCCCGCCATCGGTGCCGCTCTCCCCGCTCGCGCCCGTTCCGCGCCGCGTCCGGCCGCGGGGCCGGGCCACTATAGCGCACCCGCGGCGCCCGGCCCGGGCCAGCTCTGCGCGGCACCGCGCCGCCCGTCCGCGGCCCGGCGGGGTGACCGGAATGCAACCGCCCTCCGCGGCCGCTGCGTTCCCCGCGGGCGCCCCCGCGGATAGGGTTCGGGGCGGCGCCCGGCATGACCGAGGGGCGCCGCAGCAGCGCCGGCCCACGAGGAGGCGGCCTTTCGAGGAGGCCGCCGTGCGGGCCGCGCGCCAGGCCCGGGGCACCCCCCGGCGGCGCGCGGGAACGCAGCCGGAGGCACCCGCGCAGCAGGTGCCCTGCAGGGCTCGGGCGGCAACCCCGCGATCGGAGGCGGCGCCTCCACCGAGTCGTCCGGGGACCTCCGCGGAGTTGGATACGGTACCCACCCGGGAAAGTGATCTTGATGACGCAGGGGGTGAGCCGCGTGCCCGGCCGGATCGAGGACTACGCGCTGATCGGCGACATGCAGACTGCAGCACTCGTGGGGCGCGACGGCTCCGTGGACTGGCTGTGCCTGCCGCATTTCGACTCGCCCGCCTGCTTCACGGCGCTGCTGGGCAGCGAGCAGAACGGCAACTGGTGGCTGCGCCCCGCCAGCGGCCCGGCCGAGGCCACCCGGCGCCGCTACCGGCCCGACACGCTCGTCCTGGAGAGCGAGTGGGACACCGAGGACGGCACGGTCCGGGTCATCGACTTCATGCCGCCGCGCGGCGGCACCCCGCACCTGGTCCGCATCGTCGAGGGCGTCAGCGGCACCGTGCGCATGTCGACCGCGCTGCGGCTGCGCTTCGACTACGGCAACGTCGTGCCGTGGGTGCGCCGCTCCGGCACCGAACTGGTGGCCGTGGCCGGCCCCGACTCGGTCTGGCTAAGCACCACGGTGCCGCTGAACGGCCACAACTTCATGCACGATGCGGAGTTCACGGTCAACGCGGGCCAGCGCGTGCAGTTCGTGATGACCTGGCACCCCTCGCACACCGAGGAGTCCGACCACCTCGACGCCGAGAAGTCGCTGTCGCGCACCGAGCGCTTCTGGCGGCGCTGGGTGGAGGACTGCAGCTACGAGGGCGAGTACCGGGAAGCGGTGGTGCGCTCGCTGATCACCCTCAAGGCGCTCACCTACCGGCCGACCGGCGGCATCGTCGCCTCACCCACCACGTCGCTGCCGGAGGAGCTGGGCGGCGTGCGCAACTGGGACTACCGGTACTGCTGGCTGCGCGACGCCACCATCACCCTGGAGGCGCTGATCCGCAGCGGCTTCACCGCCGAGGCGCAGGCCTGGCGCGAGTGGCTGGTGCGGGCGGTGGCGGGCGAGCCGCAGCACATGCAGATCATGTACGGCGTGCGCGGCGAGCGGCGGCTGTCGGAATGGGAGGCCGACTGGCTGCCCGGCTACGAGGGTTCGCGCCCGGTGCGGGTCGGCAACGCGGCGGTCCACCAGTACCAGCTCGACGTGTACGGCGAGGTGATGGACGTCCTCGACCTGGCGCGCCGGTGCGGTCTGGAGGGCGGCGACCACGTCTGGGGCATGCAGCGGTCGCTGGTCAACTTCCTGGAGTGGTGCTGGGACGAGCCGGACGAGGGCCTGTGGGAGGTGCGCGGCCCGCGCCAGCACTTCGTGCACTCCAAGGTGATGGCGTGGGTGGCGGCCGACCGCGCGGTGCGCGGCATCGAGGAGTTCGGCGAGGAGGGGCCGATCGAGCGGTGGCGCAACCTGCGCGACACCATCCACGCCGAGGTGTGCGAGTACGGCTTCGACGCCCGCCGCAACACCTTCACCCAGTACTACGGCGGCACCGAGCTGGACGCGGCGCTGCTGCTCATCCCCGAGGTCGGCTTCCTCCCCTACGACGACCCGCGGGTGGTCGGCACCATCGAGGCGATCCGCGAGGACCTCATGGTGGACGGGTTCGTGCTGCGCTACCGCACCGACCGCGACGACACCGCCGACCAGCTGCCGGGCGACGAGGGCGCGTTCCTCGCGTGCAGCTTCTGGATGGCCAACGCGCTGCAGTCGATCGGCCGCGAGAAGGAGGCCCGCGAGCTGTTCGACCGGCTCCTCGGGCTCCGCAACGACCTGGGGCTCCTCGCCGAGGAGTGGGACACCCGCAGCGGACGGCAGGTCGGCAACTTCCCCCAGGCGTTCAGCCACGTTCCGCTGGTGACCACCGCCCTCAACCTGACCGGCGCAGCCAAGCGCGTGCGCCGCGACTGATGGCGGGCCTCAGCGTCCAGGGGTGGCCGCAGCTCGCCGCGCTCGGTACGGCGCTGCTGCTGTGCTCGCTGATCGGCTGGGAGCGCCAGCTCCGCAACAAGTCGGCCGGGCTGCGCACGCACACGCTGGTGGGGGTCGGCGCGGCCCTGTTCGTCCTGCTGGGCAAGTGGGGCTTCGCCGACATGGACCTGGGCGCGGCGGACGGAGCATCGTTCGACCCCGCGCGGGTGGCGGCCCAGGTCGCCTCCGGGGTCGGCTTCATCGGCGCGGGGCTGATCTTCGTCCGCGGCGACGCGGTCCGGGGCCTCACCACGGCCGCCACGGTCTGGCTGGCCGCAGCAGTCGGCTCGGCCGCCGGGGCCGGCCTCTGGCTGCTGGCCGGCGCCGCCACCGCCGCGCACTTCCTGGTTGCCTACGCCTATCCCGCCCTCACCCGCCGCTTCACCCGGGGGGGCTCCCGGGGCGGCGCTGCTGGAGATCCGCTACCTCGACGGGCAGGGCGCGCTCCGCAGCATCCTGGCTGAGGCCACCGAGCGCGGCTTCGCGGTGCGCGGCGTCCGCGCGGCCCGCACGGCAGCACCGGGCGCCGACCCGGTGATCGCGCTCTCCCTGCTCATCGCGGGGAGCGGCACGGCCGAGTCGCTGGTGGGGCCGCTGCCCGAGGTGCCCGGGGTCGTGGGAGTGGAGATCGGCGACCCCGACGACGCCGACCTGTAAGGGCGCACCGGCCGCCTCCCCTGGCCCCGCGGGCAGGGGGACCGTCCGGCCGCTTCACTGCTCGGGCCGGGCCGGCCGTGGCGCGATCGCCGGCGCTCGCCTCAGGTGAGCTTGGGGTCGCCCCACACGCCGACGGCGCCGGAGCAGTCGCCGGACCAGTCGACGGTCAGCCGCAGCCGCATCACCCCGGACACGTCGGCGCTCACTTCGGCCGGTTCGCCGGGGCCGGCGGTGGCCGAAGCGAGCTCGCGGCCGTCGCCGACGACTCGGAAGACCGCGTTGGCGCCGCCGGAGGAGGCGTCGTCGACGCCGACTGTCGCGGCGAAGGCGGACGAGGAGCGGGCGAGATTGTACTCGGTGCTGGGCTTGCCGCAGGCACCGGAGACCGTCAGCGACTCCCGGTACTGGGTGCCGTCCAGGGTGGCCGCACCGGCGGAGTAGGACTTGGCGGGCAGGATGGCGGACCGGTCGGACAGCGGGCTGCCCGCGCGTTCGTTGACCTTGTCCTTGCCGCTGTCGTCGTCCTCGCCCCCGTCGTCTGCGTCCTTGCCGCCCTTGTCCGAGGAGGACGGGGACGGCGACGGCGGGACCGATCCCGTCGCCCCGGGGCCGCGCTCGCCGGGGCCGGCGGCCTGCTGCGCCTGCGGGTCGGACCCCTCCCCGGTGCCGCCGCGCAGGTTCCAGGCGGCGGCACCGACACCGCCGGCCACGGCGAGGACCAGCGCTGCGGCCGCGGCGCCGACGGCGATCTTCCGGCGGCGGCTGGGCCGGGTCGGCGCCGTCGCCGGCTCCGAGTGCGCGAGCGGCTCTGCGCCGGGGGCGGGACCGGGCCGGGGGTCCCCCTGCGCGGGACCCTGCTGCGCCGCCGCGGCCGCAGCGCCGCCCCCGAGTGCTTCGGTGGGCTCCGACCCCGCCCCGTGCGCGCCCCCTGCCGGCGGCGGCCCTGCCGCGGCGGGGACGTCCGCCGCGCCGCCGCGCTCGACGGTGTCCAGCACCATGCGGACGAGGGGCCCGGCGGCGGGCCGGTCCTCGGGGCGGGCCGAGAACACCGCCAGGATCGCGGCGCGCAGGCCCGGGTCGGCGGCGGCCAGCGGAGGCAGTCCGCCGAGCGCCTCGCGGGCCAGCTCCGGCGAGGGCGGCGGGTGGGCACCGGACAGGGCGAAGTAGAGGATGCCGCCGAAGGCGTACCGGTCGGTGGCCGCGGAGTACTCGCCGACGAAGACCTCGGGGGCCGCGTAGCCGGGGGTGAACCAGGGGCTGCGGGTGACGTGCCGCGCCGCGATCCGGCTGAGCCCGAAGTCGACCAGGGTGGCGCGGCCGTCGCCGCCGAGCATGACGTTGCCCGGCGCCAGGTCGCCGTGGACCACGGCGCGGCCGGACGGCGTTGCGCGGCCGGAGTGCAGATGGTCGATCGCGTCGGCGGCCTGGCTGAGGACTCCGAGGAGCGCGGCGGCGTCCTGCGGCCCCGCTACGGCGTTCTCCTTGCGCCAGGCGCGCAGCGGGACGCCGTCGACGTAGTTCATCACCAGGAACAGCGACCGGTCGGCGGGGTCGGCCGCGCCGGCCGGATGCTCGCGCGGGCCCTCGAAGTGCTCGCGCACCCCGACGACGCCGCGGTGGTCGATGAACCGCAGCAGCTCGGCCTGCTCGGCCCAGCGCGCGCTGAGCTCGCCGAACTGGTCCTCTTCCGCGGCGATCTCCGCGTGCAGCGCCTTGACGATCACCGGCTCGCGCGAACCGGCCAGCAGCACCTCGGCGAGGTAGAGCGTGCCCTCGCCGCCCCGGCCCACCTTGCGGACGAGCCGGTACTTGTCCGGGCGGTCGGGCGGGCCGACGAACAGTGCGGGGTCGGGGTTCACGGCTGCGCCAGCTCCCAGGGCGTGTGCGTACTTGGAGGGTCCGCATCTGCCGGCGGGGGATCAGGGCCGCGCGCGGCCCGGCAGGCGGGGGCGCCGCGGCTGACCGCAGCGACCGGTAGGGGCACTATAGCCCGGCCCCTCCCCTGCCCCGCCACGCCCACCTCCCCCAACCGCCGCCTGCGCAGCGCCTCCCCCGATCCACCCGCCCCCTGCGCAGGGGAGAACCGGAATCCGCCTGTCCGGCACCGGCCCCGCTCAGACCCGGCGGCGCCGCCTGCTGCTCGGCGCCCTCCTGCAGGCGGCGGCCGGCACCTGCACCGCAGACGGCAGTGCACGCGCCCGCAGCGCTGCACGCGGCCGGTCCGCGCCCGACCGCCGTCCGGCCGCGGCCTCTGCTGCAGACCGTGCCGCTGCCGCGTCTCCGCCGAGCGCCTGACATCGGCGGCGTCCGTCCGCGCAGGCCGGTGCTGCTTACCGGCCGGTACCCGCGCTGCGGTGGTGCGCGCGGCGCCTGGGCGGCAGGACCGGGCGCGCTGCGGGCCCCGGCATGCGGCCAAGCCCGTCGGGCGCGCGGGACCGCGCCCGGTGCCGCAGCCGCGCCGCCCGGCGGCGAACGCTCCCCGTTGCGTCCACACGGCCCGTGCGCGGCGCGGGCCGTGTGTGCGGGCCTGCGGCGGCGAGTCCGCCGCGCCGGGCAGCCCGTCAGGCCGCGCCGCGCTCCCGCTCTGCGGCAGCGCGCAGCGCGGGGGCGACCTCCTCGCCGAACCGGCGGATCTGGGCGGGGTCGTCGCTGCCGAGGAGGAAGGCGCTGACGCCCTGGTCGAGGACGAGCGGGAGGAGATCGTCCACCCACTGCTGCGGCGGCCCGGAGAGGAATCCGCGGCCCGGTGCGCCGATCTCCGCGCCGGCGAGGTTGACGACGCGGCGGATCGCCGCGGGATCGCGTCCGGCCTCCGCGGCGGCGCTGTCGAGGGTCCGGCCCATCCGGGCGAGCCCGTCCCGGTCGGCGAAGGAGCCGCCGAGTGTGGGCAGCCAGCCGTCGGCGCGCTCCGCGGTGAGGCGGAGCATGCGCGGGCCGTAGGCGCCGACCCAGATCCCGACCGGGTGGGCCGGGGCAGGGCCGCGCTTGGCACCGGCCACCTTGTGGAAACTCCCGCCGGCGCCCGCTCCGCCGCGGGCGTCGGTGTCCCACAGGGCGCGCAGCACGTCGATCGCCTCGCCGAGCGCCTGTACCGACTCTCCGGGCGACAGCCGGGTGCCGTCCATCGCCTCGATGGCGTCCCAGAAGGCGCCGGCGCCGATTCCGAGTTCGAGGCGCCCGCCGGAGAGCAAATCGAGCGAGGCGGCAGCGCGCGCCGTGACCGCGGGCGGGCGCAGCGGCAGATTGAGCACGTCGGGGACGACCCGCAGCCGCTCGGTGCTCGCGGCGATCCAGGTCAGCAGAGTCCAGGTGTCAAGGTAGCGCGGCTGATACGGGTGGTCCTGGATGGCGGCGATGTCGAGCCCGGCGGCTTCGGCGGTGCGGGCCCGCTCGACGGTGGCGGCGGGGTCGTCGGCCGACGGCGTCAGAAAGGCGCCGAACAGCAGTTCGTGGCGGTAGTCGGGCATCGGTGGGCTCCCTTTGGCAAGCGCTGCGGATGCGGTGGGCGGCGGTGCCGGCCAGTGCGCTCCTGCGGTGCTGCGCTGGCCTCTCCCCTCCCGGTACGGGGCCGCGCCCCGTGCTTGCTCCAGCCGCCCCGCCCACCCAAGCATTCCCGCAGCGCTGCCGGTTCAGCCGCTCGGGTAGCATCCGCGCCATGCCCCCTGCTCCCCGCCCCGCTCTGCTCAGCGGCCGCACGCGGCGCGGGTGACGCCGTGGCCGACCCGCCCGCGCCGCCGCGCTTCTCGCTGCGCCAGCTCGCCTACTTCGTGGCGGTCGCGGAGGCGGGCACGCTGACCGGCGCCGCCGAGCGGCTCCGGATCTCGCAGCCGGCGGTGTCGCTGGCGCTGACCGACCTGGAGCGCGCGCTGCGGGTGCAGCTGTGCGTGCGGCGCAAGGCGCACGGCATCACCCTCACCACGGCAGGGACCGAGCTGCTGGTGCGCGCCCGGCGGCTGCTGCGCGAGGCCGAGGACGTGGCGGCGGAGGCGGGCGGCGGCGGGCCGCTGACCGGCGTGCTGTCGCTGGGCTGCTTCGTCACCATGGCGCCGACCGTGCTTCCCCCGCTGCTGCAGGGGTTCGCGGCGCTGCACCCCGACGTCACGGTGGAGTTCGACGAGGCGGATCAGGACCGGCTGCAGGAGCGCCTGCTCCGCGGCGAGCTGGATCTGGCGGTGCTCTACGACATGGAGGTCCGCCCGGAGATGGAGCGCACGGTGCTGGCCCGGGTGCGCCCGCACGTGCTGCTGCCGGCCGGGCACCGGCTGGCCGGCCAGCCGTCGGTGGCGCTGGCCGAGCTCGCCGGCGAGCCCATGGTCCTGCTCGACACCGCGCCCAGCACCCACCATGCGCTCTCGCTGTTCCAGCGCTTCGGCCTGGTGCCGCAGGTCCGGCACCGGCCGACCAGCTACGAGACGGCGCGGGCGCTGGTGGGGCGCGGCATGGGCTACGGCGTGCTGGTGCAGCGCCCGGCCAACGACCGCACCTACGAGGGCCTCCCGGTGCGGATCAAGGAGATCGCCGAGCCCGTGGGCGAGGAGTCGGTCCTGCTGGCCTGGCCCCGCGCCATGCGCTTGAACCGCCGCGCCCGCGCATTCGCCGATTTCTGCCGCGGCGCCGGAGCTGCCGCTTTCGGCTCCGCCTCCGCCCAACTGGACCCGGCGGAGGAGGTGGCCGAACCCCGCGCCGAGGCTGGTGGCGGCGACGGAGGCTGACCGGGGCCGGCGCCACCGCTGCAGTGGTTCCGGGTTCGCGGGCCGCGCTGAAAACCGCTGCAGCGCGGAGCGGGCCCCGGGGCTGTCCGGTGGCCGCCGGTGGAGCACCGGACGGGCCTGCGGCGGCCGCCGCGGCGGCGAGGACAGCGGTCCGAGGGCACGGGGCTGCGGAAACCGGCGGGCCGGATGGCGCAGCGGTCGCCCCGCGTCAGACCGCTCCGGCAGGAGGGAGCGGCTCCGCGTTCGCGGAACCCCTGGGACCCGCTCCCCGCACGGAGAGGGGATCCGGCGGTCGCCGCCGCTGGAGGCCGCCGCGAGGGCTGCAGCACCCGACAGGTCAGATGGCGCAGCGGTCGCCCCGCGTCAGACCGCTCTCGGCGAAGGGGACGGCGCGGCGTTCGCGGCTGAGCTGCCATTGGACGGCGTGTACGCCGGGGCTTTCGGCGAAGAGGCGGCGGGCCCACAGCTCGGCCTGGGCGGCGAGGTCGTCGAGGCCCTTCTCCTCGGCTTCACCGCGGGTCGACTCCAGGAGTGCGCGCACCTCCTGCGAGGTGGAGATCTGCTCGTACCAGGCCGAGGCGGCCGCGGTCGCCCCCGTGGGCCCGGAGGGCCCGTCCCCCGGCGGCACGGCGGACGGCCGGGGGGTGACCGCAGTGGGGAGGGCGCCGGCCGCCTCGGGCAGGCCGGTGTCGCTGCCCATCGATGTCCACACCACGCGGGACAGCGTGATCTGCGCGGCGAGCCGCTCCCGGTGGTCACCGGTCGCCGCCCCGAGCCGGGCCGCGCGGCGGGCGTTGGCCAGGATCGCCGGCAGCTCCCAGGCGTCGCGCTCGGCGGCCAGGAACGTCCCCACCGCCAGCCGGGGCTCCATGATGGCGTGGAAGCGGGTCTGGGCGGCGATGCGCCGGGCGCGCGCCTCCCACCAGCGCCAGCGCGGCCCCGATGCCTCGTAGCCGGCGACGGCCTGGGCGAAGGCGTCGGCCGCCCCGCGCGCGTCGCCCGCCTCGCTGAGCACCTGGCCGAAGACCAGCCGGGCGCGGGCCGCGTCCTGCGCCCGGCCGACCTCGGCGAACAGCTCTACCGACCGGCGGGCCAGCGCCACCCGGGGCGCGACCCCGGTGGTGCGGTGCCGGGCGGAGGGCAGGATGCGGCGCAGACCGTGCGCCTCCTCCTCCCACAGTGTTCCGTGGTCGAGCAGCGCCATACCGCGCAGTGCCCGGGCCAGGTGGAGCAGGCGCCCCTCGGCCTCCAGCTCGGCGCGGAGCCCGCCCAGGTGCGCCCAGGCGCGTCCGTGGTCGCCGGCCACGTTCCACAGGTCGCCGAAGACGATGCGGGTGTAGAGGAGCTGCCCCGCGTCGCCGCTGGCCTCGAACCCGGCGGCGGCCTCCTCAAGCGGCGCTGCAGCGCCGGCCGCGTCGCCGGCGAGCAGCCGCCGCTCAGCGAACGAGAGCCGCTCCTGCGGACCGGGGCCGAAAACGGCGGGGCGAGTGGCCGTTCCGGAGCTGGTCCGGGCTGCGCCGCGGCGCAGCATCAGGGTGCCCGAGGTGTCGGCCGGCTCGCCGTCCGCGGCCGCCACGGCGGCGCGGCCCAGCAGCATGTCGAGCAGGTCGTTGGCTGACGGGCGCAGCTCGGCGTCCTTGGACAGGCACAGCTCGGCGATGCGGCGCAGGTCGCCGTCGAGGCCGCGGAGTTCGGGCGCGACGTGCAGCACCCGGGCCAAGCGGGCCTGCTCGTTGGAGCCGGGGAAGGCCGAGCGCCCGGTGCCGGCGAAGACGAGGGTGGCGCCCCACGCGAACACGTCGGCGCGGTCGGTGATCTCCCGCTCCAGGAGCTGCTCGGGCGCCATGTAGCCGATGGTGCCGACCGGCGCCGTTCCGGCCGGGCCGCGCTGGGCGACGCGGGCGACCCCGAAGTCGATGACGCGCGGCCCGTCGGCTCCGAGGATGATGTTGTCCGGCTTGAGGTCGCGGTGGACGACATCGGCTGCGTGGATCGCGGTCAGCGCGGTCGCGGTCTGCACGGCGAGCCGCTCCAGGTCGCCGCCGCTGCGCGGGCCGGAGTCGCGGACGTCGGCGCGCAGCGTCGGTCCTTCGATGTATTCGGAGGCGATCCACGGCGACGGGGCGTCCGGGTCGGCGTCGAGCACCACGGCGGTACAGAAGTCGCGGACGGTGCGGGCGGCCGAGACTTCCCGCCGGAACAGCGCGCGAGCGCGGGCGTCGGCGACCATGTCGGGGTGCAGCTGCTTGACCGCGGCGCGCCGCCCCTGCTCGTCGACGCCCAGGTAGACGGTGCCGAAACCGCCGCGGCCGAGCTCCCGCTCCAGGGTGAAGGCGCCGAGTTTCCGGGGGATATCCGCCATGCCTCCCCCCGTTCTCGTTGCGCTGCGGCCGCGCTCCCGGTGCGCTGCTCACTGCCGTGCGCTGATTGCCTGCGGGCTATCCACCCTAGTGGACGGCCCGGCCGGATTCCGGGCTCCGGTCCCACCGGATGGCCCCGCGGGAGGCGCGCAAGGTGTGACCGGGAAAAACCGCATCGCCCGCGGCGAGCGGCGGAAAGACGGCGCCGGGAAGAGCACCCGCAGGGACCGAGCAGAGAATTCCCCGTCCGGAATCGGCAATTCCGACGGCGTTTCGCTCAGCGCGCCGCCCCCGCTGCTGCGGCGGCGCGCCGATCCGGTGCGGGCACCGCGGAACGGTTCGGGGGCCCGCACCGGGAGATCCCGGAGTGGGAGCGGCCGGCCGCCGCAGGGAATCATCCCCGCCGTCGCCGCCTTTCCGCTTGTGCGACGGGCTGAACACCGAACGGCCGGCTGAAGGGCTGCGGGAACCTGCGTCCCGAGCCGCCCCACCTCCGCGACCTGCAGGACCCTGGCCGCACACCGGAACTGAGCGAAGGGGCAGTAGAGAAAGACTGCCGGCGAAGCCGCCCTTGCCTTCATGTCGTGGCCCATGCCGTCCCTGAAGCGGCAGAGAAGGGCAGAAGAGGCTCCGGCGCAGCCGCCCTTGCCCGGGGTCAGTCCAGCGCAGCGCGGAGGCGGCGGATGTGCTCGGTGCCGGTCTGGCAGCAGCCGCCGATGAAGCGGGCGCCTGACTCGGGCCAGAGGCTGGCGGCGCGGGCGAAGTCGGCGGGGTCGTCGCTGCCGGTCCAGGTACGGGCGGCGGCATCCCAGGTGCGGCCGGAGTTGGGGTAGGCGACCCCGGGCAGTCCGGTGGCGGCCGTCGCGGCGGCGACGAGCGAGGGGACGTAGCGGGGCGCAGTGCAGTTCACGCCGACCCCGACCACCTGCGGAAGGCCGGCGACTGCTGCGGCGGCCTCGGCGATCGGCGTGCCGTCGGCGATGTGCTCGCCGTCGCGGGCGGAGAAGGACAGCCAGACCGGGGTTCCCGGGCTTTCCCGCATCAGCCGGGCCAGGGCGCGGGCTTCGGCGGCCGACGGGATGGTCTCGCAGGCCAGCAGGTCGGCGCCGGCCGAGGCGAGCAGGTGCCAGCGATCGTGGTGCCAGGCGTAGAGGTCGTCCTCGCCGAGGCCGTAGTCGCCGGTGTACTCGGAACCGTCGGCGCGGGCGGCGCCGTAGGGGCCGACTCCCGCGGCCACCGTGCCGC
This sequence comes from Nocardiopsis coralliicola, assembly GCF_054779695.1. Classification (NCBI taxonomy): domain Bacteria; kingdom Bacillati; phylum Actinomycetota; class Actinomycetes; order Streptosporangiales; family Nocardiopsidaceae; genus Nocardiopsis; species Nocardiopsis coralliicola. Next base: position 186,271 of record NZ_BAAGXT010000001.1, on the reverse strand, counting down.
CGCCGGCCTCTTCCCTCGCCTCGCTGGCCAGGCGCACCGAGGCGAGGATGAGCCGTTCGGCCTCCGCCCGGACGATGCCGAACCGGGCGAAGCCGTCGACGCTGGCCTGGTAGGAGGCGGAGACGGCGACGTCGGCGCCGGCGTCGAAGTAGTCGACGTGCACGCGGCGCACCAGTTCGGGGTCGTCGCGGAGCATGCGTGCCGACCACAGGGCGTCGGAGAGGTCGCACCCGTACTCTTCGAGCCGGGTGGCCATTCCGCCGTCCAGGATGAGCGGCGCGCGTCCGCCGAACAGGTCCGCCATGCCACCACTCTAGGAGCGCCGCCGCACCCGCGCCCGCCCCTCCGGCCCGCCGTGACCCGCCCGTGGGCGCGACGTGTCCGGCCCGTGTTCACCGGGGCCGGCGCCCCGCCGGACGGGGCCGCCCGCACGGTCCGGCGTCACTCAACCGGGCCGAGGTGGACCGTGCCGTCGTCGTCGACGCTCCATCCGGGGTTATGGCATACCTCCCAGAGCACCCCGCCCGGGTCAGCGATATACGCGTGGTAACCGCCGAAAGCAGCCCGCTGCGGCTCCTTCACGACGCGGCCGCCCGCGCTGCGCACCGCGGCGACGGCGGCGTCGACCTCTGCGGGCGACTCCACGTTGCAGGCCAGAGTGATCCCCGCGGGACCGCCGACCGCGGTATCCCCGCCGACATCATCGGCGAACCCGGCCCGGTCGAAGAACGCCACTGCGAGCCCCGGGCCGGCCTGGAAGAAGACGATCTCGCCGGACACGTCGGCGAGGGGTGCCCAGCCCAGGCTGTCCCGGTAGAAGGCGCGCACGGCGTCCAGGTCGTCGCAGGCCAGGGTTATGAGGTTCAGTCGCTGTTCCATCAGGCCATCATGGCTAGATGGACCAGGGGGAGTATTGAACGTTCCGGACAGTGGCGCGGCACCGCGGGCCGCCTATGCCGAGCACCGCGGTCCGCCTGATCCGCGCTTCGCCTGCACGTGGGAGCAGCACGCCGGCACCGGCGCGCCCTACGTGCAGCGGGTGCTGCCCGACGGGTGCGCCGACATCGTGGTCGGCCCCGGCGGCACGGCGCGCATCGTCGGCCCCACCGCCGCGCCGGCGCTGGCCCGGCTGGCGCCCGGCGAACGGCTGCACGGGCTGCGGCTGCGCCCTTCGGCGATCGGCGCGGCTCTGGGGCTGCCGGCGGCCGAGCTGCGCGACGCGGTCGTCCCCCTCGATGCGGTGCTCGCAGGTCCGGCGGCGGCGCGGCTCGCCGAGCAGGTGGTGTCCGGCAGCGGGAGCCCCCCGGCGATGCTGCCGGCGATGCCGGGCGTCCCACCCGATCCGCGGGTGGTGCGAGTCCTGCACCTGCTCGCTGCGCCGGGCGCATCGGTCGCCGGCACGTCCGCAGCGCTGGGCTGGTCCGAGCGGCAGCTGCGCCGCACTGTACTCGCGGCATGTGGAATCGAGCCGCGCGCATGGCGGCGCATCGCGCGGCTGCACCGGTTCCTGGAGCGTGCCGAGGCAGGCCTCTCCGCGTCCGCGGCCGCTGCCGCGGCAGGCTACGCCGACCAGGCGCACCTGGTCCGAGACGTGCGCCGCCTGTCCGGGGTCACGCCGCGCACCCTGCTCGCCGAGCGGGCCGGCGGACGCGGGGCACCGCAGGGGTGACCTGGGCAAGCGTCCACCCGCTCCGCTCACCGATGCCCAGCTCCGCCGACCGATCGGCACCTCGCCCCGGGTGTCGCGCCGCCGACCCGGTTTCCCCGGGAGGATGCGGAGCCGGCTCCGGACCGGCGCCTGCGCTCCCGAGCCAGAGCTGGATGGCGGTACCGCTCCACGGCGCAGAGTAGAGGGCCGACCGGCAGCACCGGGCCCGCGACAGCTCCGGCCTCTCCGCCGGTCTCTCCCGACGCGCCGAGGCCCCGGCCCGGAGGAGCCTGGGCGTCCCCTGCCGGCGCCCCGGCCGCTGCAGCTCCACGGGCCTTTCCACGGCCCAGCCGCTTCAGCCGGCGGTCGGGGTGGCCTGGTGGTGCAGCATCCGCCAGGCGCCGTCGGCGCCGCGGCGCCACACCGAGGAGCGGTAGGCCGCGCCGTCCGCCGTCTGGGTCCGGTAGGTGACGAGGACGGCGCCGGGCGCGATCCGGATGCCCTGCAGGTCCAGCGGTTCCAGGGGTGTGCCGCCATCGGTGGCCATTCCGGTCAGGGCCGCCAGCATCGCGGCGCGGGTCCAGAAGTGCCCGGACCGGCCCACCTCGGTCCACTCGGGGTCGAGCAGTGCTCCAGCGAGGTCCGGAGAGGAGCGCACCTCCGGGTCCAATAGCCGCAGTTCACCCGCTAGCGCGGCCGCCACTTCGCTCTCCATCGCGTCCCTCCCCAGCCTGACCGACCACACGCTGCACCAGAGACCGGTCCGTGCGCCAGCACACTCCCGGCGCGGCGAACACCCGGCCGTCGGCGCGCCGGGGCGGGCAGGGGGGCTGGAGCGCCGCCCGGTCCAGAGGCGAAGGCGCGGCCCGGAGCCGTGCAGGCCCGGGCCGCTGGGTGCTGCAAACGCGGCGGCAGCGCAGCCGCCAGAGGCCGGCGGCGCCGGCTTCAGCGCGCGTCGGTCACCCGCTTGCCCGATCCGTCGTCGGTGATGGTGAAGGCGTCGACGGTGGTGCCGTCGGCGGTGCGGGCGGTGTAGTCGAGGGTGTCGCCGTCGACGGAGACCGCCTGGTAGGTCTGCGTGTCGGCGGCCTGCACCCGCGCCTCTGCGCCGTTGCCGGTCCAGTTGGCGTCGTCCACGTCGTACATCTTCGGGCCGGCGACGGTGACCGCGTAGACCGGGCCGGTGTGCACGTCGGGGTCGTCGGTCTGGTTCGCGACGAGGTTGCCGCGCGAGTAGGAGTGGTCGTGGCCCTGCAGCACCAGGTCCACGTCGGCCTCCTCCAGCGTGTCCAGCCAGGCGTCCCGCAGCGGCCCGTTGTCGCGGCCGGGGCTGTTGGAGAACACGGGGTGGTGGAAGGCCACCACCGTCCACTTCCCGGGTGCTTCGGCGAGCGCCTGCTCCAGCCATTCGCGCTGCTCGTCCAGCCAGGCGCCGGGCGCCAGCGGGGCGGCGGTGCGGTAGTTGGAGTTGAGGCCGATGAAGCGGACGCCCTGGTAGTCGGTGGCGGTCACCGTCTCGGCGAGGTCGGCGCCGGAGTCCGGCCCGTTGCCGGCCGCGGCGAACTGGCGCTCCCAGTAGTCCGACAGGTTCAGTCCGGCGTACTCGTGGTTGCCGGGCACGGCGAGGTGGTTCATTCCGCCGGTCGCCTCAGGGCCGAAGGCGTCGTACCACTCGCCCCATTGGCCGTCGTCGTTGGCGCTGTCGATGAGGTCGCCGGAGTGCACCGCGAACTCGGCGTCCGGCTCTGCGGCGAGGGCGGCCCGCACGACCGGCGCGGCCCCCTCGGTGATGTCGTTCTGGATGTCGCCGAAGTAGAGGAAGTCGAAGGGCTCGGCGCTGTCCGCCGCAGTGGTGAACTCCTGCCAGGGGCCGAGGCCGCCCTCGGCGTCGCCGACGCGGTAGCGGTAGGCGGTGTCGGGCGCGAGGCCGCTGGCAGTGGCACGGGCGAAGGCCCCGCCGGCGTCCCCGGTCGGGTCGCCGTCGATGCTCTGCACCGACTCGGGGTCGTCGGCGGGTGCGATCTCCAGCACCGGCGCCTCGGCGGGCCCGCCGGCCGCGCGCCAGGTCACGGTCTGCGCGGCGGCGGGGTCGGCAGCGGGCGACAGCAGGACGCGCTCGGGCTCGGCCGCGGCCGCTGCGGGCGCCGCGGTTCCCGCCGCGGCCGCGGCGAATGCGCAGGCGGCGGCTGCGGCGCGCGCCGCGTTCCGGCGAGGGCGGGACCTGGGGGTGGGGGACATGGGGGCCTTCCGTCCGGGGTCGGGGGCTGCGACCCTAGCGGCCGTCCCGCACACCGCGGTGAACACACGGTGACCACTACACCGCGGACGGCTACCCGGCCGTTCACGCACCCGACCGGACCGGCCGTGCTGCCGCGCGCTCCCGGAAACGCCGCGGGGGCGGCGGGGATCCCTCCCCACCGCCCCCGCTGAGGCGTGCGCGCCGCCGCTCCGGCGAAGCCGTGTCAGCGGCGCTCGCGGCGCGGGCCGCCGTCCTTGGCGTCCCGGCGCACCACCGGGCGCCGGCCCTTGATGGTGCTGCCCTGCAGCGAGGAGATGACGTGGTCGGCGGAGCCCGCCGGCACCTCCACCAGGGAGAAGCGGTCGGCGATCTCGATCGCGCCGATGTCGCGGCCGTTGAGGCCCGCCTCGCCGGCGATCGCGCCGACCAGGTCCTGCGGGCGCATCTTCGCCGAGCGGCCGGCGCCGACGAACAGCCGCGCGTAGCCCTCGGCCGGGCCGGAGGAGCGGCGCTCGCGCGGCCCGCGGGACCGGTCGCCGCGCTCACCGCGCTCGCCGTGGCGCTCGTTGCGCCGGCCGCCGCGGCCGTTGTCCCGGACGGCGGCCTCGGGGATCTCCTCGTCGGGCGCCGAACCGGTCAGCGCCTCCTGGGCGATGCGCAGCGCGGCAGCGGCCACCTCGACCGCGCCGTGCTCAGCGGACAGCCCCTCGGCGATGTCGCGGAACGCCTCCAGGCTTGCGCCCTCGGCACCGGACAGGGCGGCGTCGACCTGGGCGCGGGTGCGCTCGATGCGCAGCGCCCGCAGCGCGGCGACGCCGGGCACCTGCTCGACGGGGATAGTGAAGCCGGTGACGCGGCGGACCGTCTTCAGCGCGCGCATCTCGCGCGGCTCCATCAGCGTGATGGCGACGCCCTCGCGGCCGGCGCGGCCGACCCGGCCGACCCGGTGCACGTAGGACTCCGGCGCGCTGGGCACGGAGAAGTTCACCACGTGGGTGAGGTGGTCGATGTCGAGGCCGCGGGCCGCGACGTCGGTGGCGACGAGCAGCCGGGCGGTGCCCGAGCGCAGCCGGCCCATGACGCGGTCGCGCTGCTCCTGGCTCATCCCGCCGTGCAGCGGCTCGGCGCGGTGGCCGCGGGCCGACGCCGCCTCGGTGAGCTTGTCGACCTCCTCGCGGGTGCGGCAGAACACGATGGCCGCGGCGGGCTCCTCGACGTCGAGCAGCCGCGCCAGCGCGGCCGGCTTGTAGCCGCGCGGCACGAGGTAGGCGCTCTGCCGGACGCGCGGCGCCTCGCCCGGGTCGGGCTCTTCGCGGGCGATGCGGATGCGCAGCGGGTCGGTCTGGTGCCGGCGCGCGATGTCCTCGATACGGGCCGGCATGGTGGCCGAGAACAGCACCGTCTGGACGTCGGCCGGGGTCTCCTCGAGGATCGCCTCGATGTCCTCGGTGAAGCCCATGTCGAGCATCTCGTCGGCCTCGTCCAGGATCACCGAGGACAGGCCGTCCAGGTCGAGGCTGCCGCGGCGCAGGTGGTCCAGCGCCCGGCCGGGGGTGGCGACCACGACGTGCACCCCGCGCTCCAGGCTGCGCAGCTGGCGGCCGATGGGGGTACCGCCGTAGACGGACAGCACGCGCACGCCCAGCGGGCGGCCCATGTCCTCAATGGCCTGGGTGACCTGCACCGCGAGCTCGCGGGTGGGCACGAGGATCAGCGCGGAGGGTCCGGAGCTGCGCTGGGCGGGGTCGATCCGCTCCAGGACGGGCAGCCCGAACGCGGCGGTCTTGCCGGTTCCGGTGGCGGCCTGGCCGAGCACGTCGCGCCCGGCGACCAGCGGCGGAATGGCCTCGCGCTGGATGGGGGTCGGCTGGTCGAAGCCGAGGGCGGCCACGGAGTCGAGCAGGTCCGGGCGCAGCGGAAGGGCGCCGAAACCGCTGGCTGCCGACTCTTCGGCGGTTTCGTGCGCAGGGGCGATCGTCATATGTTGTCTTCACTCTCCGTACAGCTCGCTCCCGACCGGGGAGACACGGGGCCCTGCGCCCCCCTGTCCGCGGCTGTGGGCTCTGTGGGCACAGCGAAGTGAAGAGGCTCAACGGGTCCGATTCGCGATCGCCGGGCGCACCCGGGCGGCATCTCATAACGGCGCCGCCGCGCCCGGCGTGGGAGACCGTCTCCGGTCCTCCACTCCACAAGAGTAGGCGATCTTGGGCGGGCGTGGGGTCACCGGGCCCCGCCGAACAGGGGCCGCCCGGCGCCGCAGCCGCGTCCCGGGCACCCTGCCGGAGCCGGCATCCGGGCCCGGCGGACGCCCTCCCGGTTCGGCGTTGCAGCAGGTCCAGGCTTCACGGTTCGGCTGCGCAGGCTCCCCCGGGAACACCGGTCCGGCGGGCGGGTGCGACGTTCGTCATGCGCGCGATTCTCTGCCCGGTCCGGCCGTGTCCCGCGCCGGTGCCCGGCCCGGACCGGCCGACTACTGCGGCCGCGCGACGACGGCGAACTGCGGCGCGGAGGGGCTGTACGGAGCGCCGGCCACGTCGCCCAGCAGCTCCTCTGCGGCGAACCCGTGCCCCGCGAGTTCCTCCGCCAGCTGCTCGGGTGTGAAATGGGCGGTCCAGTTGCAGAAGGTGCGGGTGCGGTCCTGCTCGACGATGTCGAAGCGCTCCAGGGCGACGCGCTCGTCCGGGTAGCGGAACACGGTGCGGAAGCCGAAGTAGGGGCGGGGCGACCAGAAGCCGTCCATCAGACCGGGCGCGAATGCGGTTCCGGGGCGGACGGCGTCGAAGGCGGACGCCGCGTCGACGTCGAACAGCAGGGCTCCGCCGGAGTCGAGGTGGTGGCGGACGGTGGCGAGCAGCTGCGCGCGGCCCTCCGGCGGCAGCGCCGCGTAGTCCCGCATGATGACGGTGACCAGGTCGAACGGTCCCGCACCGCGCAACTCGCGGTAGTCCGCCCGCAGGTAGCGCACGCCGAGCCCGGCGGCGCGCGCATCCTCCGCTGCCCGGTCCAGCGACGCAGCGGACACGTCGACGCCGGTGACGTCTGCTCCGGTGCCCGCGAAGCGGGCGGTGAACAGGCCCGGACCGCAGCCGAAGTCGGCGACGCGCACGCCCGGACCGAGGCCGAAGCGGTCGGTGATCCAGGCGGCGGAGCGGTCGATGAAGGCGTGCGGCGGCGACGCGCTGTCGGCCAGCGGGTCGAGGTGGGCGGCGAGCATCCGCTCGGCGATGTGCGGGTCGGTCCACATCTCGGCCGTGGTGATCAGGGAGTACAGGGCGGGCCGCTCGGTGATGGCGGCGAGGTTGCGGAACACGGTCCTCTTTTGGTGGGTAGGGCTGTATGCGGCGGCTCGGGCAGCCGGACGTCTGCCCGGCCGGGCCGCGCGGCAGCCTATGGCCCGCGCCGCCCTCCCGCCCAGCGGTTTTCCCCGCGGCGGGCAGGGCATCTGCACCCGGAAACCCGCTTGACCGGGTGGCTAGGGTTCTGCCACCTCTCCCCTGCCACCGAAGGAGCACCATGCCCGCGAAGCCGCAGCCCTCCGCCACCGCGTTCCCCGCCTCGATCGGCGGTTCGGGTCCCTACGGGGTCGCCGCCGGACCCGACGGCGCGCTGTGGACGACCTTCACCGCCGGCCACATCGCCCGGGTGGCGACCGACGGCGCGGTGACCGCCTACGACCTGGACGCCCCCGGCTGCCAGCCCACGGTCATCACCCCCGGCCCCGACGGCGCCCTCTGGTTCTCCCGCACCGGCGACCACCGGATCGGCCGGATCGGCACCGACGGGACCACCGCGGACTTCCCCCTGCCCACGCCGGATGCGGGCCCCTACGGCATCGCGCCGGGGCGGGACGGGGCCCTCTGGTTCACCGAGCTGAACGCCGACCGCATCGGGCGGATCACGCCCGACGGAGTGGTCGCCGAGTTCCCGGTGCCGGTCCGGGACGGCTTCCCGTCCGCCATCGCCGCCGATTCCGGCGGCCAGCTGTGGTTCACGCTCAACAAGGCCGGCGCGCTCGGCCGGATGGCGGCCGACGGCTCCGCGGAGGTGTACCGGCTCGACGACGCCGGCGCGGGCCCGGTCGGGGTCGCGTGCGGCGCCGACGGTGTCTGGTTCGCTGCGATCCTCGGCGGGTTCATCGGGCGGCTCGCCCCCGGCGGGCGGACCGACCGCTTCCCGCTGCCGGAGGGCACCCGCCCGCACGCGGTCGCCGCCGACCCGGAGGGCGGATGCTGGTATACCGCCTGGGGGACGGGCCGCCTCGGCCGGGTCGACCCTGCGGGCCGTGTCACCGAAACCGACCTCCCCGGCTCCGAACCCCACGGCCTCGCCTTCGGCCCTGACCACGCGCTGTGGGTCGCTCTGGAGTCGGGCGCCCTGGCACGGGTGTCGCGCACGTAGCCGCCGGCCGATCTGCGGAGGCGCCGGACCGGAGCGCTGGTCAGGTCCCCAGCAGGTCCCATTTATTGCCGGCGACGTCGCGGAAGACGGCGACGCGGCCGTAGGGCTCGGCGCGCGGCGCGCCGAGGAACTCGACGCCGGCAGCCACCATGCGGGCGTAGGCCGCGTCGAAATCGTCGACGCGGAGGAAGAAGCCGACCCGGCCGGCCGCCTGGCCGCCGACGGCCTCCTCCTGGCGCGGGCCGTCTGCGCGCGCCAGGAGGAGGCCGGTGCCGCCTTCGGGCGGGCGCACGACGACCCAGCGCTTGGGCCGACCGTCGTTGGTCCGGGCCGGGGAGTCCTCCGCCAGGACGAACCCGAGCGGACCGGTGAAGAAGGCGATCGCCGCGTCGTAGTCGTCCACCACCACGGCCACCAGGTCGATCTGCATGGGCGGACCGTAGCCCGCCGCCCCGCCGTTATCCAGGGCCCGGCCAGGCGCGGGCGGTCGGGGCGAGGGCGGAGGAACCGGTTCTGCGAACCAGCGGGTGCGGAACCGGCCGGGGATGTAGCGTTGAGTGATCAATCGGAAACGGTCCGGCGTCGGCGGTTTCGCCGCACCGGACCGGCGCACGGGGCGTCCCGCTCGCCCGGCGCGTCCGCCCGCCCGCGTGCCCGCGGCGCGGTCCGGCGCGCGCGGCCGGGGCGCCCGGGCCGTCCCGCGCCCTCCCCCTACGCCGCGGCCTCCACCGCCGTCGGCCGCCCGCGCGGCGCGGCCGGCGACAACCGAAAGGTCACCCACCGGTGCTTCAGGCCCCGATCGCCGAACTCGACATCGCGCCCGGCAACGTCGTCGAATGGACGCTGCGCCCGTACAACCGCCCGGACCGGGGCGGCTCCGGCGCCTCCTACAACCAGGAGAAGCACTTCAGCGTCGCCGTCGACGCCCAAGACGACGACGAACCGCTCTCTTCCTATGTCGCCTGCACTTTCGAGCTCGACGGCCCGCCGGACCGGGCCGCGCTGCACGCCGCCCTCGACTCCTTCGTCCGCCGCCACGAGGTGCTGCGCTGCGAGTTCGAGCCCGGGGACGGCGCGCTGGAGTGCCGCCCGATGGGGGTGGGCGACGTGGTGCTCGAACCGGTCGAGTTCGGCCGGTTCGACGACCGCGACCGCCTCCGCGCACACCTGGAGGAGCGCTTCCGCGGCATCGACACGCTGTCCTGGCCGCTGCTGGTGATGGGCGCGGTCGAGCGGGCCGGTTCCACAACGGTCTACCTCGCCTTCGACCACATGGTCTCGGACGGGCTGTCGACGCCGATCGCGGTGAACGACGTCGCCTCGGCCTACGCCGAAGCGGTCGCCGGCCGGGCCGACCGGCGCGCGCCCGTCGGCAGCTACCTGGAGTTCTCCGCGGCGCAGCGCGCCGAGCACACCACCCTCACCGCCGACGATCCGCGGTTCGGCTACTGGAAGGGGTTCATGCGGCGCAACGGCGGGTTCTTTCCGCCGTTCCCCCTCGACCTGGGCGTGGAGCCGGGCGGAATGTACGCCACGGTGAACTCCAGCGACGTGCTCCTCGACGCGGCGGGCGCCGACGCGTTCGAGGCCCAGTGCCGCAAGGCCGACGGCAAGACGTTCATGGGCGTGCTCGCCGCGGTCGGCACCGCGCTGCGCCGCGAGGGCGGCCCCGATGTCTACCGCGGGCTCATGCCGGTCGGCGACCGCGGGCGGGGAAGCTACGCCGAGGCGATGGGCTGGTTCGTCAACACGATGCCCATCGAGTTCCCGGTCGCGCCCGGGGCTCCGTTCGCCGAGACCATGGCGGCCGTCCGGGCCGGGGCCGAGGAGATGCGCGACAACCTCGGCGTGCCGTTCGTCCAGGCGTGGCGGCTGCTGGCGCCCGAATACGCCGACCTGCGCTCGTGGCCCTATGCGGTGAACTTCTTCTCCTACATCGACTTCCGCAAGACCCCCGGTGCCGACCGCCACGCGGAACTGCGGGCGCGCAAGCACGTCTGGTCCTCGCACAGCAACGGCATCTGCTTCTGGTTCCACCGCGCTGACAGCGGTCTGCACGTCAACACCATCGCGGCGGACACGCCGCAGGCGCGCGCCACGAAGGTGGGGCTGATGGCGGCGGTGCGCACAGCCATGGAGTCGGTGGCGTCCCGCGGCGAGCTCTGAGCGGGGAGCCGGCGGCGGGACGGCGGTCAGCTTCCGCCGCCACCGCCGCCACCGCCACCGGCTCCCCCGCCTCCGCCGCCCCCTCCGCCGCCGAAGCTGCCGCCGGTGCTCCGCCGCCTGCCGGTCGGGGCGACGATGAACGCGGTCATGAAGACGAACCCCACCAGCACGACCAACAGGATCACCCAGTCGCCGGTTTCGGTGTCCGCTGCTCCGTCGCCGTAGTCGGGGGCGGGGAGGGATTCCGCACCCCCGTCCAGCGCGGCGGCGGGGAAGGTCAGGTCCACGCTCATCGCCTGCCCGGACTCCAGGGAGCGGTGGGCCGCCTCGACCCCGGTGCCGGACGCGTCGAGCCGGTCGCATCCGCTGGTCGACCCCGGTTCCCCGGCGTAGCAGCTGGCACCGGCCGCCCCACCGGGCAGGGCGATCTGCACCGACGCCTCCTCGATCGGCAGTGTCCAGCCGTCGCCGACGACGTCGATGTACAGGCGCGCATCGTCGGACGGCTCCTGTTCGAGGAGGGCGTCGTAGGTGTAGCGGTAGACCACCGTGGCGCTGCCCTGCAGCCCCTCCGGTCCGATGGTGATGGCGGTGCCGTCCGAGTCCTCGGACACGTCCGACTCTGCCGCGCCGCCGTCGTCGACGACCTCGACTCCGCGCAGGCCGAGGTCGCGCTCCTCGGCGCCGTCGATCGATGCTGATCCGGGCAGCTGCCGGGTCACGGGGGCCGGCTCTCCCGCCTCGAAGTCGTAGCTGACCTCTTCGGTCACCTGTACCGAGCCGTCCGAGCCGACCTCGACGTCGGTGTGCAGCGAGGTGACGGTGCGGTTTCCGGTGTCGGCGGCGGCCGGAGCGGGCGCCACGGCGGGAATCGGCACGCTGATCGCGGCGGTCAGCCCGGCTGCGGCCGCCGCGGGAAGCGCGGAGCGGCACAGCGCGGCCCGGATGCGGCGGAAGGTCGCGATAGTCATGCCGGGTAAGACTCGCGGGCCTGCAGACCGGTTGCGGCAGACCCGCGTGCTGTCGGATCGGCGCAGGTCGCGCTGGAGGGCCGGATCAGGACACGGCGCTCAGGTGCCGCCGCCACCTCCTCCCCCTCCCCCTCCGCCGCCGCCGTCGCCACCGGAGAACCCGCCACCGTCGCCACCAGAGGATCCGCCGCCGAAGAAGCCGCCGGCGCCATCGGCGCCACCGCTCCCCGCCGATCCGGTGCCGCCACCGGACCCGCCTCCGCCGCCGATGCTGCGGATCACCCAGATCACGGCGCCGCCCACCAGGACCCAGGCGAGCATGAAGAGCCCGCTACCGCCGCCGTCCTCCTCGTCACTCGCGAGCGCAGCGGGTTCCGGAGCGGCGGCGGGCGCAGGCGCTGCGCCCCGGGACAGAGCACCGGGCGGCTCTGAGGCGGGACCGAACGCTGCCGGACCGGGCGCCGCCAGTGCGGGGCGCGCGCCGAGGGGCAGATCCGCGGCCGCGGCGGGCGCGGGAGCCGCCAGCCCGCTCAACACGGCGGCGGCGAGCACGCCCAGGGCCGCAACAGGCGCGGCACGGCGGAGGGGGGAACCGTGGGAGGAGGTCACCGGTGGCGGTCCTTCCTGGGTGGGTGCGGACGGAGGGGTGCGGCCCAGCGGTCACGATCCTCCTCCGCCGCCTCCCCCGCCGTCGGCGCCGCCCCCTCCTCCGCCGCCTCCGTCGCCGCCGAAGATGCCGCCGGACGATCCGCCCCCGTCGGATCCTCCGTAGCCGGCGCCCGTTCCGGGGTCGCCGGGAGTGTGGTGGGTGCCGCGCCTGCCGCCCGGACCGCGGCTGTCGCGGGCCATGACAGTCGCCATCCAGATCAGAAAGGCGAACGTTGCGAGCACCACCGCGATGATGACGCCCGCGGGGATGTCCCCGCCCTCGCTGGCCTGGGGCGGGGACGCGGCGATTGCTGCAGCGGGAGCGCATACGGCCGCACCCAGTGCCGTCACAGTGCGTCCTCGGCTTCGGGGAAGGGGGGCTCGGCGAATCTCCATGCCGGTGTGACGCAGGCAACGGCGTCCTGGTTGCGCACGGATCTCCCGGCGCAGCGGGCACGGCCGGGCACGGCAGGGTCGAATCGAGGGGCAGGCTGGCGAGCGGCCCGCAGCGGAACCGGACGTGCGCTGCCTGCCGGCATCTCCTGCGGCGGTCAGACACCGCCTGCCGCGAACAGGGCCAGGTAGTGCTCCTGGGCGAACACGCGGGCCGTGTCGGCGGCCGAAGGAGCGCCGGCGGCCGGATCGGCGCCGTGGCGGACGAGGCATTCCACCACGGCGTCCTCGCCCTTGAAGACGGCGCCGGCCAGCGGCGTCTGGCCGCGGTCGTTGGCCCGGTCGGGATCGGCGCCGCGCGTGCACAGTGCGTCGACCGTGTCGGCATGGCCGTGGTAGGCGGCGAGCATCACGAGCGTATCGCCGGCGCCGTTGGTGAGGTTGGCCGGGACGCCGGCGTCGACGTAGGCGCTCAGCAGCGGGGTATCGCCGCGGCGCGCCGCGTCGAACAGCCGCCCGGCCAGCTCGGCCACTTCGGGGTCAGGGGCCGCATCCGCGGCCGGGCCGTCGTCGCTCACCCGCCCAGCCTAGGACGCGGGCACCGGACCGGGTCGAGACCGGCGCGGCGTGTCCGATCGGCGCAGACTGCACTCCGCGCACCGGAGGCACCGATGCACCGCCCGGCACTATCCGGCGCAGCGGGACGCTCGCGGCAGGGCCGGGCAGCAGGCAGGGGCCGGGCGGCAGCCCGCAACGGTGCAGCGCTGTCGCCGCACCCCCGGGGGGAAAGACATCGCCCCAGTTCAGCGCCGCCGCGAGGGTTCGCGCGGGGGTGCAGCAGCAGCCCCGCATCCGCCGCCGGCCCGCCTCGGTGTGACGGTGATCTCGGCAGCCGGCGCCCTTCGCCCGGCCGGTACGGCCGCCGCACTCGGAAGAAGCGGCACGGAACCGGATTGCGGGCCGCCGCGCAGCGCACGGCCGCTGCGCGGCCGCACCCGCCCCCGCAGCGGCGAAGGCGGCGGCGAACCGCGGCAGCACCGCCGAACGGGGCCGGAACCGCCCGCAACCTCGACCGATGTGACCGAGATGCCCATAATCGCGCAAATGTCGCTATGGTGCACTCTCACGTTCGAGAGGAGAAACCCGTGCGACACTTCGTCGGTTTCATCGTCGGTCTCCTCCTCGCCCCGGTGATCCTGGTCGGACTCGGTTGGGCCCAGCCCCGCCTGGCCGGACTCGCGGAGGGCGGGGGGACGTTCACCGGCGCCGGCGGTCTCGTGACCGTTGCGGGCCTGTCGGCCATCGCACTGGTAGTGGCAGTCGCGGTGGCCGCGCCGCGCCTCACCCCGCTGCTGCCCGGCATCGCCGGACTCACCCTTTTCGCGGCCACCGCCGTCATGGTCCTGCGGCCGGGGGTGTTCGACCGGGTGCCCGCCGCGGTGCCCGGCATCGACGGCGCCGAGCTGCTGCTGCGGCTGGGCGCGGTACTTCCGGTGGCCCTGCTGCTGGCGGTCCCGCTGCTGATCCCGGGCCGCTGGGTGCCGGACGACCCGGGCGGCGTGAGCGAGGACGAGTATTTCGACGGCCTGTACGACGAGGACTACGAGGAGGACCGGAGCCCGCGCCGCCGCGTCGCCTGACCCGGCGCCGGCGGGGCCCGCACGTTCCCCGAGAACCCCGCCGCCTGCCGCGGCCGGCCCCGTGCAGCGGGGTCGGCCGCGGCGCAGGTGTCCCCGCAGTCCGGTCCCGGCGCCCATCGGAGGCCGGGACGTGTCCGGCAGCGCACCGGCGCTGCGGCGCGGACACTCCCGGCCGCTCAGCAAACGGTGGAAGGCACCGGCCCGGTCCGGGCGGTCGCGAACGGCCTGCCCGGAACCCGGCAGCGCTGCCGCAGCCGGCACCGGCGGCTCTCCCGCGCCCCGGTTCCGCATGCCCGGGCGCCGCACGCCGACCGGCCGCCCCCGCCGTGCACCCCGGCGCCGGCGCTCCGCCGGAGGCGGACTCCCGTCCCCGGTGGAGCGCCGGGCCGAAGGGTGCGCTAGCGCCAGCCCGGAGCCCAGGCGGAGCTGTCGGAGACTCCCGGCGGAAGCCGGGGGCGGTGCGGTCGGGTCTCGTTCTCGCGGTCGTAGGCGGCGAGCATCTCCGCCGTCAGGACGGGGATCTGCTCAGTGGCGGCCACATCCTGGGCGCCAGCGCCGTCCCCCTCTCCTCCGGTGCCGTCGCCGTCACCGGCCGGCTCGTCCTCCGCGGACGGCGATCCCGCAGCGCGGATCCCGCCGAAGGGGCGGGCGGGGTCGGAGCGGAGGCCGTCCTGGCCCGGGGAAGGGGCGCTGCCGGTGCCGCCGTCCGCATCGGCGGTGCCGTCCTCCTCCTCTCCGCCGCGCCCGTACTGCGCCGCACCGGGAGCCGCGGCGAACGGGTCGCCCGGCAGCTCCGGTCCGGACGCGGACGCGCCGGCGGGTGCCGCGAAGGGGTCCGGCGGCGCCTCGGACGGCGCGTCGCCGAACGGCACACCGCCGCCCGGGCGGGGAGGGGAGTCCGCACCATCGGAACCGGTTCCGCCGGTGCCGGACCGGCCGCTGGCGGCTCCGGCCTGGCCGGAGCCGCCAGAGCCGTCGTCCGGGGCGGTGCCGGCATCCGCGGAGACATAGGGCCGGGCGGCGGGGGCGGGGGCCGGGCTGGACTCAGTGCCGCCGGAGAGGGCCGAGGGCCACGGCGCCTCGGATTCTCCGTATGCGGAGAGCGCTCCGCCCAGGCCGAACGAGGGCTCGGCGTCGGCGCGCAGCGCGCCGAAGGCGTTGAAGGATCCGGTAGCCGACGCGGTGTCCGTGCTGTCGGACCGGGCCCCGCCGAACGCGTCGAAGGAGCCGGTGCCGGACTCGGCCGGCAGCTCCGGCAGCTCAGGGAACCCGGGCGCGTCGGGTTCGGGGGCCAGCGCCGCACGCCCCCACCACCGGTCGAGCTCCTCGCCGAAGAGCTCGCGGTCCACGTCGAGCCAGCCGCGCACGTGCGGGTGGCGGCGGCCGGCGTTCCACACCCGGGGGTAGGGCTGGCGGCCCAGCACCAGGACGTGCTCGCCCTCGTAGGTGGGGATGTCGCCGGGCACGCCCTCGTTCCACACCCACGAGCCGTCCAGCGCGAGGAGGTTCCACCAGCCGCGCACCGGGCCGGCCTCCGGGTCGGGGTCCGCAGAGGTGAAGGCCGCGGTCCACCGCGGGTCGGGCCGGGGACCGGACAGACCCTGGCCCTCCTCGCCGACCAGCGCGTCAGCGAGCAGCGTGTGCAGCTGGAAGTTGTCGCCGATGCCCTCGAAGAACACCTGGAAGCCGCGGCCGGATTCGGCGTCCAGCACCAGGGCGGCGGTGGCGCCGGTCATCCGCAGCAGCGCGCGCAGCTCCTCGAACTCCGGCAGGGCCGGAGAGAGCTGGTTGGCGACGGCGATGAGCTCTGCGCTCAGCGCGGCGTCGCCGCGCACCGCGGCGCGCACCCGGTGGTCGCCGAGCATGGTGGCGGCGGCCAGGGCGTGCCGGCGGATCGTCCACCAGCAGATCGTCGCGGTGCCGGCCGCGTCGCCGAGGCGGCCGGACACGCGCTGCTCAGCGTCCGCGGTGACCTCGTCGGGGTCGGGCGGCGGGTCGGCGCTGGCGCCGTACCAGGCGTGCAGGAACGCCGCGGCGCCCTGGCCCATGGTGCGCAGCAGCCGCACCACCGTGGTGCCGGCGTCGCCGGGCACGGTGCCGGCCTCCACCAGCGCACCGGCGACAACGCACAGGTCCGCGGTGATCCCCGGGCCGGTGTGGCCGCCGTCCAGCACGGTACCCAGCGCTTCCAGCGCCAGCTCACGCTCTTCAGTGGGGATCTGGTCGGCACCGTGGTAGACGCGGTGGACCGCGTCAGGGAAGCGGCGGGTATCCGAAGCGACCGAAGTGTCGATCAGCTCCTGGAACGCCGCGCGGAACTCGTCGATCACCTCTGCATCGTTCCATAGCGCAGACACGGGTTGGTCACAGGCCCAATCGGGTCACCGCGTTGTCCTCCAGCGGATTCGCGGTGCGCACGTAGGCGTGGACGGTGCGCGGATTCGACCAGCGGCCCTGGCGCATGATCTCGCGGTCCCCGGCCCCCGACAGCGCGGCCTGCGTGGCGAATCCCGCACGCAGCGAGTGTCCGCTGAACGCATCGGCGTCCATCCCCGCCCGGGCCGCATACCTCTTCACCAGTTCGGCGACGGCCCGCCCGGACACCGCGCGGGTGCCCAGCCGGCCGTGCCGGTCGACCGGGACGAAGAGCGGCTGCCCCGTCCCGTCGTCGAGCCCGTATCCGCCGAAGGTGTGGCAGCGGTGCGGTGCGCGCGGCCCCTCCGGCTGCTCCGCCAGTTCTTCCAGCGCGCGGCGCAGGCCGGCCGCGCCGCCGTCCCTGCGGGCGGCGCGCACCTGGGACCAGTCGGCGAAGGCGCACACCGCGCAGGTGGTCCGGCGGCTGCCGCGCGGCAGCGCCACCTGCTGGCCGGACCGGCCGTCGGGGTCGGTCTTGGTGGCACCGAGCCGGAGCACCAGCATGGGATCGCCGGTGCCGGGATCGGTGTGGATACCGGCGTCGTCGAAGGTCAGGGCGGCGGCCTCGCTGCGGCGCAGTGCGCCGGCGAACCCGCACAGCAGCAGCAGCGTGTCGCGGGCACGGGCGGCGCCGGCGGGGTGCCCGGCCGCGGGCCGCTGCTCCAGGAGCGCACCGAGCGTGTCGAGCAGAACCGGCCGCTTGCGGCGCGGCGTGCTGCCCCGCCGGCGCCGGATACCGCGCAGGGTCATCCGGACGACGTCGGAGCGGGTGGGCGACGGCAGCCCGTGGGCGGCGTGCACCGCCGCGACTGCAGCGGCCTTGCGCTCCAGCGTGGAGGGGGCGAGCGCCCAGCGGCGGTCGTCGTCGGTGTGCGGGGTGTCGGCGGCGGCCGCGAGGTAGACGGCAAGGTCGACGGGGTCGGCAGGCAGCGCGGTGCGCTCTTCGGCGGCGCACCAGGCCGAGAAGGCGATCCAGTCGGAGCGGTAGGCGCGCAGCGTGTTCGGCGACTGCGCGGAGGAGAGATAGCGGGCCAGTGCGCCGGCCTGGACGGCGTCGAAGCGCTCGCGGACCGACTCCAGCGCAGCGGAGTCGACCAGCACGCTGTGGGTGACGCCGGCCAGCCGCCGCTCGACGGCGGCCGGGACCATGGGGCCGCCCGGGCCGCCGTCCGCCGGCGTCCGCCCGGTACCGCCCTCCTGCGCCGGATCCACGGTGCCGCCCTTCCGCTCTGCATCGCCTATTGCGCCCACGGTGGTCCATGATGGCGCAGTCCGGCCGCGGCGGGGCTCAAGCGCGGGGGCGGGTCAGCCAAGGCCGCCGAAAAGGGCGCGCGCGTAGTCGGCCGGAGAGGCGACCGCGACGGCCACGCCGATCGAGGCGATGCAGGCCACCGTGAATCCGATGGCGGCGATGCGGCGGCGCAGCACCGCGGCGGTGATGGCGCCGCCCAGGGGCACGGCGATGCCGCAGAAGAGCAGCAGCGCCAGGTAGGCGCCCATGTTGCGGAGCGCCGCGGGGTCGGGCTCCTCGGACTGGAACAGGAAGAGCGCCTCGGCAAGGACCAAGGCGAGGAAGATCGCGGAGCCGCCCAGCCACACTGCGGTGAGCGAGCACCACAGCAGCACCGGCCAGCGCTTCCGGGGCGGGTCGAGGACGACGGGCGTGCGGCGCCGGGACGTCTCAGCCGGCGCCGGGACCTCCGCCTCCTCTGGCGGCGTGTCCCGCCGCCCGTTCCGTTTGCTCGTGCGCCCCATCCGGGCCGACCCCCCTCTGCGTCGTCGTGCACCGCACCCGGCCGGTCAGAGCACCAGGTGGATCCCTGCGATGTAGATCGGCGGCCATGCCAGCAGCGCGAGGCACCACAGCGCAGCGCGCCGGTCGCCGGCGACCGTGGTCACGGCCGCGGCCAGCAGCGGAAGCCCGATGGAGACGGCGAATCCGAGGGTGAGCCATTCGCCCGTGGTGGTGTCGGCGGCCGAGAGCGCCTGAAGGTAGCCGACGGGGCCGAGGACGAGGGCCGCGGCGCCCAGCACCCCGGCGACGACGCGGATTCCGGCGGGATGGCGCGTGTTGGGACCTCCGGCGCGGCGGCGGTGCTCGGCGGGGTCGTCCGGACGCACGCTGTCAGCCCTTTCCGACGGTGATGGCGGTGATGGCGGTGCCGACGGGACCGGCGCGGCGGGAGCGCCGCGCTGCCCCGCGGTCGGCGGTGCATGGCATGCTACCCCGCCGCGGATCAGCTCGGCGCTTCCGCCGCCCGCCGCCGGGTGTGGCACCCCGCACCGCCGGGGCGGGAACCGCCGCGGCAGCCGCTCCGGATCAGGCTGCACAGGGCCGTTCGCCGGTGCACCCCGCCGCAGGGCCGCCGCTGGCGCCGGGAGGCCCGCCGCACTGCCGCGCCCCGGCTGAGCTGGGCGGAGCGCCGCGGGTTCGGCCCCCATGCGCCAGGCGCACGCCGGAAGCGGCATCCCGAAGCGGGAGGCCGCCGCCGGCAGCCGGCGCAGGACGCGGCATTGGAGGCGGCCCCCGGCGACCGCACCCAGTGCGGCAGCGGACCGCTCCGCGGCCAGCGGGGCGCCGGCGGTCAGGCGAAGCGGACCTCGGCCGCGGGAACGACGCGGACCCCCTCGGCGGAGAGGACGCGCTCGGCTTCGGGGGCAGCGCCGGCGGAGAGGCCTGCGTGGGCGCCGGCGGCGAGGGTCACGCTGCGCCCGGTGCGCAGCGCGGCCCGCGCCGTGGCGGTGATGCAGAGATCGCTCGCCATCCCGGCGATGACGAGCGTGTCGGCCCCGGCCTCGGCGAGGAGCTTCTCCAGACCGGTGCCGGCGAAGGCGTCCGGCTGGTCTTTGGGCACCACCGGCTCGCCCTCGGCCGGCGAGTGGACCAGTTGCCAACCGGGGGTGTGCGGGCAGTCGGGGTCGCTCCCGGTGCCGTCGTTGCGCACATGCACCACTGCCGCGCCCGCGGCGCGGGCCCGTTCGAGCAGCTCCGCCAGGCACGCCCCCACATCGGGGGCTCCGGCCACGGCCCACTCCCCCGCCAGCTGGTTCTGCTGCACATCCACGAAAATCAGCGCTGTCGCCATCGGGCAATGGTGCCACCCCACCGCTCCCGCCGCACGAGGCCGGCGGGCGCCGGACGCGGCGGCGTCCCGAGCCTCCCGGGCGGCGCCGCTACGTCCAGGGGCGCGCACGGGAGCACAGGCCGGCGAAACCGGAGAGGGAGGCCAGCTCGCCGATCGAGCGCGGCGCGGCCTCCAGTAGACCGGGCGAGTAGACGAGGACCGCGGCCACCTGGGCGCGGGACAGGGCGACGTTGAGCCGGTTGCGGGAGAGCACGAACTCCAGGCCGCGCGGCAGGTCAGCGGCGGAGGAGGCGGTCATCGCGCAGATCACCGCGGGCGCCTCCTGCCCCTGGAAGCGGTCGACGGTGCCCACCCGCACCTCGCCGAGGCCGGCCTCGGACAGGCCGCGGCGGAGCGCCCGCACCTGGAGGTTGTAGGGCGCGACCACGACGACGTCGTCCGGCGCCAGCTCGCGCGGTACCGACGCGCCGGGCTCGGTCAGCTTGCGGCCGACCAGCGCGGCGGCCGCGGCCACGACGGCATCCACCTCTTCGGGGCTGTGCGTGGAGCGGCCGCTGTGCCGCACCCGGTAGCCGTACAGGCCCGGCTCCACTCCCTCCAGGACGCGCTCGGCGGTGGAGGCGTGCGCGCGCAGCCGCCCGCCGTAGGCCAGGTCGGACACTGGCGCGCACAGCTCGGGGTGCATCCGCCGGGTGACGTCGAGGAAGTAGCCGAGGCGGCCGTCGATGACGTCGGCCCCTCCGGCCAGGTGCTCCAGCGCCGAGGAGTCCGCCCCTTCCCCGTGGGTGCCCTGCACGACCTGCGGCAGCTGCTGCGGGTCGCCGAGCAGCACGAGGTTGCGGGCGGCACCGGACACCGCGAGGGTGTCGGCCAGCGCGAACTGGCCGGCCTCGTCGATAACGAGCACGTCGACCGGGTCGCCCGCCATCAGCGGGTTGGCGAACGTCCACGCGGTGCCGCCGACGAGGTGGCCGCCGGGGGTGCGGCTGCGCCAGGATGCCAGAGCACTGTTGGAGGCGGGCTGCTCCCACTCGGCGTCAGGGTCGCGGGCGCCGGCCGGGCGCTTGGCGCAGGGCACCTCGACGCCCTGCCGGCGCCCGGCGGACAGCGCCGCGCGGAGCACGTTCTCCACCGCCTTGTGGCTGGTGGAGCAGACGCCGACGGTGCGCCCCTGGCCGACCAGGCGCACGATGGTCTGCGCGGCCAGGTAGGTCTTGCCGGCGCCGGGCGGGCCCTGCACGGCAAGGTAGGAGTGGTCCAGGCGCTCGACTGCGGCGGCCGCCGCGGCGACGGTGTCGGGCCCGTCCGGGCCGGGGAAGCCGGCCGGGTCGGGCAGCGCCCCTCCGCCGGCTAGCCGCGGCGGCCGGCGGGCGAGCAGGTCGACGGCGGCGTCGGCGGGCAGTTCGGGCAGCGCTGCGGCGACCCGCTCCGCCAGGTTCCACAGCGCCTCGTCCTTGGGCGAGGAGCGCACCGGAGGGCCGGGCAGCACGGCCGCGGGGACCCGCGACCAGGTGTCCTGGGGATCCCCGGTCTCCACCAGGCGCAGGCCGCGCTGGTCGGCGTGGTCGACGGTGGCGTCGACCGCGTCGGAGGCGCCCCCGAAAGGCCCGCCGGGGTAGAGCAGCCGCACCCGGTCGCCGGTGGCGAAGGGGTGCGGGCGGCGCGGGTCGGCGATCGCTTCGAGGGTGCGGCGCGCCTTGCGGCGCCGCCCGGACGGCTCCTCCCACTCCTCGGCGCGGATGCGCACCGGGACCAGGCACTCGGAGTCGGCCTCGACCTCTTCCATCGGTGCCGACAGGCGGCGGAAGAAGTCCCACCAGGAGGGGTTCTCCTCGCGGCGGTAGTAGCCGGCCAGTGCCGCCAGCAGCGCCCGGGCGGCCTCGTCGGCGTCGCGCGCGGCGGGGTCGGCGCCGACGCCGTCCAGCAGCGGGCCGGTCATGGCGGCCAGCCGCTCCTCGATCTCGGCGCGGCGGGCGGCACGCTCGGCGGCGTCGGCGTCCTCCGCCTCGGCGGCGCCGGGCGGCGCGGGCCGGGCGCGCACCCCGTGCTCGGTGCGCAGCCCCTCCAGCCAGTCGCGCAGGCGCAGGGTCGACACGCAGTCGTCCCGGTTGTAGTCGGCGATCTCGTCGAGGACCTGCGCGGCTCGGGCGCGCTCGCCGCCGGCGGCGGCGCGCAGGTATCCGGCGTAGGCGTCGATGGAAGAGGCTGCGGTGGTCACCGCGCCGCCGCGGGCGTCGTCGAGGTAGAGCGGTTCGAGGTACTTGATGGAGTAGGAGCGCTGCGACACGCGCAGGCTCTTCTTCACCGCCGTGTACAGGTCGACGAGGCGCCCCTCGCGCAGCAGCCGCTCGACCTCTGCCTCGCGGGTGCCGAACTCGGCGGCAAGCAGCTTCAGCCGGTCGGCCTCGTAGGAGGCGTAGTGGTAGACGTGCGCCCCGGGATCGGCCGCGATACGGGCCACCGCGAAGTCGACGAACGCGGCGAAGGCGGCCTTCTCCCCGGCGCGGTCGTGCGCCCAGAAGGCGTGGAAGCGCTCGTCGCTGCTGTCGGCCCCGCGGCCGGCGGCGCCGCCGGCTTCGTCCAGGTCGGCCGCTACCGCGCCGAACAGGTATTCCAGGCCGCGGCCTCCGTGGAAGGGGTAGCCCTCCATGTCGAAGAAGACGTCGCCGGGGCTGGGTTCGGGCAGCAGGGCGAGGCCGTCGGGTGCGTAGACCTCGGCGAGCACGCGGCCGCGCGGGTCGGCGCCGGTGCGGGTGGCGTCCTGGCGGACCTGCAGGGCGGCCTGGGCGCGCAGCCGCTCGTAGGCGTGCCGCGGCAGCGATTCGGGCCGCTCGTCGGAGCCGGCGGCGGCGAGCGCGTCGATGGTGTCCAGCCCGGCGTCGGCGAGGCGGCGGACCTGGTCGCCGCGGATGCCGGCGACCAGGGTGAGGTGGCGGGCCGCTTCGCGGCCGCCGGCGCAGGCGGCTGCGAACCCGCAGCCGTCGCAGGCGGGCCGGGGCTCGCCCCACACCGGGTCGGGCAGCGCGGTGGCTCCGCGGTCGAGCCGGCCGGAGAGGCGGCCCTGCACCGCTTCCACCACGGCGGTGAACTCCTGCGGGCGGTGCAGGTGGCGGCTGCCGTCGCCGGAGAGCAGCTGCATCTCCGGCGGCTCGGGGCGGCCCGCGGCGGGCAGGGCGCGGGCGTAGGCGGCAAGCTGGAGGACCGCGGCCGGGCCGGGGCGCCGGGCGAGCTTGGTGTCGACGGGAACGTGCACATCGGCGGCCGCGTCCGGCCGGCGCTCGCCGGTGGCCGGGTCGACGGCGGCGCTGACCAGGAAGTCGGCGCGGCCGTGGAACCAGACCCGGTCGGTCAGCCGGTGGTAGAACACGCCCTGGTAGACGACGGGGGCACCGGCGGCGAGCGCGGCCGAGGTGGCTTCGGCCGCGGCGCGCAGGCCGGCGTCGCCGGGACCGGGGTCGCCGATTTCCACCACGCCGTCGCCGAACAGGGCGCGCAGCCGCTCCAGTTCGGCCCGCTCGTGGGCGAGGCCCTCCTGGGCGATGAGGGGATCGACGCGCTCCGGTTCGGGAGCACCCGGTTCGCCGGAGGCGAGGGCTGCGGCGAGCCGGCTGCGGTGGTCGCACTCCATGGCGTCGACCAGGTCCGTGGGCGAGACCACCCACCCCGCCTCGTTGCGGAACACCGGTCCCCCTCCCTCCCTGCGGCGTGCCTGCGGCTCTGCCGGAACGGAACCGCTCAGGTGAGGCATTGTGCCACCGGGGCCCGACGCGCGTCGCGCGCTTCGGCGCGCGGCGCCCCGGCCGGACGCGCCGCGCGCGGGTACCCGGGGCGCGGACGGACCCGGCGCACACGCCGCGGCCCCCGCCTCCGGTCGGGAGCGCGGGGGCCGCGGCGGCGCCGTACGCCAGGGGCTGGTTCGGGCCGGCGGCGCTGAGGGCGCGGTGCGCCCTGCTGCGCGCCGCCCGCCCGACACTCCTTAGGAGACGACCTGCCACTCGACGTCGACGACGCCCTGGCTGGAGGAGGCGATGGTCTCGAAGGAGGCGGTCGACAGGTCCAGGCAGCGGCCCTCGATGTAGGGGCCGCGGTCGTTGATCTCGACCGTGACGGACTTGCCGTTGGAGGGGTTGGTGACCTCCACCATGGTGCCGAACGGCAGTTCCTTGTGGGCCGCGGTCATCGCGGAGGGGTCGAAGGTGCCGCCGGAGGCGGTGGGCTGCGGGTCGGAGTAGAGCGACGCCTCGCACTGGCCGCCCTCGCCGGAGGGGGTCAGGCCCTCGCCGGAACCGGAACCGGAGTCGGAACCGCCCGAGTCGGCGGAGCCGCCGGAACCGCTGCTCGCGGGCTCGGCCTCCTCCTTCTCCGGCGCAGCGGTGTCGCTGGCGGCGCCCTGGCCCTGCTCGGCTGCTGCGGCGCGCTGCTCGGAGGCCTTGCCGCGGGCGTCCTCGACGTCGGAGGCGGAGCGCTGCTCCTGCGGTGCGGCCTCGGCGGTCTCCGCGGGCGGCGGCCCGGCGGCCGCGTTGCGCAGTCCGTCGGGCTGCCCGGCGCCGATCGCGGCCGCGCCGGCCGTGCCGCCGGCGATGAGCACCGCCCCGGACGCGGCGGCCACGATGAGGGCGCGCTTGGACTTGAGGCGCTGCATGAGGGGTGCAGAGGCGGTGTGGTTGCCCACGACGTGTCGTCCTTTGAACGGGAACACTGGCCGGCCGCGCTAGCGCGCACCGCTCCGGGGGTCGGATGCCCGGCGCTCAGTCACCGCGGCGCAGCGGGGGCCGCCCGGGACCGGGGGCGGCAAAGATCAGCACCAAGTGCGCATTTCGGGCGCACCGGTTGCGGCACCGACCATAAATCATCACGAGCGGGTAACGGTAACAGAAACCGCGGTTCTGTGCCGCAGATCACCCTCCGGTGCGCGGGTCGCCTGCGCAGCAGCGACTCTCCTGCCGCTATCCTCACCCCCTGCGCCGCAGCGCTTCCCGTTCCGCTCAACGGCGCTTCGGCGGCCGATCTGCCGTTGCCCATCGCGCGGTAAAAAACCTCCCCCGAAAACCGGCGCCGCAGCACCACGCGGGCCGCCCGCGGCGGCGCCCGCCGGCAGCCCTCAGCGGTCCCCGTCCCTGCTGCGCGTCCCGCGGGCCGCTGCGCACGGGCTGCCGCCTGCGGCGGCTCCGCCTCCCGGCGCGGAGGACGGCTCGGCCGGCGCAGGCACGGCAGCCGGCCCGACCGGTCGCCGCCGGCGCGGCCGGTACTCGGGCGGGTAGGCCCAGGGAGCCGCCGACCGCTCGCCGGAGGCCGACCGGAAGGCGGTGCCGGATGCGCGTTCGGCGCTGCGTAGCGCCGCCACCACCGAGCACAGCCCTGCAGCCGGTAGGGGCCAGGGCCGCCGCCGGGCCGGCGTCCGCACACGGCGCACGCGCATCGCAGCCGCCCGGAATGCTGGGTGGAGAGCGGCCGCGCGGCCCCCGTCAGCACCCCGGGGCGCCTTCGGTGGGTGGCGCCGCGCAGCAGGAGAGCCGCCCACCCGAGACGCGCTAGGCCGGCCAGTCGTCCCGGCGCAGCGGGGCGCCCGCGGGGAACAGCTCGGCAGCCGGATCGCGAAGGGTGAGGCCGTTGAGCGCGGCGGCGGCCCGGGCGAGCTCGGGGTTGTCGAGGTGGCCGCCGGTGGCGGTGATCGCAGCGCGCAGTGCCTCGGCGATCCCGGCGCCGCTGGAGCGCGCCGCGTAGTGGGCGGCGACGGCCGGCGTGCGGGACTGGCCGGCGGCGCAGTGCAGCAGCACCCGCTTGCCCTCGGCACGCAGCTCGGCGACCGCGCCGGCCGCCTGGTCCAGGACGAAGTGCAGGTTGGCGTTGGCCCCGCCGGTGTCCTCCAGCCACATCTCCGCGCGGTCGCGCACGGGCAGCCACACGGCCGCCTCGTCCGGGCCGAGCGGGTTGAGCGATACGACGGCGTCGACGTCGGGCCGGGTGCGCAGCAGCCCGAGGTTGCCGAGCAGCACGCCCGGGTCGTGCGGGTGGGCGGCCGCGAAGGGCTCCTCGATCACGCGCGGCACCGACGCGCGCTCGGTGGTGCTCGGCCACCGCCCGGAGGCAGCGGCGCCCTGGACCGCGACCACGCCGCGCACCGTCAGCGAGCGGGGGTCGACGACGCCGCCCATCCGCCGCAGGGCGGACCGCGGCAGTCCGGAGACGCCCCACCGCGCGCCGGCCAGCGCGCCGGCCGCGACCGCTGCATCATCGCCGCCGGCCGCATGCGCCCGCCACACGGCCTCCGGGTAGGCCGAGCAGGGGAAGACCCCGCGTTCGGGCTCCGCCTTCTGCGGCACGGCTTCGGCCACCGCACGCAGCCCCTCCGGCAGCGGGCCGCGGGCTGCCGGGCCGACGGGCTCGGGCGGTACTCCGCTGGCGACAGCCCGCCGCAGCGCCGCGGTGAAGCCGCCGACGCTGCCGGCGGGCGCGGAGCCGGCGGTGTCCGGCTCCGCGTCGGCGGGCTCAGCGCTGAAGCGCACCAGTGCGAGCGCGTCGGCCACCGCCCGCTCGGTGAGCGCGGCGCCCTGCGCGTCGAGGGGCGGCGTGTCGACGCCGGCCGCAGCCGCGACGGTCGCGGCGGGGGCGCCGACCATGCAGGCCGCGGCGGCGCCCCCGGTCCAAGCGCCAGCGGCGCGGTCGAGGAAGCTGCTCCCGCCGGCCCTGGCCGCCCGCCGGTCGAACGCGCCCATGTCGGGCCGCTGCACCGCCATCGTCCCGCTCCTCTCGTCGGCCCACCGGTTCTCCTGCCCCGGCCGCGGGAGGTTGAGCGGCCCGCTGCCGCATCCGGCCACAGGCGGTCACCGGCCGCCGATCGCACCCGCCCAGACGCGCTCGCCGCCTGACCACTCCTGGCTCGGAGCGAGGCCGCAGGCGCGGGCGACGCGCTCGGACGGCGTGTGCCCGGGCGCCACCATCGCGCGGGCCCGGGTGACGCCGGCGCCCGCGAGCCAGCCTGCCATGGCGCGCGCGGCCTCGGTGGCGTAGCCCCGGCGCTGCCAGGGCAGGCCGATGATCCACGCCAGGTCGGCCTCGGCCTCAGCGCTGTGTCCGGCCCCGCTGGGGGCGACGGTGGCCTGCACCGTGCCGACCAGGCCGGTGCCGTCGTCGAGCACCCAGTTGCACCAGGCGCCGTATCCGTCCGGCGGCCCGGCGGCCATCGCCGCATACCGCCGCCGCAGGTCGGCCGCTGACGGCGGCGCGCCGCCGATGACCGCGTACAGCGCCGGACCGGCCAGCACGCCGGCCATCTCGGCGGCGTGCCCGACCGCGAGCGGCACCGCACGCAGCCGCTCCGACACGAACCCCTCGGTCGTGATCTCCATGGCGGCAGGCTGTACCGCGCCGCCCCCGGCGGCAACAGCTTTTCCGCGGGCGCCGGGGCGGGACGGCGGGCACGCCCCCTAGGCGAGCGTGTCGGGATCCTGCGGGGCGCCGGTCATGTCTTCGTCGTCAAGGGGCGCCGAGGGGACCGAGGACGGTTCGCCGGACGGACCTGGCTCGGAGGGCTCTCCGCTCTGCGACGGCGACGGGGACGGCGAGTCCGACGGCGATCCGGACGGCGAGGGCGAGGGCTCCGATGCGGCGCCTCCCGCGCTCTGCGACAGCGCGGCGAGCCAGAAGTACAGCAGCACGACGAGCAGCGCCGCCAGCAGGAGCAGCAGGAGCATCCCCAGCACGACCGCCCGCTGGGGCGGGGCGTCGGCGACGCCCGCTCCGGCGCCCCGCGAGGCGGGCCAGAACCAGCGGACCGAGGACGGCGCGGCGCGCGCGGACCAGTGCGGCGCCAGCTGGGGGGCGCCCCGTCCGGCCGGGCCGGCACCGGAGTCGACCGGGCCGAGGTAGGCGGCCGCGCCGCCGCGGCCGGACTCGGTAGCCACCCAGGCCGCAGCGGTTCCGTCGGTGCCCGAGGCGAGAACGGCGGGCCCGCGGCGCACCCCGGTCCCGTCCTGCACCGCGGCGCTGAACAGCGCGCGGGCGTCGGCATCGGCGGCGGCTCCTTCGCTGAGCAGGGCGACTTCGGCCGCGCGGCCGCCGCCGTCCACCGCCGCGTACACCACCCCCGACGGCCCGGCCGACAGCCGCCGGCGCAGCCGGTAGGCCCCCAGCTGGCGCGGGTCGGCATCGCTCAGCGGCGCACCCGGCCCCCCGGTCTGGTCCATCCCGCCCCCCGTCGACACCTTGGGCGCCCTTCGGCGCGCGGCCGCCCCCGCGGCGGCCCTCGGCGGTAGCATCGCCGATGTGTGAGCATTCCCGACTCTCCGTACGCTATACCGGCGCCGCGGCGGCTGGGCGGACCGAGCCGCGTCAGCGCTCCGCGCCGAATGAAGGGCAGCACCGATGCACGACGCCGACGGCGCGCACGAGCGCCCCGCCGCGGGTGAGGGGGGCGCGGGCGACCCGACACGCCTGCTGCGCACCGCCCTGCAGGAGGTCTCCTCCGTCATCGTGGGCCAGGACGAGATGGTCGAGCGCACCATGGTCAGCCTGGTGGCGCGCGGCCACTGCCTGCTGGAGGGGGTGCCCGGCATCGCGAAGACGCTCGCGGTGTCGACGCTGGCCACGGTCGCCGGCGGGTCGTTCTCCCGGGTGCAGTTCACGCCGGACCTGGTGCCCTCCGACATCGTGGGCACCCGGATCTACTACCCCTCCACGGAGCGGTTCGACGTGGAGCTCGGCCCGGTGTTCGCCAACTTCGTGCTGGCCGACGAGATCAACCGGGCGCCGGCGAAGGTGCAGTCGTCGCTGCTGGAGGTGATGGCGGAGCGGCAGGTGTCGCTGGGCGGCGCCACCCACCCGGTACCGGACCCGTTCATCGTGGTCGCCACCCAGAACCCGGTCGAATCGGAGGGTGTGTACCCGCTGCCGGAGGCGCAGCGCGACCGCTTCCTGATGAAGATCAACGTGCCGCACCCGACGGCGGCCGAGGAGATGGAGATCCTGCGCCGGATGAGTACCGCGCCGCCGGAGGCGCGGCGCATCCTCGACCCGGTCACGCTGCGCGAACTGCAGACCGCCGCGGAGGGGGTGCACGTCCACCAGCTGGTCGCCGACTACGTGGTGCGGCTGGTGATGGCCACCCGCCAGCCGGAGCAGCACGGCCTCGCCGAGCTGTCCCGCGCCGTGGAGGTCGGCGCCAGCCCGCGGGCGACGCTGGGCCTGGTCGCCGCCGCCCGCGCGCTGGCGCTGGTGCGCGGCCGCGACTACGTGCTCCCCGACGACGTGCGGCTGCTGGCGCGCGACGTGATGGCGCACCGGCTGGTGCTGACCTTCGACGCGCTGGCCGACGGGGTCACCACCGAGCAGGTGATCGACCGGGTGCTGGCAGCGGTGCCGCCGCCCCGGGTCATCTGGGACGCCCCGTCCGACGGTGCCGCCGGCGCGCCCGGCGCCGCCGCGCCGGCTCCGGCGGGCTGAGCCGTGCCCGGCCCCGCGCGCAAGCGGAGCAGCCCGCCGCTGCCGCCGCGCACCCCGCTCGACCCCCGCGCGCACGAGGCGCTGCGCAAGCTGGACCTGCGCATCGTGCGCCGCCTGGACGGCCTGCTGCACGGCGAGCACCTGGGCCTGCGGCTGGGCCCGGGCAGCGAGCCGGCCGAGGCGCGCCGCTACCAGCCCGGCGAGGACGACGTGCGGCACATGGACTGGGCGGTCACCGCGCGCACCACGGTGCCGCACGTGCGCGACCTGGTCGCCGACCGCGAGCTGGAGAGCTGGACCCTGCTGGACCTGTCGCCGTCGATGGACTTCGGCACCGCTGCCGCGGAGAAGCGCGACGTGGCGATCGGGGCGCTGGCCGCGGTGAACGTGCTCACCCAGCGGGTGGGTGACCGGTTCGGCGCCTACTTCCTGCACGGCGGCCGGGTCCGGCGCTGGCCGGCGCGCTCCGGCAAGGCGGCGCTGACCACGATGCTGTCCACCGTTCGGGCCGCACCGCGCAGCGGCGCGCAGGCCGCCGGCGCGATGTCGTTCGCCGATGCGCTCACCGAGCTCGCCCGCAGCCAGACCCGCCGCGGCCTGCGGGTGGTCGTCTCCGACTTCCTGGACACCCCGCTGCCCGCCGCGCCGGGCGCCCCGCCGCCGGAGGCGGGCTGGGAGCGGCCGCTGCGCCGTCTTGCAGCGCGCCACCAGGTGCTGGCGATCGAGGTGGTCGACCCGCGCGAGCTGGAGCTGCCCGACCTGGGCTGGGTGGAGCTGGCCGATCCGGAGACGGGCCGGTCCCGGGAAGTGCGGCTGACCCGTGCGGTCGCCGCCCGGTACCGGCAGGCTGCGGCCGACCAGCGCGCCGCGATCGCCGCGGGCCTGCGCCGCTGCGGCGTGCCCCACCTGCGGCTGAGCACCGACCGCGATTGGATCCTCGACATGGCCCGCTTCGTCATCGAGCAGCGCCGCACCGCGCACCGGCTCGCCCGCCACTCCCCCGCCGCGCCGCACTAGCGCGCGGGCCGGCCGCCCACCGCGCCAGCCGCCCCCGCCATTCCAACCGCCCACCCACGACGACCTCGCCCCGGACCGCACCGGACACGCCGGACGGGGATCCGCAGAACGGGAGACGAACCGGTGAACTTCCTGGCCCCTTGGTGGATGGCCGGCGCCTTCGCCGCACTGGCGGTGCTCATCGCCTGGTACGTGTGGGCCCAGCTGCGGCGGCGCGAGCACGCCGCGCGGTTCACCAACCTGGCACTGCTCGACCGGGTTGCGCCGCAGCGCCCGGGCTGGCACCGCCACATCGGGGCCGGCCTGTTCTTCGCCATGCTGGGGGTGCTCGCCGTCGCACTGGGCCGCCCGGCGATGCCGGTGGAGGTGCCTCGGGAGCGGGCCACGATCATGGTGGCGATCGACGTGTCGCCGTCGATGGTGGCCAACGACGTCGACCCGGACCGGATCACCGCGGCCAAGGAGTCGGCGGTGGGGTTCGTGGAGTCGCTGCCGGAGCGGTTCAACGTCGGGCTGGTGAGCTTCTCGGCCTCGGCCGGCGTCGTCGCCTCGCCCACCCAGGACCACCAGGCGGTCGCCGACTCGGTGCAGGGACTGCAGATCTCGCCGGGCACCGCGATCGGCGAGGGCGTCTTCGCCTCGCTGCAGTCCATCGAGTCCTTCGACGAGGAGGCCGACGACAACCCGCCGCCGGCGGCGGTCGTGCTGCTCTCCGACGGCGAGAACACCAGCGGGCGGCCGATCACCGCGGCGATCCGCGAGGCCACCGAGGCCGAGGTGCCGGTCTCCACGATCGCGTTCGGCAGCGGCGCGGCGCTGGTGGAGATCAACGGCGAGCCGGTGGAGGCCGACATCGACAAGGAGGCGCTGGAGCGGCTCGCGGGCGACACCGGCGGCCACTTCTACGAGGCCGAGACCGAGGACGAACTCGGGGAGGTCTACGGCGACATCGGCTCCTCGCTGGGCAGTGAGATCGAATACAAGGAGAACGTCATCTGGTGGGTGCGGGCGGCCGCCTTGCTGGGCGCCGCGGCGGCTGCGGCGTCGCTGCTGTGGACCCGGCGCCTGCCCTGACCTCCGCCCCGGCCGGGAACCGCGGAGGCGGTGACCGGGTCCGGCCTTCCCGATTCATGGCGCATCGTCCCAGTTCGACCGGTACCGTAGCCCTGTTTGCCCCGAGGGCGCCGCGGGCGCCCCGCCCGTTCCAGGGGGAGCGGGACCGACGAGAGTCTGACGAGACAAGGAACGATGCCCCACACCAGCGCCGCACCTGCGGCGATCTTCTTCGACCTGGACGACACGCTGCTCGACGAGCGCACCGCGAGCTCGGCCGGGCTGCGCGCGCTCATGGCGCAGCTGGGCCACCCGGACTTCGACGCCGCGCGCTCGCTGTGGGACGTGCAGACCGAGATCTCCTTCGGCGCCTATGTCGACGGCCGCCTCACCCTCGCCGAGCAGCGCCGTGAGCGGGTGCGCGCCCTGGCGGTCCAGGCCGGGCACACCGCTGTTTCCGACGCCGACTGCGACGGGCTCTTCGACCGCTACCTGGCGGCGCACCGCTCGGCGTGGACGGCGTTCGCCGACGCGGTACCCGCGCTGGACGCGCTCGCCGGCGCCGGGGTCGCGCTCGGGGTCATCACCAACGGGGTGGCGGAGCTGCAGCACGACAAGCTGGACCGGCTCGGCCTGGCCGACCGCTTCCCGACCGTGGTCTGCGCGGACACGGCCGAGGCGGGCAAGCCCGACCGGCGGATCTTCGCCGCCGCCTGCGCTCGCGCCGGGGTGGCGCCGGAGAGCGCCTGGCACGTCGGCGACCACCTGGACGCCGACGCGCTCGGCGCGGCCTCCGCGGGCCTGCGCGCGATCCTGCTCGACCGCCGCGGCCTGCACGGGCAGCGCAGCGACCTGACCGTCATCGCCGGCCTGGACCGGCTTCCGGCGCTGCTGTCGGAGGCCCGCGGCGCCGCGGGCGGGCCGCCGGCCGACGGTGCGGCCGAGCCCGCCGGTGCCGGCGGTGCCACGCGGGCGGCGCGGTGACCGGCGCTCCGGTTCCCACCCGCAGGGTCACCGTGCACGTGGACGACGGCCCCGGCACCCGCCTGCTCTTCGGCGAGGACCCGGCGGCCGCAGCGCGCCGGTCGGCAGGCCTGCCGCCGGCGGCGGCCCTCACGCCGCGCGCGGTGCTGCTGGAGCGTGCGGTGGTCGACGGACCGAGCGGCCAGCTCGACCTGCACGTGGACCGGATCCTGTTCGACTCCGCCCCGTCCGCTCCGGCGCACTCCGCGCGCTCCGGAGCGGTTCCGGGGCCGCGGGCGGCCCGGGCCCACACGCCGGAGCTCGCCGAGCTGGCCGCGGACGAGGCTCCCCGGCCCGGCCCGTCGCTGCGCCGGTTCGCCGCCTACGGCCTGGTCACCGGAGCAGACGGGCGGCTGCTGCTCTCCCTGATCGCCCCGGGGTACCCGGGCGCCGGAACCTGGCACCTGCCGGGCGGCGGCGTCGACCACGGTGAGGACGCGGCGTCGGCCCTGCACCGCGAGGTGTTCGAGGAGTGCGGGCAGGACGCCGCGGTGGGCGCGCTGGCCTCGGTCCTGTTCCACCACCGCGCCGGCGTCCACGGCCGGATGCACGGCACGGAGGCCTCGGCGACCGAGGTGTATGCGGTCTGGGCGATCTACCGCGTGGCGGTGGCCCACCCGAGCCCGCCGGTGGTCACCGAGGTCGACGGTTCGACCGCCGACGCCGCGTGGTTCTCACCGGAGGAGCTCTCCGGCCTGCCCCTCTCCGCAACGGCCCGGGCGGTCTTGACCACCGTCCCGGAGATCGCCCCCGCCGGCTTCCGTACCACCTGACCCGCTGCCGCCTCCCGCGGAGCGGCCTGCGCCGCCGCTCCGCTGCTGCGTGCCCTACCGCAGCCGCGGACCGGTGGTCCCGGCGCCCTCCCCCTCCTCCGCCGCCCAGCGGCCGGGAATGCACGCGTCCGCAGTCGCTGCCGCGCGGCTGGCCGCGCCCCGCAGCCGGCCGCGCTGGGCGCCTCGGCTC
This sequence comes from Nocardiopsis coralliicola, assembly GCF_054779695.1. NCBI lineage: Bacteria > Bacillati > Actinomycetota > Actinomycetes > Streptosporangiales > Nocardiopsidaceae > Nocardiopsis > Nocardiopsis coralliicola. Next base: position 153,170 of record NZ_BAAGXT010000001.1, on the reverse strand, counting down.
CCCCCCCCCCGGTCCGCGCCCGGCCCTGCCGCACCCGCGGAAGCGGACGTCAGCGGCGGCCGAAGCGGTACGGGCCCTGCCGTCAGGCCGCCCGGTCGTCCGCGGGAGGCGGCGGAGCGGTGCCCGGGCGGTGGGTGACGGCGTAGGCGGCGCCGCCGAGGGCGATGACCACGACGCCGGCCGCGACGGCCGTCAGCGGCAGGCTCATCGCCAGGACGACGCAGCCGGTGAGGCCGCCCAGCGCCACGAAGAGCGGCGGGCGGTTCTCGTCCGGGCCCAGGCGCAGTGCCGAGGCGTTGGTGATGACGTAGTAGACGAGCACACCGAACGCCGAGAACGCCACCGCCGATCCCAGGTCGAATACGAGCACCAGCAGGATCACTGCGGCGCCCACGGCCGTGTCGGCCACCCACGGTGTGCCGCGCTGGGCGCTGCGCCGCGCGAGGACGCCGGGCAGGTGGCCGTCGTCGGCCATGGCCGCCGCCGTGCGCGCGACCGCCGGCAGCAGCGCGAGCAGCGCACCCAGGCCGGCCAGGGCCGCGCCGGCGGCGACGACCGGGACCAGCTCCGGGGCGCCTGCGGCCCGCATGGCGTCGGCCAGCGGGGCCTGCGAGGCGGCGAGGCGCTGCGGGCCGAGGACGGCGAGGACCGCCAGGGCCACGGCGAGGTAGGTGGCGAGGACCGCCCCGAGCGCGATCATCGTCGCCCGCGGCAGTGTTCGGGCGGGGTCGCGGACCTCGCCGGCCAGGGTGGCGATGCGGGCGTAGCCGGCGAACGCGAAGAACAGCATGCCGGCTGCGCCGAGCAGGCCGAACGAGCCCGGCCAGGCGCCGTCCAGGGCCAGGTTCGCAGAGTCGGCGCGGCCCGAGGAGGCTGCGGCGGCCACCGCGCCGGCCAGGACCAGGGCGACGGCGGCCAGCAGGATGCGCGCGGTGCGCGCCGTCGAGCGCAGGCCGAACAGGTTGAGCACGGTCAGCACGAGCACGGCGGCAGCGGCGGCGGGCCGCTCCCACCCCGGCAGCGCGTAGGAGGCGAAGGCGAGCGCCATGACCGCGCAGGACGCGGTCTTGCCGACGGTGAACGACCAGCCGGCCAGGTAGCCCCACAGGTCGCCGAGGCGTGCGCGGCCCCACACGTAGGCACCGCCGGAGCGCGGGTGGGCGACGGCGAGCCGCATCGCCGAGGTGGCGTTGCAGAACGCGACGATGCCGGCGAGCACCAGCGCCACCGGAAGCCACGCGCCGGCCTCGCCCGCGGCGGGGGCGAATACGGCGAACACCCCGGCGCCCACCATCGCCGCCGCCCCGAGGACGGCTGCGTCGGCCGTTCCCACGGTGCGCGGCGCGGCCCCGCTCACCGGCTCCCTCCGCCGCGGCGGAGCACCGGCCGGTCCGGTGCTGCGGCGCGCGGTGCGCAGGGGTCCGCAATGCGGGTCGCGGTAGGCACGGAAGGTACCGTCCCTTCGGTCGGCTGGTATGCGGGGCGGTCCCCGCCGGACGCAAAAAGCCCGCCCTCGGGGGCGGGGTCGGGCGCGCGAGCAGAGTCTGCCCCACCGCGGTCACGGGGCAGTGTAGGAATGTCCTGGTCTGCCCGTCCACATTCGGCCGTGCGGCGGAACTCCGGGCGCGCGCCCGGCCGGATCAGGGCCGCCAGGGCCGGCCGGTGTTGTCGGCGATGTCCTCGGCGGCGACCTGGCGGAGCTGCCGGGACAGGTCCGACAGCGCACGGGAGACGGCCAGCTCCTCGCCGATCTCCGGGCTGTCGGAGTCAGCGGGGTGCTTGCGCGCGCGGCCGCGGCCGTGCAGGTCGGAGCCTTCAGCGCGCAGTTCGGCGTCGGCCCAGGTGTCGGCGGCGTCGCCGGCGGCCTCCTCGGAGAGGACGACCTCGATGTTCCAGCGCTTCATGGTGTGCATGGTGCTCCCCCTCGTCTGCGGTGCGCGGCCGCCTGCTTCTGCGGCCGCGTGCGCGTGAGGGGACGGGCGCCTGGTGCCCGCGCCGCGCATCCGGCCCGTGGCCCCGCGGCACGCGGGGCCGATCGCGCCGGTGCCGACCGGGTGGAGCCCGGCCGCCCGCCCGCGACCTCCCTCCATGATCGTCTGCCTGCGCCGACGGCGCAACGCCGCACCCGCAACCCCCGCAACAGCGGTCATTCCCGCTCACTTACCGCCAACGGTCCGAGCGGCGCGCCCGGCTGCACGCCGCGCGGTGCTCCGCCCGGGGCTGCGCGCGGGCCGGCGGGGACCGGCCACCGCGGATCGTGCGGCGTGTCCGGCGCGGCGCTGGAAGGGGCGCGCGGCGGAACCCGCTGCGCGGGCCGGCTCCGCCGCTGCCCCACGCCAGCCGCCGGCCGCGCCGCTGCGGGCCGGTCCGGCGGACGCAGCCGCGCGTCCGGAGAGAGGCCCGTCGCCGAGCCCCCGGGCAAGAGCCGCCTCCTGCCCGGCGCGCCGTTCACGGGCGCGCCCCCGCGCCCACCCCCGAGGCCCCGGCAGGGCCCGCTCCCTCCGGCGGCACCGGGCGGGTTACGGACCCTGCGGAGGCGGTCCGGCGGAGCGGCCGCTACTCCACGCCGGCGCTGAGGGTGCGGCCGCCGTCGAGGGTGTGGATCTGACCGGTGACCCAGGAGGCGTCGTCGGAGGCGAGGAAGGCGATCGCCGCGGCGATGTCAGCGGGCTCGCCGAGCCGCTTGAGCGGGTAGCCGGAGGCCACACCCTCCTCGTCGTCGGCGTACAGCGCCTGGGCGAAGTCGGTCTTGACCACGGCCGGCGCGACGGCGTTCACCCGGATCGACGGCGCCAGCTCGTAGGCGAGCTGCTCGGTGAGGTTGATCAGCGCCGCCTTGCTGGCGCCGTAGATCGCGATGCCGGGCGAGGGGTGCTGGCCGGCCAGCGAGGCCACATTGACGACGGCGCCGCCGTGGTCCTTCATCCACGCGTAGTAGGCCGCCGACACCCAGGAGGCGGCGGCGATCACGTTGATCTCGAAGATCTTGGCCATGGCGGCCGGCTCGACGTTGACGATGGCGTCGAGCACCGGGTTGGTACCGGTGTTGTTCACCAGGATGTCGATGGAGCCGAAGGTGTCGAGGGTGCGGCGGATGACGTCGGCGCGGTGCTCGGCGTCGTGGGCCTTGCCGGCGATGCCGAGGGCGTGCTCGGGGCCGCCGAGTTCGGCAACGGCCTTCTCCAGCGGTTCGGGCTTGCGGGCCGTGATGACGACGCGCCCGCCCTCGGCGACGATGCGCTTGGCTGCAGCCAGGCCGATGCCTCGGCTGGCTCCGGTGATGATGGCGACTTTGCCGTCGAATCGCTGCACGGGCGGTTCCTCTCGGGGACGGGACCGCGGGCGCGGTCGGGTCGGGTGCGGCTGGCTACCCGGTACGGCTCCCGCACCGGCACGGCTGCCCGCGCCCTGGGGACGCAGCCAGGGGAGGACACGTCCGCCGCCGCACCCCAACGTTACATACCGAGCGGTTTGCGATCTGCGTCTCCCCCGCGCCGGCCGGGCGCCTCCGAACAGCCCCGGGCGGGCGCGGCGCTGCCCGCCGTCGGCGCGCTTCCCCGGCCGGCAGGACCGGCGGCCCGATCGCCGCTGGTAGCGTCTTCGCGTGGCTGAGCACTACTTCGACGCCGAGCCGGGCGCGGCCCGCCGGCCGGCGACGGTCGACCTCGTCCTGGCCGACCTCCACCTGCGACTGGGGACCGACCGCGGCGTCTTCTCACCCGACAGGGTGGACCTGGGCACGCGGGTCCTCCTCGACTCGGTACCGCCGCCGCCCCAGCACGGGCGGCTGGCCGACGTGGGCTGCGGCTACGGGCCGATCGCGCTCACCATGGCGGCCCGGGCCCCTGAGGCCGATGTGCTGGGCACCGACGTCAACACCCGCGCCCTGGAGCTGGCCCGCGCCAACGCCGCCGCCGCGCATGCGGAGCGGGCGCGCTTCGTACAGGTCACCGAAGAGGGCACCCCGGCAGACGGCACGCCGCTCCGGGCCGTCGAGGGCCCGTTCGACGCGCTGTGGTCCAACCCGCCGATCCGCATCGGCAAGCCCGCCCTGCACCGGCTGCTCACAGTGTGGCTCGGCCGGCTCGCCCCGGGCGGCAGTGCCTACCTGGTCGTCCAGCGCAACCTGGGCGGCGACTCGCTGCACCGCTGGCTGGAGCAGCAGGGCCATCCAGCATCGCGGCACGCATCGCGGGCCGGCTACCGCGTGCTCCGCGTCGACCGGCCCTAGGACCGGCGCGCCGCATCCGCCCGGTAATTCCCCAGAATTCCCAGGGAACGGCGCCCGTCCCGGGAACCACCCCCGCACCTCAGCCGTTCACCCCCGCAGAGCGACCTTGCTTCACCCGCAGGGCCTGCAGGTATGCTGGCCGACACGCGGCAGGCATCCGCTCGCCGTCCGCACCGCCGACCACGAGGAACCCGCACCAGGTGAGCACGCAGCTGCGCCCCACCGACGTCAAACGTCTCAACCGCCAGTGGCGCAGGCGCACCGAGGGCCGTATCGCCCTCATCATCGAGTCCGTCACCCAGCCGTTCAACCTGGGTTCCATCCTGCGGACCGCAGCAGTGTTCGGCGTGGAGACGGTGTGGCTGGCTGGCAACACCACCGACCCCGCCCACCCCAACGTCGGCAAGACCGCACTGGGGTCGGAGCAGAAGCTCCGCCTGGAGCGGGTCCGCACCGGGCCGGACGCCGCCGCTGCGGCCCGCGCCGACGGCTACTCCGTCGCCGCACTCGAACTGGCCCGCGACGCACTCCCGCTGCATGAGGCGGCCCTGGAGGGCGACGTGTGCATCGCCCTGGGCTCGGAGGACCACGGCGTCTCGCCGGCCCTCCTCTCCGCCGCCGACTCCGCCGCCTACATCCCGCAGGTCGGGCGGGTCGGCTCGCTCAACGTCGCGGTCGCCGCCTCCGTTGCGATCGCCGAAGCGCGCCGCCGCGAATGGAGCGCCGGCGCAGCACCCGTGCACGGTGGTGACGCCGCAGCGCACGTCTGACCGGCCCGCGCCGCCGCGGCGGCGCACCGCATCCGCGACAGGCAGTCCGCACCGATCCCCGCCGGGCCCCTCGGGCCGCGGCTCCCCGAACCCACCCTCTGAGCAGGGTTGGAACGCGCACTCCCGGGAATTTCCGAGAGTCCGCGACCGTATCTCCCAGTGACCGAGCAGAGAGAGGAACAGTGGATCCGTCCCGAAGTACCGGCAGCGCTCTGAAGCACGCAGAGCGCTGCATATCCGACCCCGACGACCCGCCTTCACCGGTGGGCGCGCGCGCAGGGAATGACTCCGAGGAGGCGCGCGGCGCCCTTGCGGGTCCGCTCCCGGCCGCCCGATTCGGGGGGCGCGACCGGTGAGCATCCTCATAGACATCCTCCTGGGCATCGCGGTGATCGTGCTGATCACCGCCGCGACGGGCTACTTCGTCGCCCAGGAGTTCGGCTACATGGCGGTGGACCGCTCCCGCCTGCAGGCCCGCGCCGCCCAGGGGGACGCCGGCGCGAAGCGGGCCCTGGGCATCACCAAGCAGACGTCGTTCATGCTCTCCGGCGCGCAGCTGGGGATCACCGTGACCGGCCTGCTGGTCGGCTCGCTCGCCGAGCCGCTGCTGGGCTCCGGTGTCGGGGCGTCCCTGGGCCTGGCCGGCGTTCCGGCCGGCGTCGGGCTGGCGATCGGCGCCGCGTTCGCGCTGATCTTCTCCACGATGGTCCAGATGGTCTTCGGCGAGCTCTTCCCCAAGAACCTCGCCATCGCCCGGCCCGAGCCGGTGGCGCGCCGGCTGGCCCTGTCGACCGGCATCTACCTGCGCCTGTTCGGGTGGATCATCAAGCTGTTCGACCAGGCGTCGATCCTCCTGCTCAAGGGGGTCGGCATCAAGCCGGTGGAGGACGTCCAGCACGCCGCGACAGCGGCCGACCTGGAGCGGATCGTGGAGGAGTCCCGCGACAGCGGCGACCTGCCCGCGGAGCTGTCCACGCTGCTCGACCGCACCCTGGACTTCCACGACCGCACTGCGGAGCACGCGATGATCCCGCGGCCCAACGTCGACACGGTGCAGGCCGACGACAAGGTGAGCCGGGTCGTCGAGCTGATGGCCGGCGGGCATTCCCGGTTCCCGGTGATGGGCGGCGACGTCGACGACATCGTCGGCGTGGTGTGCCTGCGGGATGTGCTCTCCCAGGGCGAGGCCGACCTGGACGCGGTCGCGGTGGCGGAGGTGGCGCGGCCGGCGGTGCTGGTGCCCGCCTCGCTGACGCTCCCCGGCGTCCTGGCGCGGCTGCGCGAGTCCGGTGAGGAGTTCGCCTGCGTGGTGGACGAGTACGGCGGCCTGGCCGGCGTGATCACCACCGAGGACCTCGCTGAGGAGCTGGTGGGCGAGATCGCCGACGAGCACGACCCGGCCGACGAGGGCGAGGCCCGCGTCACCGAGGACGGCGCCTGGGTGCTGCCCGGCGCGCTGCACGTCGACGAGGTGGAGCGGATGCTCGGCCACGACCTGCCCGAGGGCGAGTACGAGACGATCGGCGGGCTCGTCATCAACGAGCTGCGCCGGCTCCCCGAGGACGGGGACTGCGTCGACGTCGCGCTGCCGCGCCACGCAGGCGCGCCGGAGGACGAGCCGCACCGGAGCATCACCCTCACCGTCGAGGGGGTCGACCGGCACGTGCCGGAGACGGTCCGGCTGGAGCTGCACGAGCACGCCGGCGAACCGGCCGGCGAGGCCGGCGGCGCCGACGCGAAGGAGGTCAGCGCATGAGTGACATGAATCCGCTGCTGGCCCTGGTGCTGTCGGTGCTGATCATCGCCGCCAGCGCGTTCTTCGTCGCGATCGAGTTCGCCCTGATCGCCGCCCGCCGCTACCGGCTGGAGGAGGCCGCCGAGACGTCGGCCTCCGCGCGGGCGGCCCTGCGCAGCGCGCGGGACCTGTCGCTGCTGCTGGCCGGCTCCCAGCTCGGCATCACGCTGTGTGTGCTGGCGCTGGGCGCGATCACCAAGCCGGCCGTGAAGCACCTGATGGAGCCGTGGTTCGCCTGGCTCCCGGACGCGGCCGGGTACGCCGTGGCCTACGTGCTCTCACTGGTCGTCGTCACCTTCCTGCACCTGGTGGTGGGCGAGATGGCGCCGAAGTCGTGGGCGATCTCGCACCCGGAGAAGTCGGCGACCCTGCTGGCGATCCCGATGCGGGCCTTCATGTGGTTCACCCGGCCGATGCTGGTCGTGCTGAACGGGATGGCCAACTGGTGCCTGCACCGGGTGGGCGTGACGGCGGTCGACGAGGTGGCCTCGGGGCACAACCCCGACGACCTGAAGGTGCTCGTCGACCATTCGGCCAAGGCCGGCGCGCTCGACGAGGAGCGCCGCGTGCAGCTCGCCAGCGCGCTGGAGGTCAACTCCCGGCCGCTGCGCGACATCACCACCCCGCTGGCCGAGCTCGCCGCGGTCGAGCGGGACGCCCCGCTGGAGGAGGTCAAGCGGGTCTCCCGCGACTCGGGCCACCTGCGGCTGGTGGTGCTGGACGGCGACCGCCCGCTGGGCGTCGTGCACGTCCGCGACGCGCTGACCAGCGCGCCCGGTACCGGTGCGGCCGATCTGATGCGGCCGGTCCCCACGCTGAGCGCGGAGGCGCCGATCTATGCGGCGCTGAGCATCATGCGGGAGAGCCGGAGCCACCTCGCCCTGGTGGAGGGCGAGGCCCCCGCGGGCGGCCGCGCACCGCTGGTGGGGCTGGTCACCATGCAGGACATGATGGACCGCCTGCTGATGGTCGAACCGCAGGCCTGAGCCGCGCGCGGCGGCCCCCGCCCCCTCCGGGGTGCGGGGGCCGTCCCGTTTCCCGGGACGAAATGTCCCGCAATCACACGGCGTGCGATGATGCCCCGGGTGTTCGGGGAGCGGAGGCAGTGTGGCGGAGCGGGTGCGCGGAGACCGGATGTGGGCGGTGGCGGTCGCCGCCGGGATGTGGGGCACCTCGGCGCTGATGCGCGAGCCGCTGTCGGCGGTCATGCCGGCCCCCGCCATCGTCTTCTACGAGCACGCCGTGATCGCGCTGTGCCTGCTGCCGTGGATCGTTCCGGCCTTCCGCTCGCTGGCCGCGGCGGGCCCGCGGGCGATCGCCGCGATGGCGGTGGTGGGCGGTGGGTCGTCGGCGCTGGCCACCACCCTGTTCACGCTCGCGTTCACGGTGGGCGACCCGGTCACCCCCCAGGTCCTGCAGAAGCTGCAGCCGCTGTTCGCGATCCTGCTGGCGGTGCTGCTGCTCGGCGAGCGGCTGCGGCCGCGCTTCGCCCTGTACGCGCTGCCGGCGCTGGCCGGCACCTGGCTGCTGGCCTTCCCCGACCCGCTGTCGGTCTCGCTGGACAGCGCGGCCGGTGCGGGGCTGGCGATCGGCGCCGCGGCACTGTGGGCGGCAGGCACGGTGCTCGGCCGGTTCGCGGGCACGTCGATGTCGTTCCTGCACGTCACCGCGGTCCGGTTCACCTTCGGCCTGCCGATCGCGCTGCTGATCAGCCTGGCCACCGGATATTCGCTGGCCCTGCCACCGGCGCAGATCCCGACTCTGCTGCTGCTCGCACTGGTGCCGGGGCTGATCGCCCTGTCGCTGTACTACTGGGGCCTGTCGCGCACTCCGGCAAGCCGCGCCACCATCGCGGAGATCGCCTTCCCGCTGGTCGCCGCCTTCGTGGGCGTGGCGGTGCTGGGGGCGCAGCTGGCGTGGCATCAGTGGCTGGGCGCCGCGGTCATCCTGGTGGCGATCACCGCGATGGCGTCCTCGCGCGCGGCGGCGGAGCCGACCGGGGTGGCGGTTCCGGAGGGCGCCCAGCACCGGGCGCAGACGCGCGGCTGACCCGGGGCAGCCGGGCGGGCGGCGGAGCGGCTCCGCGGCCCGCGGTGCTCAGATGGCCTTCCAGCGCTGCAGCAGGTGGAAGGCGCCCCAGCCGGGCAGCACCGGGAACCAGAACGTCAGCACCCGGAACAGCAGGACCGCGGGCAGGCCCACCGCGACGGGGATCCCGGCCACCGTGGTCAGACCGGTGAGCAGCGCCGCTTCCACGGCCCCCAGCCCGCCGGGGGTGGGGGCCGCCGAGCCGAGCGCGTTGCCGGCCAGGAAGACCACGGCGATCGCCGCAAGGTCGGCGCTGCCGCCGAACGCGGCGACGGAGAAGTCGAGCGCCAGTACGAAGCAGAGGGTCTGCAGCAGAGTGCCGCCCAGCCCCATGGCGAGGCGTCCGGGCCTCTGCAGCATGTCGAGCAGCTGGGGCAGCACGCCGCGGAAGTAGGGGCGGACCCGGTCGGCGACCGCGCCGCGCAGCCGCGGCACCGCGAGCACGGCGGCGACCAGCACGGCGAGCGCGGTGACCACCGCGATGAGCGTGCCCGAGGGCGAGAAGTCGGTGAACCGGCCGGTTCCGGTGAGGTAGGCGCAGAACAGCAGGATCGGCACGTGGGTGATGAGCCCGGCCGCCTGGGAGAGCCCGACCGCGGAGATCGCCAGCCCGGTGGAGGCCCCCTGGCAGGTGACGTAGCGGGTGTTCAGCGCAATGGAGCCGACCCCCGCGGGAGTGGCGATCCGGATGAACGACGCCGCGTACTGCACGAGGACGGTGGTCCAGAGCGGCAGCCGGATGGGGACGAACCCCATCAGCGCCAGGGCTGCGGCGAGCATGCACCCGGTGGCGGCGGCGAACGCGGCCGCGGCCCAGTGCAGCTCGGCGCCGGTGATGGTGGAGAAGTCGACGCCGGCGAGCTGGTTGGCCAGCACCAGCGCGACGACGGTGACCGCGGCAACGCTGAGCACGGTCCGCGGGCGCATCCGCTCCAGCCGCGCGGGGCGGGCCGGCGCCTCGGGGGCCAGTCCGAGGATGCCGTTCCGGAGCTGGGCGAGGACGCCACTGCGGCCGCGCATCCGTCTTCGCAGCGCGAACGGCAGGCCGGCGGTCTGCAGCAGCGGAAGCAGCGCAGCGACGGCCGGCAGGCCGAGCACCCGCACCGCCGAGTCGATCGCCCGCTCGGGCCCCGTGCGCAGCGCGAGCGTGGTGAGCAGCGCCGCGGTGTCCAGCGAGGTCTTCAGCGGCGCCGCGGCGACACCGCCCGCCCACAGGCCGGTGAAGGCGGGCCGCCCGGACAGCCGCCAGCCGGCGACCGAGCCGTCGATGGCCCCGTGCGTGATGCGGTTGCGGTGCAGCAGCGCCAGCTCGCGCCAGAGCCCGTCGAGGGCGGCGTCGTCCAGTTCGGCGTCGGCGGTCTCGTCCAGGGGGCGCAGCCGCAGGTGCTCGGTGACCAGCACCGCGGTGCCGGCGCCGAGCTCGCCGATGGCGAGCAGCCGCGGCACCGAGGCGCCGGCGTTGCGGGCGGCGAACGCCAGCAGCGCTGCGTGCTCGAGGCGGCGGCTGAGCGAGAGGGTGAGCGGCGGCGCGACGGGGCCGCGGAGCAGCGCGGCGCCGGCCAGCCGCTGCAGCATGCGCAGCGGGGCGTCGGCGCGCATCAGGACGACGTCGAGGCGGCGCTGCGGCGTATCGGCGGTGAACAGCAGCGACCCGTCGCCGTCGGAGCCGGCCGGCTCCAGGCCGAGCGGGTCGAGGCCGAACCGGCGCAGCTCGCCGAGGAGCGGCTCGGCCACCGACGCGGGCCGGGAGGCGCCCACCGCGTAGCCGGCGAGCGCGGCGGCGGTCGCGCCGACCGCGGCGGTGGTCAGCAGCGCCGGAATGGTGGAGAAGCCGGACAGCAGCACCGCGAGGGCGGTGACGGCGATGCCGCTCCACAGCGCGGTGCGCAGCGGCCCGATGAACCGCGGCCCCAGCGCCGCGGCGAACGCCACGGCGGCGGCCAGGTAGGCGTGCACCGGCGAGGTGAAGGTGCTCCCGCCGGAGGCCGCGGCGAACAGCTCCGGTGGCCCGGCGGGTCCCGCGGCCGCAGCGATGCCGGCGTTGACCGCCCACGCGCCGCCGTAGCCGGTGAACGCCGCGGCCAGGCCGCGCAGCGCGTCGCGGCCGGAGCGGCGCACCAGGAGGTCGACGGCGACGGCGGCCGCCAGCACGAGGATGGCGGTGTTGGAGACCGCGGCGACCAGGGCGAGCAGCGAGGGCGGCAGCAAGGCGCGGAGCTCGTCGGGCGCCGGCCCTGAGGTCTGGTCCCCGCCGAGGGCGACCGCGAGCAGGACGGCCAGCAGCAGCAGCGTGCCGCACACGGCGAGCAGCAGGTCCAGCGGCCGCCGATTCCCCGGCCGCACCCCCGCCAGCGCAGCCCCTGCTCCGCCTCCGGACCGCCCGTTCTCGGTGCTCACGCCTCCACCCTGCCGCACCCGCCGCCTTCGGCGCACCAGCGCCCCGCCGTGCGCTCCGATCCCGGCACCGTGCTCCGCGCGCATGCAGCTGCACGATTCCCTTTCACCTGCAGCGGCAATTGCACCTGCACGCGCCCGGCGTTTCCGCTCCCCTTGAAATCGCAGTTCCGGAATTCAGAATGGCACGATGGCCGAGTTCGGACACACTCCAGGACTTCCCGGAAAACCCCCGCTGAGCACCCGAATCCCGGAACAGAATCCACCTTCCGCGAGTTTCGGCGCCGCCGGTCGCGATTTTCGGCGCAATGGCCGGGGCACAATTCACAGAAGACGACCGGGGGCGCGAGACACCCGGAGGAGTGTCGGTGCAACTGATCGTCTTGGGCCCAGTGGGAATTCTATCCAACAGTTCCCCCTCCCCTCTCGGACGCGGCCGCCAACTGCAGATCGCCGCGCAATCGGCGGTGGCCCGGCCGGTCCTCCAGCACCCCGGCGCAGTGGACTGGGCGCGCTTCTCGGGACTGCCCGCCCACGCGCGGCCGCAGAGGCACTGAACACCCCGGCCGACAGTGACGACCCACTCCATCACCGACATTCCAGACCCCTGCCGACACAGAAGGGCGAATCGCCGAAAACGGAAGGGATCGGCCGGATGCCCCGGGCTGCGCCATTCCCTCTGCACGCCGGCCCTCCCCCGCGCAGGAGTGGATGCGCGCCAGCCTCGCCGCCCCCGTTCCGGGCGAACGGCCCGGACGGCACAGCGAGGAGTCGCCATCCGGCGGATCCCGGAGAGCACGAGCGCGAGCGCCGGCCACTGGAGATGGCGCACATCACATGGCCGCGGACTCTGGCGCGCCGCACGGTCTGCGCCCGGGGGCGGCACCGGAAGGGGCCGGTGAACTCTCGGCTTGCACCGGCTGAACTCTGCTGGTCGCGGGGTGACGGGAGCCGTGGTCAGCGAGAGGATCGGGCCCGTGTCCGGTTCCTCCGCATCTGCACGCCCGCTTCCGGCTCCGCGCCGCCACCCAGCGCCGCGGACCTACCCCGTGGTCGACCTCAGTTCGGGATCCGTGCTCGCCGTGGGCACCGATCCCGAGTCCGGGCCGCCCGTCGCCGACCCCGCCGCCGCAGCCGAGAGGTTCGCGGCAGTAGGACGCGCCCTGGCGGCGGCAGAGCCCCTGCTTCCGCTGCTGCTGCCGCTGCCTGCGCCCGCTGCCGCCGACGATCCGCGCACCCCCGCGCTCTTGGAGACGGCGGTCCGGCGGGCAGGGCGGCGCCCCCGGGACATCACGGTGCGGCTGCACGGCACCGCTGACCTCCCCGCCGAGCGCCTCTTCCGCGCCGTGCGCCACGTGCGCGCAGCAGGCTTCCGGTGCGCCATAGCGGCCGACGTGCCGCCCCAGGCGATCCTCCGGGCGCGGCCGTTCCTCGTCTGCTTCGACCCGGCGACCGTCGCGGCAGTGCCGACCGAGCCGTCCGCTGCCGCCCTGGTCGAAGGGATCGGGCGGATCACCAAGGAGGCGGACGGTTTCCCGCTCGCCGACGGCGTCTCCACGCCGGAGGAGCTGACCGCGGTGCGCGCTGCGGGAGTCCGGCTCGCCACCGGCGCGCTCTTCGCCGACGAGGACTGGCAGCCCGGGGCTCCGGTCCGCCCGGTGCCCGAGCCCGCAGCGGAGCGGCCGCATCCCGAGGGCGGGGAGTCGATCACCGGTTACCTCCGCCCGCCGGCCGACCTTCCCGTCGATGCGACGGCATCGGAGGTCCTCGACGTCTTCACCAACGACCCGGCGCTGAACAGCGTGGTGCTCATCGACCACCGGGAGCGGCCCGCCGGCGTCTGCGACCGGGCGCGCTTCCTGCTCGCGGTGACGGGACCGTACGGCCATGCGCTGCATGCGTCGCGCCCGGCCGAGCGCCTGGCCGAACCGGCGCGCACAGTGCCCCGCGACGCACCGGTGTGGGCGGCGCTGCGGGTCGCGGGCGCCTCGGGCGACCGGGTCCACGACGACCTCGTGGCCGTCAACGCATTCGGCCAGGTGGCGGGAGTCGTCCGCGTGGGCGACCTGATCGCCGCCCTCGCCAACGGCTGAACAGGCCCAGCAGCGGGGCGCCCGGAGGGCTGTGGGGCGGGTGGGGGACCATGGGCGGGTGCGGCACCGAGGGGTCCCCTGCCGGGAGGCAGGTGTCCGCTGGGCCGCCATCCGCGATCCCACCGTCAGGAGTTGCCATGTCCGTTTTCGATGTCGAGATCGGGGCCCTGAACGGCGGTTCTGCCGAGCTGGGGCAGTACCGCGGTTCGGCCGTACTGGTTGTCAACGTCGCCTCGCGATGCGGTCTGACGCCGCAGTACAGCGAGCTGGAGGAGCTGCAGAAGCGCTACGCCGGCCAGGGGTTCACGGTGCTGGGCGTGCCGTGCAACCAGTTCATGGGCCAGGAGCCCGGCACGTCCGAGGAGATCGCCGAGTTCTGCTCGGCCACCTACGGCACCACGTTCCCGATGACGGAGAAGACCGAGGTGAACGGCGGCGGCCGGCACCCGCTCTACGCGGAGCTGGCCGGCGCGGCCGACGCCGAGGGCCACACCGGCGATGTGCGCTGGAATTTCGAGAAGTTCCTGGTTGCGCCGGACGGGTCGGTTGCCGCCCGGTTCGCCCCGGCGACCAGCCCCGGAGCCGCAGAGGTCACCGAGGCGATCGAAGCGGTCCTCCCCCGCTGACGCGCCGCCGCCGGGCCCCGCCAGCGGGGCCCGGATACGCCGCAGCCACGTCCCGGAGCCGTGCAGGACCGCCTCGGGGACGAGCGCCGGCAGAGCCTCCCGGACCACCCGGGGGTCGCCCCGGCGCCCCCTTCTGCACGGCTCTGCACGGGTTCAGACCATAATGTCCTCCCTTCTGCCGCATTGCAGCGCTCCATGCCCCCGGTCCGGATTGCGCCCGAGTGGGCTGGGCGCGGCGGGTTATCCGGGACCGGCCGGGTCTCGCCGGTACTCGGGGCGGGCGCGCGGGCCGGGCTACGGTGACCGCATCGTCAAGGGACGGAGGACATGGCGATGACGGTTTTCCTGGAGACCGAGCGCATGGCGCTGCGGCGCTTCACCGAGAACGACGAGGGGCTCCTGTTCGGCCTGGACGCCGACCCGGAGGTGATGCGCTACCTGAACGGGGGGCGCCCCACGCCGCGGGAGGACGTGCGGGAGCGCATCCTGCCCGCCGTGCTCGGCTGGTACGAGCGGGGGGAGGACCGCGGCTTCTGGGCCGCGCAGACGCACGACGGCGGCTTTCTCGGCTGGTTCCACCTGCGCCCGCCGCAGGGCGGCTCGGCCGACGAGCCCGAACTGGGCTACCGGCTGCGCCGGTCGGCGTGGGGACGCGGCTACGCGACGGAGGGCTCGCGCGCTCTGCTCGGCGTCGCGTTCGCCGACCCGGCGGTGCGGCGCGTGTTCGCCCAGACCATGGCGGTCAACACCGGGTCGCGCCGGGTGATGGAGAAGGCGGGCCTGCGCCTGGTCCGCACATTCACCGACGAGGGGCGGCCGATCCCGGGCTCTGAGCACGGCGACGTCGAGTACGCCATCACCCGCACCGAATGGGCCGAGCTCCGCGCGGGCGTGCCGGGCTGACCGCACGCGCCGGCGGCCGCCCCGCTCCCGCCGCGGGGCGGCCGCCGGGCCCGTGCGCCCCGCGCCGGCACGGCCGCCGGCGCCGCGCATACTGGAACCATGCGCGCCGACCGCCTGCTGTCATTCCTGCTGCTCCTGCAGAACCGGGGGCGGATGACCGCCGCTGAACTCGCCACCGCACTCGAATGCTCCGAGCGGACGGTCTACCGCGACGCCGAGGCGCTCGGCGCCGCCGGGGTGCCGCTCTACGCCGAACGCGGCACCGGCGGCGGCTACCGGCTGGTCGACGGCTACCGCACCCGGCTCACCGGGTTCACCGGCGCCGAGGCCGACTCGCTCTTCCTGAGCGGGCTGCCCGGCCCGGCCGGCGCGCTCGGGCTGGGCTCCGAGATGGCGCTGGCGCAGCTGAAACTGCTAGCCGCGCTGCCCGAGGAGATGGCCGAACGCGCCGACCGGGTCCGGTCCCGCTTCCACCTCGACGCGACCGCGTGGTGGCGCTCCCCGCGCGGCACCCCCCACCTCGCCGCGCTCGCCGACGCGGTGTGGCGCGAGCGCACGGTCGCCCTCGCCTACCGCCGGTTCGACGGCACCGAGGTGCAGCGCACCGCGGACCCGCTCGGCGTCGTCCTCAAGGGCGACTCCTGGTACCTGCTGGCGCGGCCGGCCGGCGCCGCCGACGACGACCTGGAGGCCGTGCGCACCTATCGGGTGGACCGGATCCGCGGCGCGGAGCCGACCGGGGCCTCCTTCATCCGACCCGCCAAGTTCGACCTGGCCGAGGCGTGGGACGCACGGTCCCGCGACTTCGAGGAGTCGCGGTACCGCCTGCGGGTCCGCGTGCTGCTCACCGACCGCGGCCGCGCCCTGCTGCCGGCGCTCTCCTCCGAACGCACCGCCACCGGAGCGGAGGAACTCGGCACCGCCCCCGACGGGCGCACCGAGGTGGCGCTGCTGATGGAGTCGGTGCCGGTCGCCGTGCACGAGCTGTCGTCCTACGGCGCCGACGCCGAAGTACTCGCCCCGGCCGAGCTGCGCACGGCACTCGCCGGCCACCTGCGCGCCGCAGCCGACCGCTACCCCGCAGACCTGCGCCCAGCGCCGCGGAACGGCGCTTGACCCTCCCGCGGCGGGAGACTCCACGATGGCGGACATGAACGAAGACGGGCAGGCGCCGCTGCAGGCCATCGGCGACGTGGCCGCACGGTGCGGCCTCTCCGTCAAGGCCGTCCGGTTCTACTCCGACGCGGGCCTGGTCCCTCCGGTGGCGCGGTCCGCCGCCGGATACCGGCTCTACGACGCGTCGTCCGTGGCGCGCCTCGACCTGGTGCGCACGCTGCGCGCGCTCGGCCTGGGGCTGCCGGCGATCCGGGACGTCCTCGACGGGCGGAGCGGCCTGGGCGGGGTCGCGGCGGCGCACGCCGACGCGCTCGACGCCCAGATCCGGCTGCTCCGCCTGCGCCGCGCGGTCCTGCGGACCGCGGCCCGCACCGAACCGACCTCAAGGGGAATCCAGCTCATGCACCGGCTCGCGACCCTGTCCGCCGAAGAGCGGCAGGAGATCCTGGACGAATTCCACGACCACGTCTTCGGCGGCCTCGACACCGCCGACACGCCGCGCGAGGCCATGCGCGCGGTCCGCGCCGATCTGCCCGCCGACCCCTCACCCGAGCAGGTGGAGGCGTGGGTGGAGCTGGCCGAGCTCGTGCGCGACCCCGGGTTCCGGGAGCGCGTGCGCGGCATGGCCGAAGCCGGCGCGCAGTCGAAGGCCGACGGCGCCGCCGCGGAGCCCGACGAGGCGAGCCAGCGCCTCGCCGCCCAGGCCGCCGATGCCGGCCGGGCGGCGCTCGCCGACGGCGTCGCCCCGGACTCCGCCGAGGGCCTGCGGCGCCTGGCGGAGGCGCTCGACCGCGCCGGAGCCGACCCGGCGCCCGCCGAGCGCGAGCGGGCCGCCGATGACTTCGCCGCGTTCACCGACGCGCGCGTCGAGCGCTACTACGCGCTCCTCGGCGTGATCAACGGGACACCGGCGTTCCCGCCGGCCGTGCCCGCCTTCGAATGGTTCATCGCCGCCCTGCGGGCGTCCGCCCGCTGAACCCCCCCGGTGCCGGCCGCGGCTCAGCCCGCGGCCGGCGCCGGCCTCCGCTCCGCGCCGGGCCGGCTCCGCGGCGGCCGGCGGTACTGGAGCCACCATTCGGCGATGAGCAGGTTGACGACCCAGCTGAACCAGGAGGCCGTGGCGGCCATGACCATGACCGCGCCGTCCTCGCCGAGCGAACCCGCCTGCTCCACGAGCGGGCCGACGGTCACCGCGTAGACCACGATCCAGACCCGGTCCGTCGCGATGGCGAAGATCAGCGCGAAGCTGCGCACCATCCATGCCCGGTGGGCGGCGAAGTCGCGGCGCCGGGCGGCGCGCCAGCCCAGCGCCGTGCAGGCGATCCAGAGCAGGGACCACAGGACGGTGCTCACCGCCGTCGCGGGGCCGGATGTGCTGAGCACCGCCAGCGGCACCGAGGGGATGCCGACCGCGGCGAGGCCGAGCCCGGCGTAGAGCCTCCCGCTCCACCGGTGCACCGCCGGGTGGTTGCGGCGCAGCCAGGGCCACACCTGCAGGCAGACGGCGAGCATGACGAGCGCTCCCGCGAAGATGTGCGTCACCAGCAGCGGGTAGTACCAGCCGAGGCTCCAGGCAGGCGCGTCGCCGTAGGCGGCCGCCTGCCGCGGGTCCAGGGACAGGTAGCGCGGCACTGAGAACGCCAGGAAGACGAGGGTGGCCAGTCCCAGTGGCGCGATCCACGGGCGCCGCCACCACCGGACGGCCCTGCGCTGCCGGGCGGCGGGCGCGGGCGGGGCAGGATGCGGCGGCGTGCCGTCGGAATCGGTGGCGGCGGTGGCCATGGGGCGGCTCCTCACAACTGGCGGGCATACACAGATTAACTGTGTATATAGCAATCAGTTTATGAGGTATCGCTGTTTTTTGCCCTCCGTGGCCGGAAGCGGCACCCGGCGGCCGCGGGCGCGCCCGCCGGAGCACTGAATAGGCACCGAAGCGGCCTCCGGCCCGGCACCGCGGGGGCGCCGGGCCGGAGGCCGGAAGGGGTGCGCGCTCGGCGCTCGGTCCTCCGCGCTCAGAAGGAGGAGAAGAACCCGTAGTAGGTGAGCGCCCCGTTGGTGGCGGCGAACGCCAGGCCGCCCAACAGGACGCCGACGATGTAGCCGGTGCGCAGCGAGCGGATGAGGTACTCGATGGAGAGGATGTTGTTGAGCAGGAAGTAGCCCAGCTGCATGGCGAGCACGAAGCCGGCGAAGTTGAATCCGGACATGAGGCTAGCGCCCCACATCCCCTCGTAGTACCAGGGCGCGCCGGACCACACGTCGCTGTTGGTGAACCACTGCCACGCTTGCGCGGCACCCCAGCCCAGCGGGATCTGCACGATGGGGATGATCAGCACCGGGATGAGCTTGATGAAGCTCCACAGGCCGGGCTGCCCGGCGCGGCGCGACTCCGCGCGCGCCCGGCGGGCCGCCTGCTCCTCCGCGCGGATGCGCTCCTTGTGGGCGCGCTCCTCTTCGCGGCGGCGCCGCTCCTGTTCGCGCTCCTGCGCCTGCCGGCGCCGCCCCTCCTCGGCCTGGCGGGGATCGGGGCGCTGCTGGCCGCCGGTGTCCCCGGAGCCGCGGTAGAGCCCGCCGTAGGCGTCGTCGCCGGCGAGCGCGCTGGTCGGCTGGTACTGCGCGGTGGGCGGCGTGCCCTGCCCGTGCCCGGTGTTCTGCGGGAAAGCGGCCGTCCGGCCGTCGGCGCCGGCGGCTGCGGTGTCGCCGGCAACCCGCGTCGACTGGTCGCCGAGGGCGTATCCCGCGGCCGCGCCCGCCGCCGCCCCCGCGGCTGCGGCGCCCGCGGCGCCCAGCACCGAGGTGCGGCCGTCAGCGCCGGGGCCCTCGGTGGCCGGGCCGGCCTCCAGCGCCTGGTCGGCCTTTGCGACCTGCTCGCGGATACCCTCCTGGAACACCGGCGGCAGCCAGGCGCGGCCGCCCTGCACGTCGCCGAGGTAGTCGAGGATCTGGCCGGGGGTGGGCCGGCGGCGGGCGTCCTTGTCCAGGCAGGCCGCCACCAGGCCGCGCAGCCCCTCGGGCACGGTGCGGATGTCGGGCTCGTTCTGCATCACGCGCATGACCATGGTGTGCATGGCGCCCTCACCGAACGGCCCGGTGCCGCCGGCCGCGTACACGAGCACGGCGCCGTAGGCGAACATGTCGCTGGCGGCGGTGAGGTGGTCGCCCTGGACCTGCTCGGGCGACATGAACCCCGGCGTGCCGATGATCGACTGGGTGGCGGCGGTGCCCTCGGAGGCGCGGGCGATACCGAAGTCGATGACGCGCGGCCCGTCCTCGGCGAGCAGCACGTTGCCGGGCTTCAGGTCGCGGTGGATCAGTCCGGCCCGGTGGATCTCGCTGAGCGCCTCGGCCAGCCCGGTGGCCAGCACCCGCAGCGAGTACTCGGGCAGCGGGCCGTGCGCGCGCACGCCGTCGTCCAGCGGCAGCGAGGGCACGTAGGAGGTGACCAGCCAGGGCACGTCGCTGTCGGGGTCGGCGTCGATGACCGGGGCGGTGAAGGCGCCGCTGACCTGGCGCGCGGCGGTGACCTCGCGGGCGAACCGCTCCCGGAAGGACGGGTCGGCGGCCATGTGCGGGTGGATGCGCTTGACGGCCACGGCGCGGCCGCCCGCCGATCTCCCGAAGTAGACCAGGCCCATGCCTCCCGCGCCCAGCCGCCCGATCAGGCGGTACCGCCCGATGCGCTCCGGGTCGCCGTGCTCCAGTGGGCCCACGTTGAAACCTCCGTTGATCGCCGCGTCAGGTGGCCGTCCTTCCCGCGATCGTA
Organism: Nocardiopsis coralliicola; assembly: GCF_054779695.1. Classification (NCBI taxonomy): domain Bacteria; kingdom Bacillati; phylum Actinomycetota; class Actinomycetes; order Streptosporangiales; family Nocardiopsidaceae; genus Nocardiopsis; species Nocardiopsis coralliicola. The sequence continues at coordinate 133,391 of NZ_BAAGXT010000001.1, read as the reverse complement.
GCCGCCCGCACGGCGCGGTTCCGGCCCGCTCGCCGGGGGTGCTGCCGCAGCGGGGGCCGCAGGGAAGGACGCCCAGTCTAGGCGCTGGGGGTACACCGGACGCCCCGCGTTTACAATGTAGATTCGCAGGGGTTCCGAGGGCGGATCCCCTCAGCTGCAGGGCCTCGCGCTCTCCGCAGCGCCGCCGCAGCACCGTACCGGCTCCGCGGCCGCACCCCGCAACACCGCACCGCGGCGGCCCCGCCCTGCGGCCGTGCGGCAGCGCTGCGGCCATGTGGCACCACTCGTCCCCGCCGCGGGAGGGTTCGGGGCCCTGGCGACCGCCTGCATCGGCGCGTCCGCGTTGATCACCGGCCCCGATGGGCGCGTCCCGCTCGTCTGCCCCGACCGCCGCGGGCGATGGCAGCCGCCAGACCGCTGCCGGCGGCGCAGTGGACGGTGCCGCGTCGCGAGCGGCCGAAACCGTTCTGTTCCCGGCATTCGCCTGCGGAACGGTGCCGGCGGATACGGACTGACCGTGCAGGGCCCGGAGCCGGACAGCGCGGTGTTCGCGCACCCCGACTCCGCGGCGCGCGGATGCACACCGCGCTTGCGCCGCGCCTGGCGGCGGCGCTGGAGGCGCGCCGCACCGGCCGGACGGGCTGCGTTGCCGGCTGAGGTGCGCTCCACCGCGGCGCCGCCCGGTCAGCCCGGCGGCAGGTCGGGGCCGACCGCGAGCCCTAGGGCGGCCAGAAGGCCGGCGGCCTGGGCGGCCGACACGGTGGCGCCGCGCAGCGCGGCGATGTCGGCGGCGTCGCGCTCACCGAGATCGGCACCGCGCAGGTCGGCACCGCTGAGCTGCGCTCCGGTGAGGACTGCGCCGCGCAGCCGGCTCTGCGACCAGACCGTGTCGCGCAGGTCGGCGCCGGAGAGGTCGGCCTCGTCGAGGCGCACGCCGTTGAACTCGGTGCCGCGCAGGCCGACGCGGGCCAGACTCGCGAGCATCAGCGTGCTGCCGGGAAAAGTGCAGCCGATACCGCGGACGCCGTCGAAGCGGGCGCCGGTCAGCCGGCATCCGCGCAGCACCGCGTCGGTCACGACCGCTCCGGACCAGGTGGTCTGGGAGAGGTCGGCGCCGTCGAACACCGCGTCGGCGCACTCGGCGCTGGCAAACCGGGCGCCCGGCGCGCCGCCTCCCCGCCAGCTGGCGCCGTCGAGCGCCGCCCCGGCGAACCGCGCGCCGTCGGCCGCGCATCCCTCGAACACCGCGCCGACCAGGTGCGCGCCGGCCAGGTCGGCGCCGCGCAGGTCGCAGTCGCGGAAGACGCGCGGGCGTTCGGGCGCGCCGCCCAGCAGAGCGGTGAGGTCGCGCTCGGACAGGTCGGCGCCGCACACCTCGCCGCCGCGCAGGAGGAGGGTGTCGATCGATTCGGTGCTGTCAGCCATGCGGGCACTTTAGGCCCCCCTGCCGACAGCGATGGCGGCCCAGGAAGCCGGCGGCCTGCACCGTCGCGGTCCGCGGCGGCGCGCACGCCTCAGCGGCGCCGTCGGGGCGGGGCGGGGCGAAGATCCGCGCGGCACGGCCCGCGGACGGCACGGCGCCCGCCGCCCCGGGGGACGGGGCGGCGGGCGCGGCCGCAGCGGATGCCCTCCGCGCCGGCGGGCACCCCTGCCTGCTGCCGCGGCCGGTCCGGCGACGGCAGCCGGGTGCGCCGGCTACTCCGCCTCGGCCGGCTCGGTGTCCGGGTCGCCGTCGAGCATCTCCTCCAGCCGCGGCGGGAGCTCGTCGAGGGCGTAGTCGAGGCTGAGGACCGAGCCGAAGGAGAGGGCGCCGTTGAGGCGGCTCATCTCCGCCATCTCCATGTAGCGGCCCTCTTTGGCGGTGTCCAGCTCGGTGAAGACGTCGAGCCGGCTGAAGCTGTCCTCGGGCTCGCCGTAGACGCCGACCAGGACCGCATCGGCCTCGATGGCCTCCAGCTCCTCCAGGGCGACCGCCTGGGGCTCGCGGTTCTCGTCGGTGAACAGCGCCTCGGCGTCGGCGGGCATCTCCATGCCGAGCTGGGTGAGGAAGCCGGGCGCGGGGCCCTCCGCATAGGCCCACGCCTCGCCGGAGATGGAGGAGGTGAGCAGCGCGGTCGAATCCTCGAACTCGGGGTGCTCGGAGCGGACCTCCTCGAAGCGCTCCTCGATGCCGGCGACCAGTTCCTCGGCCTCGTCCTCCTTGTCGAGGGCGGTGCCGACGGTGGTGGTGATCTCCTGCCACGGCGCGCCGAAGTCGGCGTGGTCGGTGGGCTGGGCGACCGTGGGGGCGAGCTCGGAGAGCCGGTCGTACTCCTCCTCGGTGAGGCCGGAGTTGATGCCGAGGATCAGGTCCGGCTCGAGGGTGGCGATCTGCTCGATGTTGAGCTCGTCCACCGGGAGGACTTCGGGTATCTCGCCCTCGAGGCGCTCTTCGGCCCAGGGCCACAGCGCGCCGTCGTGGCCGCCGAACCACTCGCGCACGCCGACCGGGTCGGTGCCCAGCGCTAGGACATAGTCCTGTTCGGTGAGCCCGACGGTGACGACCCGCTCCGGGGTCCCGGAGATCTCGGTCGTGCCGTACCTGTGCTCGATGGAGCGGGTGGGGCCGCTGGCGTCGCCGGCGTCCTGGGCGCCGCCGCTGGTGCAGCCGGCGGCGAGCACGAGGGCGGTTGCGGCGCCGGCGGCCGCGCCGCGGCGGGCGGTGCGGGCGGCACGCCGCCCGGACGTCCTGATGTTCACTGTGCGTGGTCTCCTGACTGGCCTGCGCAGCGGATCCGGGGCACACCCGGTCCGCGGGGAACCGGCCCGCGAAGGCGTAGGCGGGACGCCTCGGCGAGCCGGGATTAGGTTAGCCTAAACTTCCTTCATTGCCCACCGGCGGGCGGGTCCTCCGGAATCGCCCTCCTCCACGGCAAATCCGCCGCTTCCCGCCGGGCGCGGCCGCAGTACTGCCGGCGCGGCACCTCCGCCGGACCGGCCGTCCGCCGTGCATTCGACCGGTGGCGCTCAACGCCTCCGCGGGCCGTCCCGCCTGCGGGCCGTCCCGCCTGCGGGGCGCAGCCGCCCATCAGCACCGCCGCAGGCACCGGCGCCTGCGCCCCTGCACGCGCACTGCGCCGGAGACCGCACGTCGGCGGCGCGGGGCTCCGCGTGCGCAGGCACCGGTAAAGCCGCAACGGGCATCGCCGGACCGCGGCACCCGCCGGCGCGCAGAACATCGGCCCGGCCGACGCCCTGCCGCAGAGTCGGCAGCAGCGATCCGGTGCGCCGCCGCGCCGCGCGCAGACACCCCTGCGGGTCAGTCGCGCAGGCGCAGGGCGAGGAACAGGTCGACGCGGTGGTCCAGGCGGGACAGGTCGCGGCCGGTGAGGTCCTCGACGCGGCCGATCCGGTAACGCAGGGTGTTGACGTGGACGTGCAGCGCGGTAGCGCACCGCTGCCAGGAACCGGAGTGGCGGAGGAACGCGTCCAGGGTGGCGGCGAGATCGGAGCGGTGCTCGCGGTCGTAGGCCTCCAGCGGGCCGAGCAAGCGGTCCCGGTAGGCGGTGCGCACCTCGTCGGGCACCGCGGCCAGCAGCAGCTCGTGCGTGCCGAGCTCCGCGCCGGAGGCCACCGCCGCCGCGCCGGAGCGGCCGGCCGCGAGCCGGCGCGCGTTTCCGGCCTCCTCCACCGCGGGGCGCAGGTCGTCGGTGCGGCGCGGCGCCGAGGCGACGCCCACCGCCAGCCGGTACCCCGCGAGCCCGCCTTCCAGGGCGCGCACCCCGGCGGCGAGGGCGGCGAGCAGCACGCCGGCCGCGACGGCGCCCTCCCCCGCCTCGGCGGCGACGACGGCGAGCGCGACGGCGCCGCCGGCCACCACGGCGCCGGCCCGGCCGGCGAGAAGCTCGCTCAGCACCCGCCGCGCCAGGTCCGGCGGCTCCGGCTGCGGCTCGATCGCCGCCCGCACCACCAGCGCATCCGCGCCGGCGCCGACTCCGCCGGCCCGCAGCAGCGCGGCGGCTTCCTCGGGGCGCTGCCCGGCCAGCAGCGCGGGCAGCGCTTCGGCGTGCCGGGCTTCACCGAGTGCGCGCTCCTCCTCCCGGCTGCGGGCGAGCACGGCGATGCCGGCGAGCTCGTCGGCGTCCTCGCGCTGCTCCTCGGTCCAGGCCCGGTGGTCCCCCTCCACGACCAGCAGCCACCGCGCGATCGGGTGGGAGGCGCGGGTGTCGACGGGCAGCACGGTGGCCGGCCCGGCGGCGTCCAGGCGCAGCACGGCCGGCAGCGGCTGGCCGCCGGCGGCCGCGGCCGCGAGCGCGGTGCGCGCCTGCTCCGGCAGCGGCGGTCCGGCATCGGCGATCGCGCGGCCGGTGCTGGAGAGCACCCAGGCGCGGACTCCGGCCAATTCGGCGGCCTCGCCGAAGACCGCGGCCAGGTCAGCGCCTGCCGCGACATCGGCGAGGATGCGGCGCTGCCGGTCGCGGCTGCGGGCCAGCGCCGATGTGCGGTAGCGCGGCAGATCGGCGAGGACGGCCTCGATAACGGTGCTGAAGGCCGTCTCGGCGGGCACCTCGATGAGCGGCAGGCCGTGCCGGTCGCAGGCGGCGACGAGGTCGGGCGGCACCGTGCCGAGCGCGGTGCCGGCACCCACGGCCACCGAGCCGGCGCGGGCGACCGAGGCGGCGAAGGTCTCCGAGTCCTCCGGCGCCGTGTGCCACATCATGCCGGTGAGGACGAGCTCACCGCCGGACAAGTAGCGCTCGGGGTCGAGCAGGTCGGTGGTGATGGCCCAGCGCAGCGCCGCGTCGGCCTGGGCCCGGCCGGCCAGGAAGCGCAGCTTCAGCCGGGGGGTGGCGACGAGGTCTCCGAGGCGCATGCGGGGCCTTTCCGTGCGGTGCGGACCCGCCGGGCGGCGTCCTGGTCGGGGTGCGGGCACTGCTCCGCCGCCGGCGGCGCCGCCGGCCGCGCAGGCCGCCGGCGGCGCAGGCCGGCACCGCCGGCCGCAGGCGGCGGCTGCGTCCGCTGCACGGTGTGGCCGCACGCTGCGTGGCGGCCACGTTAACCCACCATGTCCGGTTGGAGGAATCCACGAACGCCCGGCGCGCGCCGCCGCGGCCCTTCAGTGCTTCGCCTCCTGGAACCCGAACCGCCCGCAGTGGTCTACTTCACACCGAGTACGGCGAGCGACGAGGACGACTATGGATTTCCTGCGCCCATCAACGCTTGAGGAGGCGCTGGCCGCGAAGGCCGAGCGCCCGGACGCGGTGCCGATCATGGGCGGCACCGACGTCATGGTCGAGCTGAACTTCGCCAAACGGCGGCCGCCCGCACTGATCGATCTGACGCGGGTCGGCGAGCTCGCGGAGTGGGGGCACGAGTACGGCGCGGACGGCGCCGGCGGGGAACGCGTCCGGCTGGGTGCCGGCGTCCCCTACACCCGCATCATCGCCGAGCTGTCCCAGGCGGCGCCCGCGCTGGCGCAGGCGTCGCGATCGGTGGCCTCGCCGCAGATCCGCAACCGCGGCACCGTCGGCGGCAACCTGGGCGGGGCCTCCCCCGCCGGCGAGTGCCACGCGCCGCTGCTGGCCACCGGCGCCGAGGTTGAGCTGGCGTCGTTGCGCGGCGTGCGGCGGGTGCGCGCCCGCGACTTCTACCTGGGGCTGCGCCGGACCGCGCGGGCCGACGACGAGCTCATCACCGCGGTGCTGCTGCCGGCGCCGGCCGGACCGCAGCAGTTCTCCAAGATCGGCACGCGCAACGCGATGGTGATCGCGGTCGCCAACTTCAGCCTGGCGCTGGACGGGCAGAGCCGCACGGTCGGCACCGGGCTCGGCTCGGTGGCGCCCACCCCGGTGCGCGCGCCGGAGGCCGAGGAGTTCCTGGCGGCGGAGTTCGACTGGGCCGGCGGCGCGCCGCCGGCCGAGGCGGTGGTGCGCCGGTTCGGCGAGCTGGTCTCCGCCGTCGCCCGCCCGATCGACGACCAGCGCGGCTCGGCCGCCTACCGCACGCACACCGTCGGCGTGCTGGCGCGGCGCGCCCTGGCCTGGTCGGCCACCGAATACCGCGAGGGCCTGCGCGGCCGCGAAGGAGGACAGTGATGCGGGTGACGTTCACCGTGAACGGGCGCGCAACGACCGCCGAGGACGTGTGGGCCGGTGAGAGCCTGCTCTACGTGCTGCGCGAGCGGCTCGGCCTGCCCGGCAGCAAGAACGCTTGCGAGCAGGGCGAATGCGGCTCCTGCACGGTACTGCTGGACGGCGTCACGGCGTGCTCGTGCATGGTCGCGGCCGGCCAGGCCGAAGGGCGCGACGTGCGCACCGTGGAGGGGCTCGCGGACAGCAGCGGCTCCGAGCAGCTGAGCCCGGTGCAGGAGTGCTTCGTGGAGGCCGGCGCGGTGCAGTGCGGCTTCTGCACGCCCGGGCTGCTGGTGCAGACCGACGATCTGATCGAGCAGACGGTGCGGGCCGGGCGCGGTGTGCCCGGCGACGCCGAGATCCGCGAGGCGCTGGCCGGCAACCTGTGCCGGTGCACGGGCTACGAGAAGATCCTGGACGCGGTCCGCCTCGCAGCGGAGCGCGAAGAGCGCGCGGCCAGCGGCGCGCCGGGCGGCGGCCAGTGAGCGCCGCCGGCGCCCCGGTGGTCATCGAGGGCGCCCACATCGCGACCGTGTCCGGGCCCGACCACCCCGGGGGCCACCTGGTGCTCTCGGGCGGCCGCATCACCGCCGTCGGGCCGGGCCCGGCGCCGGCGGTGCCGGGCGCGCGCCGCATCGACGGCCGCGGCCTGCTGGCCACGCCGGGCCTGGTCAACACCCACCACCACCTGTACCAGTGGGCGACGCAGGGCCTGTTCACCGACGGAACCCTGTTCGACTGGCTGACCGGCTCCTACCGGATGTGGCACCGGCTCGACGCCGACACGGTGCACCAGACCTCCACGGCCGGCGCCGCCTACCTGGCCCTGTCCGGCTGCTCCACGCTCTCCGACCACCACTACATCTTCCCCTCCGGGCGCGGCGACATCGCGGCGGCCGAGGTGGCGGCGGTGCAGGAGGTCGGGGTCCGGCTCGATCTGGCGCGGGGCTCGATGGACCGCGGCGCGTCCGACGGCGGGCTGCCGCCGGACGCGGTCGTGGAGAGCTGCACCGGTGCCCTGGAGGGCACGGCGGCGGCGATCGCGGCCCACCACGACCCGGGCCCGGACTCGATGACGCGGGTGGCGGTGGCGCCCTGCTCGCCGTTCTCGGTCAGCGCCGAGCTGATGCGCGGCGCCGCCGAGCTGGCACGGTCCGAGGGCGTGCGGCTGCACACCCACCTCGCCGAGACCCTCGACGAAGAGGAGCAGTGCCTCGCCGAGTTCGGCTGCACGCCGGTGGAGTACGCCGAGAAGCTGGGCTGGCTCGGGCCGGACGTGTGGCTGGCGCACGCCGTGCACCTGTCCGATGCGGCGATCGCGCGGCTGGCCGCGACCGGCACCGGCGTCGCGCACTGCCCCAGCTCGAACGCGCGGCTGGGCGCCGGCATGTGCCGCACGCCCGAGCTGCGCGCGGCAGGGGTGGAGGCGGGGCTGGGTGTCGACGGGCCGGCCTCCAGCGAGCTCACCGGCCTGGCCGGCGAGGTCCGGCAGGCGCTGCTGATGGCGCGGGCCCGGCTGGGGCCGCAGGCGATGACGGCCCGCCAGGCGCTCCACCTGGCCACGCTCGGCGGCGCCCGCGTGCTCGGCCGCGGCGCGGAGCTGGGCTCGCTGGAGGTGGGCAAGGCCGCCGACGTCGCCCTGTGGCGCACCGACGGCTTCGGCGCCGACGTGATCGACGACCCCGTCGTCGCGTTCGCCTTCGGCCCCTCCCCCGAACTCGCCGAGCTGCTGGTGGCCGGGCGGACGGTGGTGCGCGAGGGCGCGCTGCAGACCGTCTCCGCCGGCGAGGCCGCCGCTGCGGGGCGGGCCGCACACCGCACACTGACCAAGGAGGTGGACCGGTGACCGCCGGACCCGCGACCCGGACCCCGGGCGAGCTGTCCAGTACGACGCGCGACGGCGTCGGCGCATCGCCGCGCCGGCCCGACGGCACCCTCAAGGTGACCGGCGATTTCGCCTACTCCTCCGACATGTGGATGGAGGACATGCTCTGGGGGATGACGCTGCGCAGCCCGCACCCGCACGCGCGCATCCGCGGCATCGACATCACCGGGGCGCTGCAGGTGCCGGGCGTGCACGCCGTCCTCACCCACGAGGACGTCCCGGGGGCGAAGCGGTACGGGCTGGAGGTGCAGGACCAGCCGGTCCTCGCCTTCGACAAGGTGCGCTACCGGGGCGAGGCGGTGGCGATCGTGGCCGCCGACCACCCGGAGACGGCGCGGCGCGCGCTGGAGCGCATCGAGGTCGACTACGAGGTGCTCGACCCGGTGCGCGACGCCCGCGCCGCGGCTCTGGACCCGGACTGCCCGCAGGTGCACGAGCCCGGCTCGATCACCGAGAACCCCGAGCACAACCAGCGCGGCAACGTGCTGCGCCACCAGCCGGTGCGCACCGGCGCCTTCGCCGGCGGGGACGCCCTGGAGGAGCTGCGCGCGCAGGCGGACGTGGTCATCGCCGACGACTACGAGGTCGGCATGCAGGACCAGGCGTTCCTCGGCCCGGAGTCGGGGATGGCGGTGCCGGCCGAGGACGGCGGCGTCGACCTGTACGTGGCCACCCAGTGGCTGCACGTCGACCAGCGCCAGATCGCGCCGGCCCTGGGGCTGCCCGAGGACAAGGTACGGCTCACCCTGGCCGGGGTGGGCGGCGCGTTCGGCGCGCGCGAGGACCTGTCGATGCAGATCCACGCCTGCCTGCTGGCGCTGCACACCCGCCGCCCGGTGAAGTTCGTCTACAACCGGGAGGAGTCCTTCTACGGCCACGTGCACCGGCACCCGGCGGTCATGCGCTACGAGCACGGTGCCGCGTCGGACGGGACGCTGCTCTACGCCACCCTGGAGATCATCGTGGACGGCGGCGCCTACGCGTCGGCGACTCCGGCGGTGGTCGGCGTGGCCTCGTCCCTGGGGATCGGCCCCTACGAGGTGCCGAACGTGAAGGTGGACGCCTACGGGGTCTACACCACCAACCCGCCGTGCGGGGCGATGCGCGGCTTCGGCGCGGTGCAGGCGTGCTTCGGCTACGAGTCGCAGATGGACCGGCTTGCCGAGGCGCTCGGGATGCACCCGGTCGAGGTGCGGCTGAAGAACGCCATGGGGCAGGGCTCGCAGATCATCACCGGGCAGCGGATCGACATGCCGCTGCCGATGGCCGACATGCTGGAGCGCGCCCGCGCGATGCCGATGCCGCCGGAGCGCGCGGCGCTTCCCGACCCGGCCGACCTGCGCACGCTGCCCGGCGGGACGGCGAACACGACGCACGGCGAGGGCGTGGTCCGCGGTGTGGGCTACGGTGTGGGCCTGAAGAACCTCTGCTTCTCGGAGGGCTTCGACGACTACTCCACCGCGCGGGTGCGGCTGGAGCTGATCGGCGGGGAGCCGGCGGCGCTGGTGCACACCGCGGCTGCCGAGGTCGGCCAGGGCCTGGTCACCGTCAAGGGCCAGATCGCCCGCACCGAACTGGGCGTCGAGCGGGTCACGGTGGCGCCGTCGGACACCCGGGTCGGCTCGGCGGGGTCGTCCTCGGCGTCGCGCCAGTCCTACATGACGGGCGGCGCCGTGAAGACGGCCTGCGAGGCGGTGCGCGAGCAGGTCGTGGCGCGGGCGCGCGAGCGCGGCCTGGTGCCGGACGGGCTGGCCGACTCGGCGCTGTGGCTGGCCGGCGGCAAGCTGGTGGCCGACGGCGGGCCGCTGGCGGTCCTCGCCGACCTGCTCGAGGACGGCCCGGTCGAGGAGGTGCGCGAGTACCACCACCGGCCCACGCACATGCTCGACCCGACCTACGGCCAAGGCGACTCGCACAACCAGTTCGGGATGTGCGTGCACCGGGCGGTGGTCGACGTCGACGTGGAGCTGGGCCTGGTCAAGGTGGTGGCGCTCGACGCGGTGCAGGACGTCGGCCGGATCCTGCACCCGCAGCAGCTCCAGGGCCAGATCCAGGGCGGTTCCACGCAGGGCCTGGGCCTGGCGCTGATGGAGGAGATCCAGGTGGCCGACGGGGTGATCCGCAACCCGTCGTTCACCGACTACCTGATCCCCACCATCCTGGACACGCCGCCGATGCGGCTGGACATCCTGGAGCACCCCGACCCGCACGCGCCCTACGGGCTGCGCGGCGCCGGGGAGCCGCCGACGCTCTCCTCGACGCCGGCGATCGTCGCAGCGGTCCGCGCCGCGACCGGCCGACCGCTGACGCACGCGCCGGTACGCCCGGAGGACATCGTCGGCATCGACCTGTAGCCGGTCCGGCCGCCCCGGCGGGCCCCGCCGGGGCAGCCGCCGGGGCGCGCCCCCACGCCCGGCGAGGCAGCCCGGGCGTAGGGGGGAAACCACCGAACCGGCATGGGACAATACGCGACATTGCCGGACTTTGTTCCCATACGAGCCATCCGGCCACCTTCTTCACTCGGGACGCACTCGGCGCTTCGAAGGACATCCGCCCCGAGCGGGCCCCTCACCCGGCGCCCCGGAGCGAACGGCCAGCCTCACGCATCGCAGACAATCCAACACTTATGGTGATCGGACCCGTGTCCGAAGCCGATTCTCCCCCCAGGAGGGGCGCATGACCTCGACCGGACCCGCCGGCTCCGGACCGCACGGCGGCGCAACCGCAACCGCAACCGCGGACGGCGGCGCCGGGCGCTCGGCGCTCGACCGCTTCTTCTTCGTCTCCGCGCGCGGCTCCAGCTACGGGCGCGAGCTGCGCGGCGGACTCACGACGTTCATGGCGATGGCCTACATCATCGTCTTGAACCCCATCGTGCTCAGCGGTGCGCAGGACATCAACGGCTACGCGCCCACCATCCCCCAGCTGACGACGATGACAGCGCTGTCGGCGGGCCTCGTCACCATTCTGATGGGCGTGGTGGGCCGCGCCCCGATCGCGCTGGCAGCGGCGCTCGGCGTGATGGCGGTGGTCGCCTACCAGGCGGTGCCGCTGATGACCTGGCCGCAGGCGATGGGCCTGGTGGTGTGGCAGGGCATCGCGATCATCCTGATGGTGGTCACCGGCATCCGGGCGGCGGTGATGAACGCGCTGCCCTATGACCTCAAGCTCGCCATCGGCACCGGCATCGGCCTGTTCGTCGCGCTGATCGGGCTGACCAACGCCGGGTTCGTCAGCGCCGGCGACGGAACGCTGCTGCAGCTCGGCCAGACCGGGCAGCTCGCCGGCTGGCCGGTGGCGGTGTTCGTGATCGGCCTGCTGGCCGCCGGCATCCTGCTGGCGCGCGGGGTACCCGGCGCGATCTTCTACGGGATCGTGCTCGCCACCGCCATCGCGGTCGCGGTCACCTACCTGTTCGACGTGCCCGACGCCTCCTGGGGCGACGCCGTGCCGCGGCTTCCGGACACCCTGGTCGCCGCCCCCGACTTCAGCCTGCTGTTCCAGGTGGATCTGTTCGGCGCCTGGCGCGAGGCGGGCGCGGCGAGTGCCGCGATCATCCTGTTCACGCTGATCCTGGCGGGCTTCTTCGACGCCCTGGGCACCGTTCTCGCCGTCGGCGAGAAGGCCGGTCTCACCGACGGCAAGGGCCGCATGCCGCGCACCGGGCAGATCCTCGCGGTGGACGGCGCCGGCGCGGTCTCCGGCGGGCTGACCAGCTCCTCGGCCACGCTGGTGTTCGTCGAGTCGACGGCCGGCGTCACCGAGGGCGCGCGCACGGGCCTGGCCAGCGTCGTCACCGGCGCCCTGTTCCTGCTGGCGGTCCTGTTCGCGCCGGTGTTCGGCATGGTGCCGGGGCAGGCGGCGTCGGTCGCACTGGTCCTGGTGGGCGCGATGATGATGGCCGGGGTGAAGCAGATCGACTGGGCCGACCCCGCGGTGGCGATCCCGGCGTTCCTCACCATCGCCCTGATGCCGTTCACCTACGACATCGCGACCGGCATCGGCGCGGGCATCGTCGCCTCCACCGTGCTCAAGACGGCGACCGGCCGGTTCCGCGAGGTGGGCTGGCTGATGTGGATCCTCAGCGCCGTCTTCGCTGCGGACTTCTGCCTGGCCGGCATCGAGAAGCTGCTCGGCGTCAGCCTCTGACGCGCGGCCGGCCCGGCGCGCTGCCCCGCAGGGCGGCCGCCGGGCCCCGCCGTGTACCGCGTCCGGCCCGGGGGCTGACCGGAGCCGCGCGGCTCCGGTCAGCGCCAGCCGGGGATCACGCGCTCGGAGCCGTCGTCGGACGGGCGCGGGTTGGTGCCGTGCAGGACGTCACCGGAGCAGAGCGCGTCACCGCCGACCCCGTCGAAGACGACGATGCCGGTCGCTCCGGCGCCCAGAGCGGCGACCGTGGTGCCGAAGACGTAGAGTTCGCCGACCTCCAGGTCGACCATCCAGCCGGCCCGCGGCGGGCGGCCGGGCCGGGCGGCGTTGGCCACCCGGGTGAAGCGGGCGCCCAGCCGCATCGGCGTGCCGCAGCGGACCGCGGCCTCATAGCTCTCCCGGCCGGTGCGCTCCACCCAGGCGACCTCGATCTCTGCGGGTGCGCCCATCAGGCCACCTGCCGGTTCGTCGTGGTCCCGGCCGGGTGCGCGGCTGTCGCGCGCGGACCAGCGGACGAGCGGGAACCGCGGGGCACGCGGCGGCCTCCGCCGCCCCATCGGGAGGGAATTCGGGGGTCGGGCGTCCTCACCGGGCCGGCTTCTCCTCTTCTATCGCGATATCAGGGGCGGTCAGGGGTCGAATCTACCCCGATAACTCCGTTCCGGACAGGGGTGCCCTTCCGATTCGGTCCCACTCCGGCACCGCTGCGGCGTGCACGGAGATGCGCACCGCACACGGCGGGGCGCTCTGCGTGCACACGCGGCGGCCGAATCCGCACCCGTCGCCAGGCCCGGCCGCGGGATCCTGTGCGTCCGCAGGCATACGCAGTCCGCCGGGCAGCACACCGGCGGGCGGGCCCGCTCCGGGCACGGTGGTGGGATCGCGAGGAGCCGGCCCGGGCGCAGACCGGCCGCAGGCAGCCGCACTCGCCGCACCGGCCGCTCGGGGCCCGGGCTGCCGCAGCGGTCAGGTGGCGGCCGGCGGCGCCTTCAGGGCTTCGGCGGCCAGTGCGGACTCGACGCGCTGGACAGCGGCCCGGAGCTCGGGCGCGGTGCGGCGCAGGGCGTAGTGGATGCGGTCGCCGCCGGCGAGGAGCTCGCCGATGCGCGTTTCGACCGCGACGACCGCGCCGTCGGCGCCGGTGGTCATGTCGGCGTAGGTGAGGACATCGAGCAGGCGGGCTTCGGGCGGCCCGAATTCGGCTTCGAGGGCCGCGAGGAGGCCCCGGGCGTCCGCCTCGGCGACGGCGCCCGAGTGGTAGGCCACCAGCGAGCAGACGGGGTCGGGGGCGGCGTGCGCGGCGCGCAGTCGGCGGGCTCCGTCCAGCGGGACGCAGCCGGTCCGGTCGGGGCCGGGGGCGAAGCCGACATCGCAGAGCCAGCCGGCCGACTCGAGGACGCCGGCATCGGCGGCGAGCCGCTCCGCGGCCCACCGCACGCGCTCAGCCCGCACCCTGCTGCGCTCCCAGGTCCGCGGCAGCGGCCCGGCGAGCACGTCGCGCGCCACCCGGCGCGCCCATCCCCCACGCTCTGCGATCTCCACAGCGGCCAGGCTAGCCCCCGCGCCCGCTCACCCTGCCACCACCGCGCGGCCCAGCCCGCCCGAATCGCCGAAGCGCTCCCGGCACCGGCCGGCGCCGCCCCCGCCGTGTTCCGCCGCACCGGCTGCGCCGCACGCGCGCGGACCGGACGCGGGAAGGCGCTTGTCCACAGATCTCCCGGGCAGCACGCCGCGGCCGGCCCGCGCACCGCGGGCGTGTGCCCTCGCTGCCGCGGCGCCGACGGAGGGGGCGGCCGCCCGGCAGCGCCGACGCTCCGCCTGCGGTGCCGTCCCGGGGCAGACGGGCGCGGACGGAGGGCGCCGGCCAGCACCGCTCCCCGGCGGTGATCCCTCCCGGATCTCCGCCGCCCACCCGCCGCGGACGGGACCGAGCGCTCCCGGTGCGGACCCGGTGGAGCCGTCGGGGACCGCGCCGGACGCGGGCGTCCGGCAGGCCCGGCGGCGACCGCGCATCGGGGCATTCGGGCGATCTTCGGCCGGTTGCCCGCAGATCGGGGCGGACCGGCTGGCGGATTGCGGTGACCTGGGTCACGATGGGGGCGGCGAGAGGCCGGGCGAACCGGTCCGCGCTCAAGGGGGAACCGTGGAAGGAGACCGGCAGCCGGTGCCCGCAGGGTCCGGCGCCCACCGCACCCGCCGTCCGCGCGATCGCGGAGCGCCGCCGGGCGGTCTGCGCCCGCTGGTGCGCGCGTCATGGCAGCGCTGCCTGGTCAGCGGGGTCGACCCGGACGACCCCGACCGCCGCGGCGGGCTGGACGGGGACGCCCTGCGCACCCTGCGGGACGCCCACCCGCTCACCGCGCTGATGCCGCTGCTGCGCCGGCTGCTCGTCGACAACGCGGCGGGCGGCGGCCACATCGCGGCGCTGGCTGACGCCCGCGGCCGGCTGCTGTGGGTGGACGGCGACCGCACCCTGCGCTCCCGCGCCGAGCGGATGCGCTTCACCGCCGGCGCTGACTGGGGCGAGCAGAGCGCCGGCACCAACGCTCCGGGCCTGGCGCTCGCCGTCGGCCACCCGGTGCAGGTGCGGACCGCCGAGCACTTCGGGGTCGACGTCCGGCCGTGGAGCTGCTCGGCCGCGCCTGTGCGCGACCCCGACACCGGCGCCGTCCTCGGTGTCCTCGACCTCACCGGGGACGACTCCGCTGCCTCGCCCCAGGCCATGGCGCTCGTCCAGGCGGCGGCCGCGGCAGCAGAGGGAGAACTGCGCCTGCGCCGGCTGCGGGGCGCGGAGCCGCGGGCCGGCGAAGACGGGTCCTCGGGCGCAGCGGCACGGCTGCGGGTCCTCGGCACGCGCCGCCCGGTGCTCACCGCCGGCGGCCGGCGGATCCCGCTCAGCCCGCGCCACGCCGAGATCCTCTTCCTGCTGTCGCGGCGGCCGGGCGGCCTCACCGGTGAAGGGATCGCCGCGCTGCTGGACGAGCGGGACGCCGCGCCCGTCACCATCCGCGCCGAGGTGGCCCGGCTGCGCCGGTCCGCGGGCGCGCACCTGGTGCAGTCGCGGCCCTATCGGCTTGCGGCCGCCTGCACCAGCGACGCCGACGACGTCCGCTCCCTGCTGCTGCGCGGCGATCCGGCGGGTGCCTTCGCCGCCTACCCGGGGCCGCTGCTGCCCGGGTCGGACGCCCCCGGCGTCGCCCAGGCCCGCGAGGAGCTGGCCGCGGAGCTGCGCGGCGCCCTGGAGCGGGCCGGCGCGGGCGAGCTCCTCGCCGCCTGGGCCGCCCGCGACGACGGGCGCGGCGATCCCCGGCTGCACGAGGCGGCGCTCCGCAGCCTTCCCGCAGACTCCCCCCGCCGCGCGGCCCTCACCGCGGCCCTCGACGAGTGGCGGTAACCCGCCCGCCGCAACCGCGCCCCGCCTCCTTCTCGGCGCCGCTTCCCGGAGCGGCCGGGCCCCCAAGGCGCCCAGCGCTGCCCTGCCGTTGCGGCAGCTCCGCTGTCTCCTCCTGCCGGGGAGCGGGACCGTGAGGCACCGCGGCTGAGCGCCGGGGCGATCCCCGCACCTGCCCCCGGGGGGCGACCGCGCGGCAGGCCAGTGGCACCTCTCCCGCGGAGGAGGGTGCGGTGCCCAGCGGGCGAGTGCCGCAGCGGAGGCACGGGCGCGCCCCGCCGCTTGGGAAACCGTCAGCGACGGGAGGCACGGCCGTGGCGAACGGAGTGGGAAGCCGCCGCTTCCCCGTTCCGCCCGGTGGCGCGACGCCCCGGGGCTTCCGGGCAGTGCTCGCCGCAGGCGCTGGGCGGCGGCTGCTCCGGTCCTCCGGTGCAACGTCGCTGCAACGGTGCGGCGCCTACCGTGCCGGGCACGGGGCCGCCGGTCTCCGGCTGCCCGCACCCCTGGACAGAGGAGGCAGTCGCATGGCCGTCTACGCACGCCCCGGCACCGCTGGATCCGTCGTCGACTTCGCCGGGCGGTACGGCAACTGGATCGGCGGCGAGTGGGCGGACCCGGTGAAGGGCCGGTACTTCGCCAACCCCACGCCGATCCTCGGCACCGACTACACGGAGGTGGCCCGCAGCGGCGCCGACGACGTCGAGCTCGCCCTCGACGCCGCGCACGCCGCGGCGCCCGCCTGGGGCCGGGCGCCCGCCGCGGAGCGCGCGCTGGTCCTCAACCGGATCGCCGACCGGATCGAGGAGAACATCGAGAAGCTGGCGATCGCCGAGAGCTGGGACAACGGCAAG
This sequence comes from Nocardiopsis coralliicola, assembly GCF_054779695.1. Lineage (NCBI taxonomy): Bacteria > Bacillati > Actinomycetota > Actinomycetes > Streptosporangiales > Nocardiopsidaceae > Nocardiopsis > Nocardiopsis coralliicola. The sequence continues at coordinate 117,005 of NZ_BAAGXT010000001.1, read as the reverse complement.
CCGGTCCGCGAAGCGCTCGCCGCGGACCTGCCGCTGGCGGTCGACCACTTCCGCTACTTCGCCGGGGCGGTCCGCACCCAAGAGGGCACCATCTCCCAGCTGGACGAGGACACCACCGCCTACCACTTCCACGAGCCGCTGGGTGTCGTCGCGCAGATCATCCCGTGGAACTTCCCGCTGCTGATGGCCACCTGGAAGCTGGCGCCGGCGCTGGCCGCCGGCAACGCGGTGGTGCTCAAGCCGGCCGAGCAGACCCCGGTGTCGATCCTGCTGCTGATGGAGCTGCTGGCCGACATCCTGCCGCCCGGCGTGGTCAACGTCGTCAACGGCTTCGGCGCGGAGGCGGGCAAGCCGCTGGCCGCCAACCCGCGGGTGCGCAAGGTCGCCTTCACCGGCGAGACCACCACCGGCCGGCTCATCATGCAGTACGCGAGCGAGAACCTCGTGCCGGTGACGCTGGAGCTGGGCGGCAAGAGCCCGAACGTGTTCTTCAACGACGTCGCCGAGGCGCGCGACGACTTCTACGACAAGGCGCTCGAGGGCTTCGCGATGTTCGCGCTGAACCAGGGCGAGGTGTGCACCTGCCCGTCGCGGGCGCTGATCCAGAGCGGCATCTACTCCGACTTCCTCGCCGACGGCCTGGCGCGCACCGAGGCGGTCACCGCCGGCAACCCGCTGGACACCGCCACCATGATCGGCGCCCAGGCCAGCAACGACCAGCTGGAGAAGATCCTCTCCTACATCGACATCGGCAAGAAGGAGGGCGCGAAGGTCCTCACCGGCGGGGAGCGCGCCGACCTCGGCGGCGACCTGTCCGGCGGCTACTACGTGCAGCCCACCGTGTTCGAGGGCGCCAACTCCATGCGGGTCTTCCAGGAGGAGATCTTCGGCCCGGTCGTGGCCGTGGCGCGGTTCGACGACTACGACGACGCCATCAAGACCGCCAACGACACCCTCTACGGCCTGGGCGCCGGCGTGTGGTCGCGCAACGGCACGACCGCCTACCGCGCCGGCCGCGACATCCAGGCCGGCCGGGTCTGGGTGAACAACTACCACGCCTACCCGGCGCACGCCGCCTTCGGCGGGTACAAGCAGTCCGGCATCGGGCGGGAGAACCACCACATGATGCTCGACCACTACCAGCAGACCAAGAACCTGCTGGTCAGCTACTCCGCCAACGGACTGGGACTGTTCTGATGCCCGCAGACCCGCACGGCCCCGGCGGCGCTGCCGAGCCCGCGGCCGACGAGGACGGCGTGCCGCGCGTGGAGGTGACGGAGTCCGCGGCGGCGCTGCTGCGCGAACTGCGGGAGGAGCACGGGCCGCTGATGTTCCACCAGTCCGGCGGCTGCTGCGACGGCAGCTCCCCGATGTGCTATCCGGCCGGGGAGTTCCGCACCGGCGGCTCCGACATCCGCCTCGGCGACCTCGACGCCGGCACCCCGGAGCCGGTGCCCTTCTGGATGTCGCGCTCCCAGTTCGCCTACTGGAGCCACACCCGCCTCACCGTCGACGTCGTCCCCGGCCGCGGCAGCGGCTTCTCCCTGGAGGCCCCCACCGGCCACCGCTTCCTGATCCGCTCCGACCTGATGCCCTGACCCCGCCCCAACCCCGTCCCCGCGGGCCCTCCCCTGCCACGGAGGGCCCGCGGGGTCGTCATGCCGCGGTCCCCGCCCCCGGCGCGTGCTCTCCTAGCCGCCCGCCAGGGCTCGGCATGCTCCGTTCGGCGCGTGCTCCGCTGCCGCACCGGCAAGGCACGGCAGGGTGCGGTCCACACAGCTGCGGGCGCCTGCGCTGCAAGCACATCCCCGCCAGCACGGAAGACCCTTTCCGAATTCCGGTCACCACCGATCTCAGGTGCAACTCTCCTCACCTGGATTCCCGCGAATTCGAATTCACGTGCAGAATTATCGCCCGTTTTCCCGTGCAGGTGCACAGCATTTCTGATCTTGCCCCCGGACTCCACAACCAATCGAATCCGAATCCCCCCTGGCCAGAGGCCACACTGCCACGATGGCCGCGAACGGACTGCCGAATTTCGGCCACTCCGTTTACGCCTTCCAATGGGGCGGAATACCGATAACGGGGCCCATCGCGGCAAGGGAGGGCCGTGGAGTTCTCGGTTATCGGGGCCGCACGGATCCGCGCCGAACGGGATGCTTCTCCACGGCCGGGCGCCGAAACCGCGGTGTTCGCGCGGCTCGTCCTCGCCGCGCCGCATGCCGTCTCGGTCGACACACTGACCGAAGGGCTCTGGGGCGATGCGGCGCCGCGGCAGAGCCGGCAGAACCTGGCCGCCTATGTCACGCGCGTGCGCCGCGCGCTGGAGCGGGCCGGACTGGACCGGACACTGCTGGAATTCCGCGCGCAACACTATGCGCTCCGCATTCCGCCAGAAAAGGTGGATTGGAACCGGTTCCGCACGCTGCAGCGGACAGCTATCGCGCTGAGCACCCAGGGTGACCACGCGGGCGCCTACGGGGCGGCGACGGAGGCTCTGGACGCGTGGCAGGACGATCCCGTCCCCGACGGCTCCGGTCCCTGGGTGGAGGGTGTACGCGTAACCATGCGCAGCGCCCACCAGTCCACGCTCGCCCAATGGGCGCGCGCCGCCTTGGAATGCGGCTGGGAAGCCGACGCGCTCGACCGACTGTCCTCTGCCGTCACGCAGTATCCGTGCAACGAGGAACTGGTCGAGGCACTCATGCGCGCGCTCCTGGCCACTGGTCGCTCCGCCGACGCGCTCACCGCCTACGCGCAGCTCCGCCAGCGGCTCGCCGACGAGTTGGGCACCGATCCGCCAGCGACGCTGCGCGGGCTGCACCGGCGCATCCTGCGGGGTGAGGAGGGGCCAGCGCATCCTGTCGATTCTCCCCCAGGGCGCCGGCCGATTCGCGACAATCTGCCGCGCGACATCGGCGACTTCAGTGCGCGAAGAGAAGAGACTGCCAAAGTCGTGCGCGATGCCCGCAGCGAATCACGCCAGGACGCCACAGCGGTGCATGTCATCAGTGGGATTTCCGGTACAGGCAAGAGCACGCTGGCTGTGCACGCCGCGCACCAGTTGAAGGACGGCTACGGTTACCGGCTCTACCTTGATCTTTGTGGCGGCGACGCGCGCCTGCACCCGATCAGCGCCGAGGAAGCGCTAGCCGAACTGCTTGGCCTCCTCGGCGTAGATGTATCGCCCGAGCACACACCGCGCACAGTGGGACACTGGAGTGCACTCTGGCGCGACCTCACCCGCGAAGTGTCGCTGCTCGTCGTTCTCGACAACGCAGCAAGCGCCGAACAGATCCTTCCTCTCCTTCCAGCTGGTCCGGACTGCTTGGTAATCGTCACCTCCCAGCGCCGAATGAGCGACCTCGACGGGGCGACCCACACAGCGCTGGAAACGCTGCCACCGGAACGCGCAATGGAAATGCTCACAGCGGTCAGCGGCGGCCGCGATGATCCGGAGTTCCGGGACTGCGCGCCGGGGATCGTCGACATCTGCGACGGCCTGCCTCTGGCACTTCGGCTTGCGGGCGGACGACTGTCCGGTCCCACAGCGTGGGCTCCCCACGACTACCTCGACCACCTGCGCAGCCAGCCGGCCTACGAAGGGCTGCGGTTGGGGCGGCGCAGTGTTCGGGCAACGTTCGGCCTGACGCTCGAGGCGCTTCCCAGACGCGCCTCCAGGGCGCTCTTCCTCCTCGGGCTGTTTCCCGCGCCTACGATGGATCGGTGGGCGGCACACGCCTTAATCGGCACTGATGACCGGTTCTCCGATGAGGTCCTGCACGAGTTGACCGACAGCAGCCTGCTCACTGAGACCGCACCGGAGTCGTTCAGCCAGCACTCAATGGTCGGAAACTTCGTGCGGGGCCGGCTCGACGAGGAGCTGACGCCGCAGGTGCGCCAGACGGCGATCCGGCGGATGCTGGAGGCGGCACTGGACCGATGCTCCCGCGCAGTACGCCGACTGTCCCTGCACCCCGAGGACGATGCTGCGGCTGACCCGCTGCAGCACGGCGAACCGAAGGGCAAGTCGCTTGAGTGGCTGCGCAGGCAACCGCTGATCGGGCTCGTCGACTACGCCGCCCAGCACGGATTCGCCTACCACGCGGCGCGGCTCGCCCACCTCCTCGCTGACTATTTAGACCTTTACGGGCCCTGGGATCGGGCGGTTGAGCTCCATTGGACGGCGCTCCGGCTCGCCCGCGAGGGCGAGCTGCACGCGTACGGACTCAGCCACCTCTCCCGGGCCCTTCTGCGCACGGGCGCGCTGGAAAGGGCGCTGGGTACAGCTGAGGAGGCGCGGGCAGCGTGGGAGCGGCTCGGTGATCGGCGCCGGGCCGCACGCGCATTGGACCTGTCCGGGGTGGCAGCCGCCCACTCGGGCAACCTTCGTGATGCGGAGCAGCGGCACCGCGCGGCGGTTGACGGGTACCGCGCCGCAGGCGACCGACGCGGGGAAGCTGTCGCTCACCGCCATGTCGCCGATGCGCTTTACCAGCAAGGGAAGCTCAATGCGGCCGCGCAAGTCTATTCCGTAGCGCTAGCGACCGCCGAAGAAGTATTTCCTGAGGCAGCCGCCATCGTCCGGTCCAACTATGCCGGCGTGCTCCACGACATGGGCTACCACCGGGAAGCCCGTGCTGTGGTGGAAGAGGTACTCGCCTACCTGGTTCGGACCGGCGACCACCGCCGAGCGGGAGCGGTCTTGGGGAACTCCGGCCGCATCGCTGCGCGGCGCGGCGACCACAGTCGGGCCCTCATCGTGCTCACGGAGGCGCTGAGACTCCAGAAGGCTGCGAACGACCGCTGGGCGCAGAGCGGGACTTGGTGCACGATCGGCACGCAGCACCTCGCACTTGGCCGGGTCGAGGAAGCTCTGGCTGCCTTTGACGAATGCGACCGGATCGAAGCGTTCAGCACCTCCAGCACCCGGGTGAACGTGTTGATGGGGCGGGCCGAAGCAGCACTACACGCAGGGCGTCCTGCAGAGGCGAGCGGGCACCTCCTCCGCGCACGGGGCATCGCCAAGCAGGGCGGTCTAATCCGCGACCAGGCGGCGGCAGCGGCGCGGCTAGGAGTGGTGGAGTCCGAACGCAACCACGACCGCGCAGCCCGGTCCCGGCTCTCCGAGGCTCAGCGGCTCTACGCCGAGCTGAACGCCCCCGAGGAGTCAGCGGTCTCCGCGCTCCTCGAGGCGACGGATCTCTCGTCGCAAGAAGCCCCGGGGCAGTAGAAATCCGGCTTTCCTATGACACCTCCGGGTGAGGTTGGTACCGTTCCGCTGTGCACAACCCCCTGAGCCCCATAGGCAGGCGGGGGCCACATGCACACCAATGCCCCCTCTGGCGATCAACGCGCCCGCAGTCCTAGGAGAGTCGACAGTGCCCAATCTCGTGCTGATGGTGTCCGCTTTCGCTGATTGGCACATCATCTACGGGATCGCAGGCGCCCTATAAGCCCGCAGCCCTTTCGCCCCGAACGGGCCGAAGCGCCCGCTATGCCAGGTAGACCGAGCCGCTCCGCAAGGGGCGGCTTTTTCCTGCCCGGCCCCCACCGATACTGAATGCCCCAATCGCGCAGAAACCAACGAAAGATTCGCCCCCGTCCGACTGAGCCCTTCCTGGTGCCACCGTTCCAGAACCAATCCTGACCTGCACCGATGAGTACGGGACCCAGTAGCGATATTTGCACCGCCGTCCTGCCGATGCGGTCTGCCACGGTGGAGTTCCGCGCCGGTCTGGGGTGGCGCCTGTCCGTGCAGCGGACACTCGACTTCGGAATTCCCCTCTAGGGCGCGAGGCCGACGACAGCCGCGAGGTCTTCGAGACCGACCCGGTGCGCGGTGAGTTCGCTGCGTTCGGCTTCGGTGAGGGGGACGGTGCGGGCGCGGGTGAGGGCATCGACCGCGGCGGCGGTGTCGTCGGCGCGGATGGCGAGTTCTGCGCGGTAGGCCAACGCCTCGACCAGTTCGGCGGCCGGTGCGCCATCCTGCTCCCGGGCCAGCGTGGCGTCCAGGATCTTCGCCGCCTGCTGATTGTCGCCCTTGGAGTCGCCGAGCACGACGGCGTTCTCCAGCGCCTTGGCCAGTTTGCCGATTGCGGGCGCACCGGTGTCGCCGGTACCCACGAGCGGGAAGATCCGGATCCAGTTCCCACCGGGGTCGATGACCGTGAACCCGGAGCGGTTGTCGGCATTCTTGCGCTTCCGCGGGCGGGTCATCCGCGGAATCCCGGAAACCAGGAGCTTGCCGTGGACCGCGCGCATGCCCGCGGCGAACGCCTCGAAGAGCCCTTGGGTGTCGGGCACCGCGACCACGCAACTGCCGTAGGAGTCCTCCGGCCTGAAGTCCGGCAAGCCGAAGAACTGCAGCTGGAATTCTTCTCGCTGCAGACCAACGCACGGGTACGGGCGGGCCTGGTAGTAGGTCCGGGTGAAGCCGAGCATGGTGTAGAACTCGACGATCTCGTCGATGGATCGGCACGGAAGCAGCGGGACGGTGATCTCGTGGGCCATGGAATTGCTCCGTCTCGAAGGCAAGGATGCGCCGATGCGCGCGGCCGCTACTCGGCCGGCCGTGCGGGGCGGCGGGTGGGGGAACCGGGATCGCCGGCCATGCTGAATGCGACGTCTTCTAGTCGGTTGATCAGCCGATGGGTCAACTGGGCGCCGGTACCGGCGGTCGCCAGCCACAGCGAGATGACCTCGCCCACCGGACCCGAGTCGTCCAGTTCCGGGGCCGTGGGCAGGCGTGCGGCACCGCCGTGCTGCCGGTGCGGTCCGCCACGATCGAGTTCCTCGCCGGCCCTCAGCCCCGAGCGCGTCGGGTCGACCACTGCCGCCGCCCTGCTCCACACGAGCACGACCGCGCCACCTGACCCGACCAGACCGCTACCGAGAATGGATCACTGGCCGCATTCTCCTCGGACATCACCAAACCGCCCTGACCGAACATTAGCTCGAATTACCGTGCGGTACAGTCCGAAATACACTCTAGTATGAATTGTCTTCTCTATCGAGGAATAGGCGGTCACGGTGGGTCGTCGCGGGCACGGAGACGAGATCCCCGAGGCACAGTCGACAATCGGTGGCGATGTCAGCGGATTCGCGGTGCAGGCCGGGACGGTGCACGGCGGAGTGCACGTCCACGTGGCCCCCGACCGGGAACCACCGCGCCAGCTGCCGCTTCCCGTGCCCGCGTTCACCGGGCGCGCCAGCGAACTCGGCGACTTTGAACGTGCCGCGGCGCGCGGCTCCGAAATGGAGTCGGCGGACATCCGAATCGTCGTCCTCAGTGGCGCCGGCGGGGTCGGGAAGTCCGCACTCGCCACCCACGCAGCGCTTCGGCACGCACCCGCAGCAACGGACGGACAGCTCTACTGCGACCTCGGCGCCTACTCCGCGGGCGGCCCGGCCGACGTGGGCGACGTCCTCACCCACTTCCTGACCGCGCTGGGTGTCCCGCCGGAACGCGTTCCCGCCGACACAGCCACCCGGTCTGCCGTCTACCGCTCGGTCACCGCAGGCCGGCGGCACATCATCCTGCTTGACGACGCAGCGACCGCGGCCCAGGTCCGCGCACTCTTGCCGGGTCCCGGCCATCATCTGGTTCTGGCCACCAGCCGCCACCGGCTGGCAGGACTGCGCGTGGACGGCGCCCGCTTCCTGCAGATAGGACCGCTCTCCGACAGCGACTCAACCGCCCTGCTGCGTCGGCTCACCGATCCCCGCCCGGCCGACGCCGCACTCGTGGAGCGCGCCGCACACCTGTGCGGCGGGCTTCCGATCGCCGTCGTGGCCGCTGCCGTGGGGGTGCAGTTGGGCGGGAAGTGCGCACTGCGGTGGGTCACCGCGGACCTGGAGAAACGCAGCGCAAGACTCGCGGCGCTGAGCCCTGACGAGGAAGTCGAGTCCTCCGTGCGTGCCACGTTCGACGCCTCGTATGAGGCTCTTCCCGAACCAGCACAGCGCCTGTACCGCCGCCTCGGCTGGTTCCCGGGCAGCGAAGTAGACCGCTCTACTGCGGCAGTGCTGCTGGAGTGCTCCCCTCAGGAGGCCCGCGCTCCGCTGCGCACCTTGACCGCGTGCAGCCTGCTCCGCGAGCGGGCTCCGGGGCGCTACCGCATCCATGACCTGCTCCACCTGCACGCCCGCGAATGTGCCGACAGGGACGAGGAAGCACCGCGGGAGCGCATCGTCACCCTGCTGTGCGGCCACTACGCTGAGCGCGCGCGGGCCGCCGACCGGCTCCTACGCTCCTACACAACCCGCAACCGCGCGGCCGCCACCCAGCCCTCAATCTTCGCCGACCAGGGCGATGCCATGGACTGGCTCCTCAGTGAGCGCAGTGCCCTCATATCCCTAGCCAGGGAAGCGCAAGCGCTAGGAATGCACAACGCGGCGCTCGTTCTCGCGGACGGGCTCTGGCTGCTTTTTCTCCTGCGCCACGACACCGATGCATGGCGGAAGGGCCGCTCCGCAGCATTGGCCGCTGCACGAACCGCAAACGACCAGTGGCAGTATGCCCGACTACTCGGCCGAGACGGACTGGTGCACGGCGCCCTAGGTGAACTCCAGGAGGCACACGCAGCTCTCACTCAGGCCGAGGAAATTTGGCGGGAGTTGGGCGAGAAGGGCCGATTGGCGCAGACGCTGCAGCGCCGCGGAATCGTCTTCCTCGACGGAGGGGACCCCGCTGCGGCGCTCGATCCGCTCACTCGCGCACTGGATCTGGACTCTGTTCCCGGACGCACCAATAGCCGGGCCATCACCTTGACGAATCTCGGCCGCGTCTACCGAGCCCAAGACCGGTATACAGAGGCGGAATCAGCCCTGGAGCAAGCAATCGAGCTGTTCCGGGATCCGTTCAACGGACTCAGGACGGCCACTGCCTGTACAGAATTGGCCTCTCTCATCGCTGACCGCGATCCTGTGCGGGCACGAACGGCGCTTCAGCACGCCCGCTGGGCAGCTGAGGAGGCCGGCGCTACGCGCGAAGGCGGTATTGCCCTGCTCGCCCTCGGTGTCTTCGACCTCCGGTCAGGAGACAGTGCAAGCGCCCGCGATACCTTGGCGCGGGCGCTTTCACTGCTCTATGAGGCCGGGGACGCCCAGCGCACAGCCGAGGCTCAGGCGCTGCTGGACGGAATCACGGAATGCGGCCCTCCCGAAGGTCCCACCGGCCCAGCTCAACCTCCACCGGATGGGTCCGGGCCAGGGCCCGGAGCTGATCCGCCGTGAGAAGAGTGTCGCCAGTTCTGGTTGCGCCGATGCGCCACGCCGCGTGCAGGACGGCGTCGGACAGCGCCCGTACGGGCTGTCCCGTTGACAGCCAGGAGTGCAGGAAGGTCGCGAACAGGGTGTCTCCGGCGCCGATTACTGAGATCAGCGAGCGCGGCAGTTCGGTGCGGGCCCGGACAAGAGTGCCATCGCGCAGGCCCAGCACTGCCCCTTCCGCGCCACAGCCGACGCCGGCCACCGCGCAGCCGGGGTAGGCGGCGAAGACCGACGCGATCCACTCGCGGGGCGAAGCGGGCAGCCGCTCGTGGGAGCAGAACAGGATGTCCGCGGCGTGCAGCCAGGCCGACCGGTCCTCATCGGCGATATCGGAGATCTGATGCAGGTCGGTGGCGACCGGTACCCCGGCTCGCCGGGCCGCCGCAAGCAGCGGCCGAGACAGCCCCGCCGTGGTCAGCACCGCTGCGTCGGCACCCTCCACCAGCTCGGCGAAGAGTGCCTCCGGGTAGGTCTCGTCCTCGATCGGGCGGAGGAAGGAGTGGCCGGCGCGGCTGCCGTCCCCGCCGACGAGGTCGACGGCCACGGTGGAGCGCTCCGCCGTCACCACCCCGCGACCCAGCAGGCCGCGGGTCCGCAGGCAGGAACGGATCAGGTCCCCGGCGTGGTCGGCGCCCACGACGGTGCACAGCTCCACGCGTGAACCGAGCGCGGCGCAAGCGCCCGCGACGTTGGCTCCCACACCAGTGGCTTCGGTCCGGACCCACTGCGGGTGCCGAGTGGGCCCGGTCTGCACCGGGAAGGCGTCAACGGGGACCGTGACCCCCAGGTGAGCCGTCCCTACGACGACGATCTTCGGTTTCATCGTGCATCTCCCCCTTCCTGGTGTGCGAACGAGCCCGACTGCGGCAGTTCCGTTCCGGGTGGCACGGCACCGGGATCCGGCGGTTGGATGCCAAGCGTCCGGTAGAGCACCGGCAGGAGGCGCTCGAAGAACCGTCCGGGGTGGTCGGTGATACGAGCCGCGACGGTGTCGAGGCGGGGGTCGCGGCCGGAACGGACCGCCGCAGCGACGGCAGGGAAGGCGGGGCCGCGGTCCGGGACAGGCGGGGCGATGCGGAGCAGCTCCGCCATGGGCGAGGACGGGGCCACCCGGGCACCTGTGCCGTTCCAACGGAGGACCGGCGCGCGGGTCAGGGTGGCATAGAGGAGGACCGACCCGTGGTCGCCGACGACGGCATCGGCTGCGGCGAGTGCGGCGCACCAGTCGTCCTCGGGGGCTAGTACCTCTCCCCCGGCCTGGCGAAACGGCTTCAGCCAGCGCTGTACCTGCCAGCGGCCGTGCGCCGCCCACACGTTGGGGTGGCTGAGCAGGCAGACCTGCCACCCCGCAGCGGCGGCTTCCCGGGCAATACCCGGCAGCCGGTCGATGCGCGCGGCCATCAGCGACTGCGGGCCCCAGGTGCTCGACAGCACCAGCCGGGGCCGACGGGCACCGCGCCCCGGGCGGGCGGGCCGCGGCGGGCGGCGCCCTGCAAGCAGCGCGTCCGCGCAGGGGTCGCCGGCGACGACGGCGGCGGGGGCAGCGGCGGGGCAGGCCAGCGCCAGGCGGTCGCGTTCCTCTCCGTGGGCGAGGACGATGGCGGCGGGCACCACGCGGCCGTCCTCGACCAGCCACTGGCCGCCCAATCCGAAGGCGTCCGCGCCGGCCGGGGCGCCATTCCCGCGGTCGGGAACTTTGATGAAGCCGACACCGTGCGGGATCAGCACCACCGGCCCGTGCACCTGGGCGATGCCGGTAGAGCCGGAGGCCAGGACCAGGTCGACGGAGGTCCGCAGCACCTGGTCCCAGGGAAGCACCACGAACCCGGCCGTCTCCAGCCAGCCGTGCGCACCGCGGGAGAACCGCCCCGGCGGCACGGCGGCGACCAGTTGGACGCGCGGATCGCGCCCCAGTTCTTCGGCGACGGGCAGCAGCCGCTGCCCGCTGGTGAGCGTGTCGGCGAGCAGGAGGACCGTGGCGCATCCGGTCCTGGTCACCCACCGCTCGGCGTCGGCGGCGCCGATCGGGAGATCCGTCCACCCCATTCCAGGGCTCCTCTCCGCCGCCCGGCGTCTCCGGGCGTGCGGCTCCACCCTCCGGCCCCGACCGGATCCCCGAATGGGCCCACCCCGGATCCGCGATTGCCCCAGACCGGATCCCCCTACTGGCCCGGGATCCGGTCCGCCCGGATAGCGGACGTCTCCGCTGCTTAGGGAACCTGGATAGGGGACGCGGCCGCGTAGGTGCAGGGGCAGACTTTTTAGAACGGGTTCGGCGAGCACAAGGCGGGACCGCCCGGGGCCCGCGGGATTCCTCTTCGAAATGTGCCGAGCAGGGGATCGTTGGCCACACCTGAGCGCATGCGGGATCGGGCATTGGCGGCCGCTCGGCGGTCAGGCGTCGGGGTAGGCGGCGTGCCAGGACATGGGCGGGGCGCCCCAGGCGCCGGTGGGGGCGTCGGGGCCGAATTCGAGGGCAAGGTCGGCTGCGAGGAGCAGGATGGCGCGGCGGGCGGGCAGTTCCGACTGCAGCCGGCCGGGGAGGGCCGGGGTGCCGTAGCGGGCGCCGATCAGCTGGCCGCACAGCGCGCCGGTGGCGTCGCTGTCGCCGCGGTGGTCCACGGCCAGCTCCAGCGCCGTGCTAGCGACCGGGCTGTGCGAGTGCCGTCGGCGGTCCGGTGCGCGCTCCGCCGCCAGTGCCGCGTAGACGGCGATAGCCAGCGCTTCAGGGCCGGTCCGGCCGGGGCCGAACCGCTCGACCGCGCCGGCCGAGGGCGGGCCTTCGGCCGCTGCGCTGACCGCGGCGTCGAGCGCCGCCGCGGTCGGCTCGTGGCCCGGGTGGCGGAGGAGTTCCTCCCGGGCGCCCCGGAGGGCGCCGGGGAGGCTGCCGCCGCGGAGCAGGGTCCAGACTGCGGCGGCGAAGGCGCCCGCGGGGAGGCGGGCGTCGGGCGACCCATGGGTGAGGGCGGCGCACTCCACCGCGGCATCGAAAGCGGCTCCCCGCTTCCAGATCAGGCCGAACGGCGCGGAGCGGACCAGCGCTCCGTTGCCCGGAGAACCGTTGATGCGCTCCGCCAGTGTGCCCAGCGGCGCCCCCGGCCGCTTGCGCGCCGCGGCTTTGCGCAGCGCCGCCATGGTGGACTTGCCCGACGGCGTGCGCCGGGAGAGCGCGGCGTCCTGCAGCAGGCCGAGGCCGATGCGGATGTCGGGAGCCGGGCCGCCTTCCACGTGGTGGAGCCAGGTGAGGTAGGCGGCCTGGACGATACCGGTCAGGGCGCCGCCGATTCCCTTGGCGCGGGCGCGGACCGACGCCTGGAGAATGGCACGCGCTGTGAGCAGGCACAGTTGGGTCTCATCGCTGACGTCCAGGCGGCGGGCACCCATGTCCAGCGCCGTAGCGTCGGGCCACGCGCCGCCCATGTCGGCGATCCGGTCGCGGCTCAGCGCCTCCAGCGGTTCGCCCAGGGCGTCGCCGATGGCCCCGCCGAGCAGGCATCCGGTGATCAGGTCGGGCAGCGGGTCTTCCGACAGCTGTTCAACGTCCACTGCCTCGTCCTCGCCCTGCACTCCGCCTCCGTGCTGCCGTACTGCCCGAGAAGCCCCTCATCGTGCTCCACTGCGCCATCCCCGGCAACCGCGCGCTTCCCGCCGTTCCCGGGGACGGGACGCCTCCAGCCGCAGACACCGATCCGCGCCTCTGCCGCTGCGGCCGGATCCGCCGGCGGGCGCAGCGGAGGCAACCGGTTCGGGCAGCCGGGCAGGGTCAGACGGCTTCGGGGTCGGGGCCGAGGACTGAGCGGCCGCCGTCGAGGGGCAGGACTGCTCCGGTGAGGTATCCGGACCTGGCGGAGAGGAGGAACTCGACGGCGTCGGCGGCCTCGCCCGGTTCGCCGGCGCGTCCGAGGGGGTGGAGGACAGCCAGTTGCGCGTCCACGCCGGGGTGGGCGCGCCGGTACTCCTCGGAGCGGGCGGTGGCGATCGATCCCAGAGCGAGCGCGTTGCAGCGGATACCGTGCGGCCCGTGGTCCACCGCGACCGCGCGCGTCAGCCCTTCGACGGCGGCCTGCGCGGTCGCGTAGGGCAGGGCGCCGCGCACCGGCCGCTGCGCCTGGTGCGATGAGACGTTCACAATCGATCCGGTGCGACCGTGCTCCAGGAAGTGGTTGACCGCGGTGTGGCACCCCACGACGGCCAAATTGAGGTTCGCAGCGATCAGGTCCGCCACCTCACGCGCCGGGGCACCGGCCAGGCCGGCGTCGCGGAAGACGGCGGCGTTGTTCACCCAGCCGTCCAGGGGCGCGCGGGACTCGGCCTCGCGGGCCGCCCGCAGCGCGGAGTCGGGATCGTCCGCATCCCCCTGGACCGCGTGGATCCGGTCCCCATCCTGGGCCGGATCCGCGGCGGGATCGAGGACGACGACGTGCCCGCTCCGGGCCAGCCGCTCCGCGACCACCCGGCCGATACCGCCGGCGCCGCCGGTCACCACGAACGAGCGCTCACGCCCCATCCGGTCTCCTTCCGTGCCCGCCCTCCGGCGCTGCTGCGGTCCACTGCCCATCGTGCTCCAGCGGGCCGCGGGCCGCCCCTCTCCTGCGGAGAAGGGGCAGCGGTCAGCGGAACCCTGCTTCGCTTCCGGTTCACCGCCTGGGCCGCCGCGGATCAGGCAGACCGGTGCGAGGCCGGCACCGCCTGGGCGAGGAGGCCGGTGGGCGAGAACAGGCCGCTTAGGTGGTGCAGGGCGAAGGCGCGGTCCGCTGCGTCGGGGTCCAGGGCCGCGTCCGCGAGTTCGGCGGCGTCTTCGAGGGTGCGGAGGCAGCGGTAGTAGGTGAGCAGCCGCGGGTCGGGGCGGAGGGTGCCGTAGCCGCTGGCGAAGTGGTCCTGGTCGGCGGCAGACGCCGGCTGGCCGGCGAGGACACCGCCGCCGAGCACGAACATCAGGTCGCGCTCGGGCGGCGCGAGGACGGCGTCGTCGAAGTCGATCAGGACCGGGCCGTCCTGGCTGGCGAGCACGTTGCCCAGGTGCGGGTCGGCGTGGCAGGGCACGGAGGCGAACTCGGCGGCGCGGCCCTGCAGCTCCGCTGCTGCCGCGAGCGCGGTGCGGTGGGCGGTGTGCAGCGCGGCGCGGTGCTTCTCCCACAGTGCGGCGGCGTGTTCCGCGGTGGCGTCGGCCGGCGGGCGGTCAGCGGCCGCGTCGACGCGGAGGAACTCCGCTGCCCAGTAGCCGGCGTCGAACCGCTCACGCGGCAGCGCGGCGCGCAGCTCGTCGCCGGGATCAAGGGCGTGCAACGCGGCCAGCAGTGCGCCGAACGCGCGCCAGCCCCCAGCGTCCAGGCCGGTGTCCATGGCGGTCGGCCCCTCGATCCACGGTGCGACGGACAGGCGCAGCGGCGGACGGCCGACTGCCTGCGCACCGCCCGCGCGCGGCGCTCCGGACTGCGCCTCTTCCGTCCCTACTGGCCGCGCTCCGAAGGCGGGCTCCTCCGGGATGGCGGCACGCGAAGCTCCGCTGGCCGGCTCGGCCAGTCCGCGGTTGCCGCGCGCGGCGCCCGGCCCGACCTCCGGTTCGGTCGCCACGGTGTCCCCGGGGAGGTCGACGTAGAGCGCGCCGGCGCGGGTGCGCAGCGGCGCCGGCGTGCTGCCCGGCCGTGCGGTGTCGAGGGCGGCGGCGAGCAGCAGGCCGGACGCCGACCCGCCGCGGGTCGCTTTGACCGCGTAGCCGCGGCTGCCGGGGCCGGTGGCCCGCCACAGCTGTGCCGCGCGGTCGGCGCCCCCGTCCACCGGCTCCAGGCGGAGACCGGCCAGTCCGTAGTGCTCGGCCAGTGCGGCGGTGATCTCCCGGGGCAGGCCAAGGGCGGTGTCCATGCGGGCGGTGTCCTCCACTCGTCGGGTTCGCGCAGCTCCGCGGCGCAGCGCCTGGCGGAAAGCGGCGCCGACACTACCGCCTCCGGCGCACCCTGCCGAAGGGTTTTCTCGCGCCAGGGCCCATGGACGGTGCGGCGGGGCGTGATTAGGCTCCGCGCATGGAGACGGTGATCCCTGTTGCGGACGGCTCGATCGGCGGCGAGCTCGCCGTCCCCGGCGCGGCGGCCGGCGCCCCGCCGTGGCCCGGCGTCGTGATCGTGCACGACGTGTTCGGCATGGGCGACGACCAGCGCAGACACACCGCGCGGTTCGCCGAGGCCGGCTTCCTGGCGCTCAGCCCGGACCTGTATGCGCGCGGGGGCCGCGCACGCTGTGTGAAGCGGGTCTTCTCCGAGATGCTCGCCGCACGCGGATGCGCCTTCAACGACATCGATGCGGCGCGGCGGATGCTGGCCGGCCGCACGGACTGCACGGGCCGGATCGGCGTGGCCGGCTT
Organism: Nocardiopsis coralliicola; assembly: GCF_054779695.1. Classification (NCBI taxonomy): domain Bacteria; kingdom Bacillati; phylum Actinomycetota; class Actinomycetes; order Streptosporangiales; family Nocardiopsidaceae; genus Nocardiopsis; species Nocardiopsis coralliicola. Next base: position 101,374 of record NZ_BAAGXT010000001.1, on the reverse strand, counting down.
CTGCATGGGCGGCGGCTTCGCCCTGGTGGCGGCACCGTCCTTCGACGCGTCTGCGCCCTACTACGGGCAGCTGCCCAAGGACCCCGCGGTTCTGGACGGCGCGTGTCCGGTGGTGGCGAGCTTCGGCCGGCGCGACCCCCTGCTCCGCGGCGCCGCCGCCAAGCTCACCGGCGCACTGGAGCGGCGCGGCATCGAGCACGACGTGAAGGAGTATCCCGACGCCGGGCACAGCTTCGCCAACCGGCTTCCGCTCGGCCCGCTGGCGCCGGTCGCCCGCGTCGCCGGCATCGGCTTCCACGCTCCGTCCGACGACGACGCCTGGCAGCGCGTCCAGCGCTTCTTCACCGCGCACCTGTCGCCCGACCCGGAGTGATTCCGCTCGGGTCTGCCCCGCGGGCCGCGCTCGGGGAAGAGCGGCCTGCCCGGCGCGGCCGCGCCGGGCAGGGCGGGTCGGCTGCGTCAGCGGTTCACGACCGGGCGGGGCGCCCAGGAGAAGTCGCGGTCGTAGAGGTAGCGCAGCTCGGTGTCGGGGGCGAGGACCAGGTCCTGCTCGCCACCGGACAGCCGGAGGCCGCCCTCGCCGTGCTCCTCCCAGGTGAGCTCCACGGTGTGCTCGACTTCGCGGACGAGCCCCCGGTCGCCCTCGAGCACCGGGTAGAAGTCCATCTCCACTGTCGGACCGTCAACACGGTAGACGCCCTCGTGCAGGTCACCGTCGGCAGTGCGCACGGTGAACAGCGACCCGTTGTTCGCCTGGTACTGCCCGAAGGCCGCCGCCTGCCAGCGGTCGTCGCCGGCGAGCTGCGCGGCGGGCTGCGCGCTGTCCTCGGCCACCCGGTAGATACCGGCCACCGGCGAATCCGCCTCGGTGGGGCCGACCGATGGGACAAGCGCGGCGGGGCCGATCACGATGGCCAGCCCCAGGCCGGCGATGGGCCAGCGGGTGATGCGGTGCACGCGCGGCCACGGGATGGGCCGCGGCACCGCGGGGGCTCCGGTCGCGCGGCCGGCGAGGAAGCGACCGAGGCGCGGCAGGTCCGGCAGCGCGAGCACGAGACAGGCGAGGGCGAGGCCGAGGGCGAGCCAGCCGACGGGGATGTCGTAGAGCAGGTTGAGCAGGAAGACCGCGCCCATCGACGCCATTCCGAGCAGCGCGCCGAGCCACACGGTGCGCCGCCAGATCAGCAGCAGCGCGGCCAGCACTTCGATCAGGCCGGCGAGGAACTGCAGCGCCGGCGAATAGGCGAAGAAGTTCCAGAAGAGGCCCATCGGGCTCTTCTCGCCGAACGCGTAGAGGGCGGCGCTGTAGTCCAACCGCCCCATCTGCATCAGCATGAGCTTGGGCCAGCCGTAGACCAGCAGGTAGCCGAAGACGCCGAAGCGCAGCAGCGCGTGGCCCATCCACAGGGCGGTCGCCACCGGCGATACGGGTGCTGGTGCCGGCAGCGGCGCAGCGTGTCCGGTCTCGGGTTCGGGGGATGCCATCGCGGGTCTCTCTTGTGGGGGATGTCCCCCGTTCTGATGCGCCGCCGCACGCTCCGGTTCCGCGCGGCGGTTCCGGGGCTCTGGTCAGCGGACGGCCGCGGGCCCAGCGGTGATGCGGCCGTCCTCCAAGTGGAGGGTCTGGTGGCAGCGGGCGGCGGCGGCCGGGTCGTGGGTGGCCTGCACGACGGTGACCCCCGTGCCCGCGATGGCGGCGAGGATGCCGGCGACGGCCTCCTGCGACTCCGCGTCGAGCCCGGCGGCCGGCTCGTCCAGTAGCAGGATGTCGGACTCCTGGGCGAGGCCCTGCGCGATGAGCGCACGCTGGCGCTGCCCGCCGGAGAGCGATCCGAGCTGGCGGCCGGCCAGGCCGGCGATGCCGAGCAGGTCGAGGCATTCGGCGACGACCGCGCGGTCGCGGGCGCGGAGCCGGCGCCACGGGCCCAGCCGCGCCCAGCGGCCCATCGCCACGGTGGACCGGACGGTGAGGGGCAGTGCGTCCGGCACGGCGCTGCGCTGCACGACGAACGCCGGCGGCCGCTCATGGCTGCGTACGACCTCACCGCCCGAGGGCGCGTGCAGCCCGGCCAGCACCCCCAGCAGCGTCGATTTCCCCGACCCGTTGGCCCCCGTCAGCGCGGTGCTCTGCCCGGCCGGGATGACCCCGCTGACCTGGTCGAGGACCGGCCGGCCGGGGTAGCCGGCGGAGACCGAGCGCAGGGTGAGCGCCGGGAGAGTGGCGGGGGTCATCGAACCTCCAAGTGGTTTTGATAATCATTTTCATTGTACAGTCTGCCCCATGGAATGGCTCTTCGCCCCGTTCGCGGTGTCCTTCGTCAGCCGGGCACTGCTCGCGGGACTGCTGGTGGCGTGCATCTGCGCCCTCGCCGGGACCTGGGTGGTACTGCGCGGCATGGCGTTCTTCGGCGATGCGCTGTCGCACGGGATGCTGCCGGGGGTCGCGGTCGCGTCGCTGCTCGGCGGCAACCTGCTGGTCGGCGCGGCAGCGAGCGCGGCAGCGATGGCGCTCGGCGTCACTGCGCTGGAGCGGTCGCGGCGCCTGTCCCAGGACACCGCGATCGGCCTGCTGTTCGTGGGCATGCTGTCGCTCGGCGTCGTCCTCGTCTCGCACCAGCGCTCGTTCGCGGTGGACCTCACCGGGTTCCTCTTCGGCGACGTCCTCGCGGTCCGCCCGGCCGACCTCGCGGTCCTCGCCGCGGCGCTGGCAGCGGCGGCCGTGCTGGCCGCGGCCGGGCACCGGGCCTTCACCGCACTCGCCTTCGACCGCCGCATCGCCGCCTCGCTCGGACTGCGCCCGCGGCTGGCCCACGCGGCGCTGCTCGCGCTGGTGACGCTGGCAATCGTCGCGTCGTTCCAGGTGGTGGGCACACTGCTGGTGTTCGGCCTGCTCATCGCCCCGCCGGCTGCGATGGCGCTGTGGGCGCGCAGCATCCCCGCGATCATGGCCGGCGCCGCGGCGCTGGGCGGCGCGGCGACCGCCGCCGGCCTGCTCGTCTCCTGGCACTGGGGGACCGCGGCCGGCGCCACCATCGCCGGACTCGCCGTCGCCTTCTTCTTCCTCTCCGCGGCCGCCGCCGCGCTGCGCGGCCGGAGCAGCCGCACCCCGGCGCCCTCCGGCCCTCCCGAGCCCTCCGCGCCCCCCGCGTCCGCACCGCTCTCCCCGTCCGAAAGCGAGCCCGCACGATGACCGAACCGACGTCCCCCGTCCCCCGCCCCCGCCTCCCCCTGCGGCGCACAGCGCCGCCGGTGCTGCTCGCGGTGCTCCTGGCGGCCGCATCCTGCGGCGCCCCGCGGGGCTCGGACCAGGAGGGGGCCGAGGCCACTCCGCACGGCTACGTCGAGGGGGCCGAGGAGACCGCCGAGGCCCAGTGGACGCTGGTGCTTGCCGACGCCGGCACCGGCGCCGTGCACCTCTTCGACCCGGCCACCGAGGAGTCCGAAGAGGTCGGTACGGCCGACGGGGTGCAGAGCGCCGCCAGCGACGGGCGCTTCGCCTACCTCGCCGGCGCCGACGGCACCACGGTGGTGGACACCGGAACGTGGACCGTCGACCACGGCGACCACGTGCACTACTACCGCGCACCTGCGGCGCTGGTCGGCACCGCGGAGGGCGGCGGGCCGGTCCGCGCAACCGGCGACACAGCAGCCACGGCGCTGGCCGGCGGCGACGGCAGCCGGGTTCTCGACCGCTCCGCGCTGGAGGAGGGCGAGGTCACCGAGACCGGCGCGAGCGGCGCCGGCCTGCGGGTGCCCTTCTCCGGCGGAACCGTCGCCGCCGGCGGGGACGGCGGGGACGGCGTGCTGCGCTTCCTCACCCGCGCGGGAGAGCCGGCGGCTGAGCTGGACGCGCCGTGCACCGAGCCGTCAGCGGCCGCGGTCACCCGCCGCGGAGCCGTGCTGGCCTGCGAAGAGGGCGCGGTCGTCCTCGACGAGGCGGAGAAGTCCGGCGAGGCGCCGTCCGTGGTCTCCGAGACCGGCTACCCCGACGGGTTCGGGCCGCCCGAGTCGCTGGAACACCGCCCGGGCGCCCCGGTCCTCGCTGCCGTGGACGGCGACGGGGCGGTCGGGGTGTTCGACGTGGCCGAGTCCTCCTGGGAGGTGCTGGACACCGGCCAGGCAGCCGCTGCGAGCGCGGCAGGCGAGGATCTTCCGGTGCTGGTCCTGGGCAGCGACGGCACGCTGCGCGCGTTCGACCCCGCCTCGGGCGAGGAGACCGCCTCCACCGAGCTGCCGGAACCGCCGGCGGAGGACTCCCCCGGTGTGCCGTCCATCCAGATCGACACCGCCCGCGCCTACGTCAACGCCCCCGCCGGCGACGCGGACGGCGGATCGGTCACCGAGATCGACTACCAGGACGACCTGCGCACCGCGCGCACTTTCGACCTGCCCTTCAGCCCCGACCACCTCGTGGAGACCGGATGGTGACCGCCCCCTCGCCCGCAGCCCGCGCCGCCGGCGCGCCCGGCCCCGCCCGCGCGGCGGCACCGCGCGCCCGCCTCCCGCTCCTGCTGCGGACTGCCTCCGCCGGGTTCGCCGCCCTCGCCCTGGCGGCCGGCGCCGGATGCGCGGCGATCGGCGGCGACCGCAGCGGCATCGTCGTCACCACCGACATCCTCGGCGACGTGGTCCGCTCCGTCGTCGGCGACGAGGCCGAGGTGACGGTCCTGATGAAACCCGGCTCCAACCCGCACTCCTTCGGCGTCGCCGCCCAGCAGGCCGCGGCACTGGAGCAGGCCGAGCTCGTCGTCTACAACGGCCTGGGCCTGGAGGAGGGGGTGCTGCGCCACGTCGAGGCGGCGGGCGAGTCCGGCACCCCGCTGCTGGAGGTCGCCGCCGAGGTCGATCCGCTGCCCTACACCGGCGGCGAGGACGAAGGCGCGCCCGACCCGCACTTCTGGACCGACCCGGTGCGCGTGCAGAGCGCGGCGGAGGTGGTCGCCGGTGCCGTCGCCGAGCAGGTCGGCGGGGTCGATGCCGACAGCGTCGCTGCGGCCGCTGAGGACTACTCGGCACAGGTCGCCGAGGTGCACGGGGAGGCCGAAGAGCAGTTCGCGGCGCTGCCGGAGGAGCGCCGCAAGCTCGTCACCGACCACCACGTGTTCGGCTACTTCGCCCAGCGCTACGGCTTCGAGGTGCTTGGCGCCGTCATCCCGGGCGGCACGACGCTGGCCTCGCCCAGCGGTGCCGACCTGGAGTCGCTGTCCTCGGCGGTCCGCGAAGCCGGCGTGCCCGCTGTGTTCGCGGACTCGGCGCGCCCCGACCGCCTGTCGCAGGTGATGGCCGAGGAGGCCGGCGTCGAGGTCGAGGTCGTCCCGCTGTTCACCGAGTCGCTGTCCGGACCCGGCGGCGAGGCGGCCACCTATCCCGAGATGTTCCGCTCCAACGCTGAGGCGATCGCCGGCGCGCTGGCCGCGGAGTAGCCCCCCGGGCGCGGTCCCCCGCACCGCGCTCCCCCGCTGAGCAGTACCCGCGGAGCGGGAATCCCCCCGCCCCGCCCTCCCAGAGAGAGAAGAACGATGCACGACCCCACCCCGTCCCCCGCGCTCCGCGCCGCCCGCCGCGGCGGGCCCGCCGCGGCGCTGCTCGCCCTCGGCGTCCTGGCCACCGCCTGCGGAGGCGGCGGCGCCCCGGCCTCGGACGGAGCCGCCACCGAGGTCGAGGCGCCGCTGGTGGCGACCTACGACGGCGGTCTGCTGGTGCTCGACGCCGACACCCTCGACGTGGTCGAGGACATCCCGCTGGAGGGCTTCCTGCGCGTCAACCCGGCCGGCGACGGCCGGCACGTGCTGGTCTCCACCGACAGCGGCTTCCGCGTACTCGACGCGCAGGGCGCCGCGCTCACCGACACGGCGTTCGAGGCGCCCGAGCCGGGGCACGCCGTCCACCACGCCGACCGCACCGCGCTGTTCTCCGACGGCACCGGCGAGGTCACCTTCCTCAACCCCGAGGACCTGGGCGGCGGGGAGCCGGAGACCGAGACGCACACCACCGAGAACCCCCACCACGGCGTTGCCGTGCCGCTGGCGGACGGCGGCATGCTCATCACGCTCGGCGACGAGGAGGAGCGGCCCGGCGTGCAGGTCCTCGATGCAGCCGGCGAGGAGGTCGTGCGCAGCGAGGAGTGCCCGGAGGTGCACGGCGAGGCGACCGCCGCGGACGGCGCGGTCGTCGTGGGCTGCGAGGACGGCCTGCTCGTCTACACCGAGGGCGGCGACGGGATCCGCAAGGTCGACAGCCCGGACGACTACGGCCGGATCGGCAACCAGGCCGGCCACCCGGACTCGCCCTACGTGCTCGGCGACTACAAGACCGACCCGGACGCCGAGCTGGAGCGGCCGGAAAACGTCTCGGTGACCGACACTGCAGCGGGCGAGCTGGAACTGGTCGACCTCGGCACCAGCTACAGCTTCCGCTCGCTGGGCCGCGGGCCGCACGGCGAAGGGCTCGTCCTGGGCACCGACGGCGCCCTGCACGTGATCGACCCGGAGAAGGGCGAGGTCACCGACTCCCACCCGGTCGTCGACGAGTGGGAGGAGCCGCTGGAGTGGCAGGAGGCGCGCCCGACGCTGCACGTGCGCGACCACACCGCCTACGTCACCGACCCCGGCGCACAGAAGATCTACGCCGTGGACATCGAGAGCGGCGAGATCACCGACGAGGCGGAGCTTCCGGCCGCTCCGGACGAGGTCACCACCGCCGGCTGAACTCTCAGTCCCTCCCGGAAGGGGCGCCCCGCCCGACTCTCCCTCCGGGCGGGGCGCCCCCGCGCGCAGCCGCGGCCGACCACTCTCCCGGCCGCGGCTGCGCCGTTGCGGCGGGACGCGCCGCTCGGGGCCGCGGACGCCGTCCCGGCCCGCCCTACTCCTTCGGCGCTGCCGCCTCCAGCTCGTCGATGCTGCCCGCCATGATGGCGCGCACGTGCGCGGCGACGTGCGCGGCGGGCCAGTCCCACCAGGCCGCCGCGAGCAGCCGGTCGACGGTCGCGGCGTCGAAGCGGGTGCGGATGAGGCGCGCCGGGTTGCCGCCGGCGATGCCGTAGTCGGGCACGTCGCTGGTGACGACCGCGCCGGCGGCGATGATCGCGCCGTTGCCGATCCGCACGCCCGGCATGACCAGCGCACCGTAGCCGAACCAGACGTCGTGCCCCACGACGGTGTCGCCGCGGCTGGGCAGGTCGGTGAGCAGGTCGAAGTGCTCCGAACCGGCCAGGCCCACGGTGGGGAACGGGAACGTGGACGGCCCGTCCATCCGGTGGTTCGCGCCGTTCATGATGAACGTGGTGCCGGTGCCCAGGGCGCAGTACCGGCCGATCACCAGCTTGTCCGGCCCGTAGTGGTAGAGGACGTTGCGGGTCTCGAAGGCGGTCGCGTCGCCGGGGTCGTCGTAGTAGCTGTACTCCCCCACCTCGATCAGCGGCGAGGTGACGAGCGGCTTGAGGAGCACGACCCGCTTCTGCCCGTCGAGGGGGTGGAGGGTGGAATGGGGGTCGACGGGCACGCGGGCTCCTCGGGGTTCCGGCAAGCGCACTTCAGCGGGTGCGCCGCGGCGGCGCAGCGGACCGCGCCATCATGGCGCCCGGCTCCCGACCGGTCAATCCGGTTTCGGCGGACTCGCCGGCTGCGGCGCAGCTGCGGGGTTCCGCGGCTCGGCGCGCCGCCCGCTGTGCGCCCCGTCGACGACGGCGGCCAGGTCGGCTCCGGCGCGGAGCAGGGCGACCGATGCGGCGGCGATCCGGTCGAGCCGGTGCGCGAGGACCTGCTCCACCGTCCCGCCCGCCGCTTCGGCACCGGAGCTCGGCCCGGCGGCGCCGTCCAGTGTGCCGAGCACCGCGCGGATGGCGGGCAGCCCGTACCCGCCCCCGCGCAGGGCGGCGACGATGCGGGCGCGGGCGGCGTCGGCGGGCCGGTAGCGGCGCGCCCGCGACGAGGTCACCCGGGCCGGCGCCAGCAGCCCTTCCGCCTCCCAGAACCGGAGGGCGGAGGGGCGGACGCCGAGCGCTTCGGCGAGCTCGGCCACCGTCATCGCGTCGGACTCCCTCCCCGCGCCCCCCGCTGAGCCCGGCTCGCCGCGGATCGACCGCAGGGCCTCCTGGGCTCCGAGCACCTCGCGCCGATCGCGGTCGAGGCGGGCGTGCAGGGCGGTGGCCTCAGCGGCGGCGGCCTCCACCGGGAGCGCGTGCACGGCGGTCAGGACGCGGCGGGCCTCGACCGGGCCGACCGCGGCGGCCAGGCCCCGGTAGGCGCGCAGCGCGTGCACGTGGACGGGGCCGAACCGGCGGTAGCCGTTGGCGGCGCGCTCCGCCGGCGGGATGGCGCCGAGGCGCTCCAGGTCGCGGACGCGCTGCACCGAGTAGCCGGTAGCGCTGGAGACTTCTGCGGTGCGCACGGCACCATCATCCCTGACAGTCGCAGTGCGCAGGTATACCAACCCGACTCAAGCACGTGAAGGCGATGCTTGAAGCATGAAGATGAACGACTTCCTCGACACGGTCCGCGGGTTCGACGGCGCGCTGGTGGTGGTCCCCGGGCCCGGAGGGACCTTGCCCGAGATCGCCTGGGGCGACGCCTTCTGCTTCTACGCGCCCGACGGGCAGATGCCGCAGACCGTCCAGCCCTATGCCACCGCCGTCACCAAGGACTATCCGGGCGACACCGCCTCGCGGCTGGGCGGCGGACGGTGGCGGCTCAACATCAACCCGGGCCGCGCGGCGTTCACCGAGCTGACCGGGGAGCAGCCGCGATCGATCGCCGCCTCCTGGGACTACGCGGTCGACGACACGGTGCTCCCCCATCCGGTCTACGGGGAGCTCGGCTGGATCTGCATCGTCGAGCCCGGCCCGCGCACCCGCGACACGGCGCTCCAGCTGCTGCGCGATGCCCACGCCGCGGCCCGCGCCCGCTACGAGCGCCGCAGCGGCACGGGAGGCTGACACGCGGCCCTCACCGCGCAGCAGTCCTATCGCCGGCCCGGGGACTGATTGCCGGCCCGGGGACTGATTGCCGGCCCGGGGACTGATCGCCGGCCCGGGGACTGCCCGGACCCGGGATGCGGTCAGTCTCCGGGGTGGCGGAACGGGATCTCCTGGACCCGGACGCGCTCCGGTCGGATGAGCGAGACGATGGCGGTCTCGGCCGGGAAGTCGTGGCCCACGTAGTGCTGGCTCATGCGGTGCATGACGGCGACCGCCTCCGGCCCTTCGAGCTCGCGAACCACCCGGCCGCGCACGAGCACCGACCGGTAGGGGTTGCGCGCGTCGCAGACCGAGACCGCAACGCGCGGGTCGCGGCGCAGGTTGCGCACCTTCAGGTTCTCCTGTGCCGAGAAGATCGCCAGGTCACCGCCTTCGATGCTGATCCAGACCGGTGAGGTGTGCGGCGCGCCGTCGGCCATGAGCGTGCTGACGTGCGCCATGTTCCTGCCGGCCAGGAGTTCGCGGGCGGCGCCGTCGAGCGGCGCCGATGCCACGCGCTCTTCGGTTCCGGCGGTTTCAGCGGATTTATCGGTGCCAGCCATAGGGATGCCCTTCGCGGAGGTGCTGCGGAAGCCGTGCACGGCGGCAGCGCGGCCGTGCCGCGCGGAGCCGCTGCGAGGCGGCTGGTGCACGGGCGCTGCGCCGCGATCGTAAGCGGGCGTTCCTGCTCCCGGTGCGAATGCGTCCGCTTGCGGCCACGGCGGGCGCCGAAGGGGAAACGGCCTTTTGCGGCTCGGGCGGGCAGGGCTGCCGGGTGCTGCAGGCGCCTGCCCTCGGGCGGACCTGCAGCGGGCCGGCAGTCTCGGCGGTTCCGCCGGTTCCCCTCCCATTAAACCCACCAAACCGATAGGATTAAAAGACTACTGGGATCCGTCCGGCGGATCCCCCGTTTCGTCCGGGAGAGGACCATGAACGACACGTCCCCCACACCGCGGCGGCGCCCGCGGCTCACCGAGGACTGGGCCGCTACGCTGACCGGCCTCGCTCTGCTCGGCCTGTCCCTGGTCGGCATCATCCCCGCCGGGCTGATCCCGTGACCGGCGCGTCCGGGCCTCCCTCCTCGCCCGGCTCGCCGGAGGGCGCCCCGTCCTCCGCCGGAGTGTCCCCCGGCGGGCACGCACCGGCCGGACCGCCGTCCGCCCCCGACACGGTGGGGCCGGGTCGGTGGGCCTGGGCCGCCGCGGGGGCCGCCGTGGTCGTCCTCCTCGCCGCCGCGACCCGGTTCCTGGAAGCACAGGTGCCCGCCGCCGCTGCGGGCACCGCGTTCGCCGGCTTCGCCGAAGCCGTCGAGTACCCCGTCTACGCGATCCTGCTCGGCCTGCTCGGCAACCTGCTGCTGAGCGCATCCGGGCTGCGTGAGCGCCTGGCGCCCGCGTTCCGCACCGAGTTCCTGATCAAGACCGGCCTGGTACTGCTCGGCTCCACCGTCCTGTTCGACGTGGTCGTGCAGGCCGCGGGCCCCGCGGTCCTGCAGGCGCTGGCGCTGGTCACGGCGGTCTTCCTGTTCACCTGGTGGCTCGGCGGGCGCCTCGGCCTGGACAGCAGGCTGCGCGCCCTGCTGGCCTCCTCGGTGTCGATCTGCGGCGTCAGCGCGGCGATCGCGGCCGCCGGCGCGGTCCAGGCCCGCAAAGAGCAGCTGGCCTACGTCGCGGGGCTGGTGATCCTGTTCGCGGTGCCCTCCATCTTCCTGCTGCCGTGGCTGGTGGAACTCCTGGGCCTGGAGGCGGCCCAGGCCGGCGCCTGGATCGGCGGCAACATCGACACCACGGCCGCCGTGGCCGCCTCCGGAGCCATCGTCGGCGAGGAGGCGCTGCAGATCGCCTCCATCGTCAAGACCACGCAGAACGTACTGATGGGCATCGTCGCCGTGGCGCTGACCGCCTACTTCGCGTTCCGCGTCGCTCCCGCGGCCGGCGTCGAGGCGCAGCAGCCCGGCCCGGGGCTGCTGTGGGAGCGGTTCCCGAAGTTCGTCCTCGGGTTCCTGCTCGCCTCGGTGATCGCCACGCTGTGGGCCTCAGCCGGCCCGGCGGACGCGCAGTCCGGCCTGGACACCGCGAAGGCGCTGCGCGACTGGTTCCTGATCGCGGCGTTCACCAGCATCGGGCTGGAGTTCACGCCCGGGTCGCTCCGCGAGGCGGGCTGGCGGCCGATCGCCGTCTTCGGGCTCGCGACGGTGTTCAACCTGGTCGTGGGCCTCGGCCTGGCGGTGGTGCTGTTCAGCGGCTTCACCTTCTGAGGCGCGCGTTCCGGGGCCGCGTTCCGGGGCCCGCGCCGGGCACAGCGAGGGGCCGGACCCGTGCGGGTCCGGCCCCTCCGGCTCGGGCGGGCGCAGCTATCCGGCTCGGACGGCCGCGCACCCGGGTGTCAGCGGCCCTGCTGGGATACCGGCTCTTCGGCCGGGTCCGCGGCCGGCTCCGGCGCATCGCCGCCGCCCCCGGGCCCGTGCGCACCGCCGCCGTGCCGCTGCTCCAGCGAGGCGCCCTCGACATCGACGTCGGGCAGGATGCGGTCGAGCCAGCGCGGCAGCCACCAGGCGGCGTCGCCGGCCAGCCGCATGACCGCCGGGATCAGCAGCATGCGCACGATGAACGCGTCGAGCAGCACGCCGATCGCGAGCGCGAAGCCCATCGAGCTGATCATCATCGACTCGGCGAAGACGAACCCGCCGAACACCGAGATCATGATGATGGCGGCCGCCGTCACCACCGAGCGGCCGGCGCGGAAGCCCTGGGCGACGGCCAGCCGGGCCGGTGCGCCGTGCACGTAGGCCTCGCGCATCCCGGTGCCGATGAACAGCATGTAGTCCATCGCCAGTCCGAAGAGGATGCCGGCGAGCAGGGTGGGCAGGAAGTTGAGCACCGGCAGACCCGCCGTGTCCGGGCCGATGACCGGCGCCAGCCAGCCCCACTGGTAGACGGCGACCACCGCGCCCAGCGCGGCGAAGTAGGACAGCACGAACCCGGCCGTCGCCACCACCGGCACGAACAGCGAGCGGAACACCAGCAGCAGGATCACCAGCGACAGGCCGACCACGACGGTCAGGTAGACCGGCAGTGCGTCGCTCAGGGTCTCCGAGATGTCGATGTTGCCGCTGGCCATGCCGGCGACGCCCAGCGTGCCGGTGCCGTGCACCGGCTCCAGGTCGCGCAGCGTGTGCACGAGGTCGGTGGTGACCTCGCTGGAGGGGCCCTCCTCCGGCAGAACCTGGAAGATCGCCATGGTGCCGTCGTCGTTGACGCCGATCGGGGCCACCGCGGCGACGCCGTCGCGGCTGTAGATCTGCTCGGCGATGTCGTACTGGTGGTCCGCTGCGGTGTCCTCGGCGAGTTCGTCGGTGGGACCGCCCGGCAGCTGGGCCGCCACCAGCAGCGGGCCGTTGGCGCCCTCGCCGAACTGGTCGGAGAGGGTCTCATAGGCCCGGTGCTGGGTGGACTCCGCGGGCTCGGCGAGGCCGTCCGGCATGCCGAGCTGGAGGTTCAGGGCGGGCAGCGCCACGGCCCCCAGGGCCAGCACCGCCACAGCGGTGCGCAGCACCGCTGAGCCGGCCGGCATCGGCTTCACCTCGGCGGCGTGCGCCCCGCCCCCGCCGGCAGCGCCGGCGCCGATTCCGGCGGCCGCGGCGCGCTCCTTGCGGGAGAGGATCCGCGGGCCGGCCAGCGAGAGCAGGGCCGGCACCAGGGTGACCGCGATGAGCACGGCGACGGCGATGGCCAGCGCGCCGATGGAGCCCATCAGGCCGAGAAAGCCGATCCCGGTCAGGTTCAGCGCCAGCAGCGCCACCAGCACCGTCGTTCCGGCGAACACCACGGCGTTGCCGGCGGTGCCGTTGGCCAGCCCGATGGACTCGCCGAGAGCGGTCCCGCGCTTGAGCTGGATGCGGTGCCGGTTGACGATGAACAGCGCGTAGTCGATGCCGACGGCGAGGCCGAGCATCAGCCCGAGGATCGGGGTGACCGAGGCCATCTCCAGCACATCGGACAGCGACATCGCGGTGGCGACCGCAATCCCCACGCCGATCATCGCGGTGAGGATGGGCAGCCCGGCGCCGATCAGGGTGCCGAGCATGACCACCAGGACGACGCCGGCCACGATGAGGCCGATGATCTCCGCAGGCCCGGCGATGTCGGGGATGGCCATGGCGATGTCGTTGGCGAACTCGACCTCGGTGCCCTCCACCGGCTGGTCGGCGAAGACCGCCATGACCTCTTCCTTCAGCTCGCCAGGCGTCTCCTCCTGGCTCTGGGTGAAGGAGATGTTGACCAGCGCGGTGGAGCCGTCGTCGGAGACGGTGCCGATCCCGTCGGCCATCTCCATCAGCTCGGCGCCCTGGTCGAGTTCGCGCTGGCCGTCGTCGAGCTCCTCGCGGCCCTGGTCGATCTCCTCCTGCTGGGCGTCGAGGCCCTCTTCGAGCTCGGGGAGCATGCCCGCGGCCTCGGCCTGGTCGCGGCCGGCGTCGAGCTGCTCCTGGCCCGCTTCCAGCTCGTCCCGGCCGTCCTCGAGTTCGGCGCGGCCCTCTTCGAGCTCGTCGGCCTGCTCGGCGCGGTCCTCCTCGGTGGCGAAGGGGTCGATGGCGTCCTCAACGCCGCCGATGCCGGCGGCCTCATCGGCGCGCTCGGCGATCGCCTCCTGCTGCTCGCTGGTGAACGGCTCGCCGTCCTGGGTGGAGTAGACGACGGTGCCGGCGCCGCCGCCCATCCCGTCGAACTCCTTCTTGAGGGTCTGGTTCACCTCGTCGGTGGGGGTCCCCGGGATGGAGAAGCTGTCTTTGAGCTCCCCGGAGAAGAGGAGGAACGCGGTGCCTGCCGCGACGAGGAGCGCCAGCCAGAGTGCGATGACGCTCTTGGCCCGGCGCGCGCTGGCGCGCCCGAGCCGATAGAGAAGTTCAGCCATGTCCGCCTGCAAACGATGGTGGTGACGGTGGTCGGTGCTGCGTGCGCTCAGGCGCTGCCGGGCCCGGGCGCGGTGGCGCCGTAGCCGGTACGCGCCGCGGCGATCATGCGGTCGAGGAGGCCGTCCCAGACGCGGCGGGACTCCGGGGTGTCGGCCCCTCCCGTCGCGTCCTCCCAGTAGCCGACGGTGATGACTCCGCCGCTGACGACGGCCCCGCACATCAGGTCGACGAGAAAGGGGTCGGTGTCGGGATGGAGGCGGCGGAGCGTGGCCGCCAGCTGCGCGCGCAGCTCAGTGAAGGCCCGCTCGAACATCTGGGCGTGGCCGTGCGACACGCCCCCGCCGTCCGGGCCGAGGATGCGCTTGAGACGGCAGATGGGAGTGACCAGGTCGGCGGCCCGCACTGCGGCCGCGAGCTGGTCGAACATTCCGTCGGCGTCGCCCGGGTCGGCCGCCCGCGCGGAGAGCTCGTCCTCGATGCCCGCCACGATGCTCGCGAGCATGCCCCCGAGGGCCTCGAGGACGATCTCCTCCACGGAGCCGAAGTGGTTGAACACGGTGCGCCGCGCGACGTCGGCCCGCTCCGCCAGCTCGTCGGCGGTGAAGCCGGTCCCGTCCCGCTCGGCGATGAGGGCCGCCGCCGCTTCGACGATCCGCCGCCGGTGCCGGGCCTTCGTGCGCTCGCGCCGCCCCAGCGGGCACCCCGTGTCCTCCCCCATGCGACCAGAGTACGCATTGCGTGCACTCCGTGCAAAGTCGCACGAAGTGCATTGCTTCACGGAATGCATCGATTCACTCCGTGCACGGCTGCACCGCGTGCACGGATTCCTCCGCCCGCTGGGCCGGAAACCGGGCGACCGGAACGCCCGGGACAAGCCGGCCGCACCGCCTCCACCTGCGGTTGTGCACCGCGCAATCCGAACCGTGTTCGCTTCCGCCGAGGGGGGTAGGAAATCGCCGTCTCTTTTGCCGCAAAATGACCCTCTGTTCCCGACCGGACTCCTAGAGTGCCCACCACTGAGCCGCTCCGGCCGGGAAGGGACGCCATGACGACGCTGCTGGACCCGCAGACACTGCGGGTCATCATCGAGGTCGACCGCGAGCGGCACATGGGACGTGCCGCGGAGAGGTTGTACATGTCGCCCACCGCAGTAAGCCGCCACCTGGGTTCCGCCGAACAGCGCCTGCAGACCCGGCTCTTCGCCCGGGGCGGGCGCGGACCCGTCCAGCCGACCGCGGCCGGGGCGCGCGCCGTCGCCGACGCGCGGCGCATCCTCGCCGCCCTGGAGGAGCTGCCCGACTCCGTGCGCGGCGGCGAGGAGCCGGGGACCCGCCGCATCCGGATCGGGGTCCTCGGCAGCGGCCTGGGCAAGGACACCGCGCCCATCATGGCCGCCTGGCGCGAGCTCTTCCCCGACGTGTCGGTGGAGTTCCTCGCACTCTCCGGCGACGACCACGACATCGCCCTGCAGTCCGGCCGCGTGGACCTGGCCGTCATCTGCCTGACCGGCGAGGAGGAGGGGCTGGACACCCACGTCGCCTACAGCACGCGCCGCGCCGTGGTCGCGCCGCTGTGGAGCGAGTTCGCCGACGCCGAGGAACTGAGGCCGGACGACGTGGCCGACGCGCCGTGGCTGTTCTCCCGCATCCCGCGCGACCTGGAGCCGCTCTGGTCCGACCTGCCGGTCCTCGACGCGCCGCGCACCACGGTGCTCAGCGATCCCGCGCACGTCGCGCCGGCGGTCGCCGCCACCGGGCGGCTGGCCAACCACAGCATGGCGGCGGAGCCGCTGGGGGTGCCGGGCATGGTGCGCTTCGTTCCGCTGACCGGCCCCAGCGTCGACATCGGTGCGGCGGTGCGCCAGGGGGAGCAGCGCCCGGCAGTGCGCACCCTGCTGGACATCGTGCAGGTCTACCACACTGAGGAACCATCCAGTAACGGTTCGTAATCCAGGTGTCAATGGCTTTTCCCTGCGAATTTCGCAGATGTAATCCGGCCTCCGAGATGGTCTCCTAGGAAGTGGCCGCTCGGCGCTGCTCCCCCTCCGGAGCGCCCGAGCGGCCACTTGCCGCCGTCCACGCCGAAGGGATGCAGCCGTGACGCTGACACAGCCGGTCTGCGCACGAACCACCAGCGGCACCGCCCGGACCGCCGGCAGACCGCAGCGGAGCCCGGCTGCGGCCCGCGCCCACGTGGTGTGGGTCAGAACGGACCGCCCGGTCCGCGCAGCCGGGGGCGTGCGCCGCACCCGCTCGGCCGCTCCGCACGGCTGACCCCCGCCGCTCTGCCCCGGGCGGTCCGCTCCCGACCGGATTCAGGCCGCGGAGACCGGTGCCGCGGAGTCTGCCCAGGGCGCGTCGGCAGCGCTGCAGGGGCGGCCGGGGTGGACCAGGAGGCGTCCCGCCGCGACGTCGAGGGTGATCGTGGCCAGAGTGTCCCACCGCTCGTGCATCGGGTCGGCAGGGTCGCTGTGCATGCACGTGTCACCGGAACCGGTGTGCTCGGCGAGCTGTGCCGCACGCTCGACCGGTCCGGCGGCCGGGTCGCGGACCGCCGCGCGGATCCGCGCGAGCCGGCCGGTGGTGGTCGACTCGGCGAGGTCGGCGCGCTCGCCGGGCGCCAGCCGCGGGTCGAGGAAGTGGTTGGTGTGGGTGAGCCGGCCGCTGCTGGGTGCGACCTCGCCGACGCCGTCCGGGGACAGCTCCAGGCACCGGGCGTCGCCGCGGCTGCCGTCGTAGGTGACGACGGTGAGCACCGAGGAGGCTGAGTACCGGGCCGAGCGGGCGATCTGGGCGGCCTGCTCCACGGTGGCCGCCTCATCGAGGATGCGGCGGGCGGCGATGTGCACGGGCACACCGATCTCGGGCCCGTCGCCGAGATGCCGCAGCACGTTGAGGTGCAGGCCCAGTCCGGCGCTGTTCACCCCGATCTTGCCCGCGATGCCGGCCTCGGTGAAGGTGTCGACCCGGTGGCCGGGCCGCGGCTCCAGGGTCCACAGCAGCCGGCCGCCGGCGAGGGCGGGGTGCCAGTCCCATGTCTGCACCGTGCGCGGCGGTGCGCCGCGGGGCAGCAGCACCGCGGTCGAGCACTCCCCCTCGCCGGCGGTGGCCAGGGCCCCGAGGATCTCGGTGCGGGCGTTGAGCGCCCCCAGCTGCCAGGGCTCCAGCCCCGCCCCTGCGGCGATGCCGGCGATCTCCGCGGCGAGTCCGGGAGCCCAGTCGGCGACCGCTTCCAGTGCCTGCCCGCCCCAGTCGCGCACCTGCTCGGGCCGGGCGCCGTGCGCGGCGAACAGCGCACCATAGCCGGCGGCGCTGCCCCGGACGGCGCCGGACAGCGCGGCCCCGAGCTCCCGGCCGCGCTCAGCGGCCCCGGTGGCGGTGGACGTATGGCGCAGCAGCCCGGACATCGAACCCCTCCCGCAGCGGCAAGGCCCCCAGCATCCCCCGGCCCTGCCCCGGAAGGGAAGGGCCGCCCGAGGGTGCGCAGCCTCCGGCGCGCTCCGGAACCGCGGCAGAGGGCGCGGCGGTCCCGGCCGGCCCAGCTGGCCCGGCCTCCGCGGTTCCGGCAGTGGCTTCAGCCCCGGCTGATCCGGCGGAACCGGGCCAGGGCGAGGGGCGCGAAGACGGCGACCAGCGCGGCCGACGACAGCACGGCGTAGAGCAGCGGCTGCTGCCCCGGCCACGCCGCGGAGGCGCCGAAGCCGGGCGGCGGCGCGTTCCCGAAGAGCTCGCGCGCCGCCGCTGCGACCGCAGTGACCGGATTCCACTCCGCGACGATCCGCAGCGGCGCCGGCAGGGAGTCCAGGGAGACGAAGGCTCCGGAGAGGAACGTCACCGGGAACAGCCAGATCAGCCCCATGCTCTGGGCGACCTCCGCGCTGCGGGCGAACAGCCCGATCACCGCCCCGATCCAGGCCACCGCGAAGGCGAACAGCACCAGGACGGCGAACCCGGCCGCGGCGGCCAGGACCCCTTCGCCGGCGCGCCATCCGATCGCCAGGCCGAAGACCGCGACGACGGCCACCGACGCCGCGCTGACGCACAGGTCGGAGAGCGTGCGGCCGAGGATCACCCCCCAGCGCGACATGGGCAGGGTGCGGAACCGGTCCACCACCCCCTGCTGCAGGTCGGCCGCCAGGCCGATCGCCGTGAAGGACGCGCCGAAGGTGATCGTCTGCACGAACACCCCGGCGATGAGGAACTCCCGGTAGGCGTCGCCGCCGAGGCTGCCGCCGAAGACGAAGGCGAGCAGGAACACGAAGATGAGCGGCTGGATCAGCCCGGTCACCCACTTGCCCGGTGTGCGGCGCATGTTCACCAGGTTGCGCCCGGCGACGATCGCGCCGTCCCGCAGGGCTCCGCGGAGGGCGCCGGCCGGTCCCGGCGGCGCGGGCAGCGGCTCGCGGGCCGCCGGCCCGCGGCGGACGGGCTCCGCCGCCGTAGCCGCGGGCTGTGCCGGTGCGGTCGTCATCGGCGGGCCTCCTCTGATTCGGCGGTGTCCGGAACCGGCGGCTCCGCACGGTGCGCGGTGAGCGACAGGAAGACCTCGTCGAGTGTGGGGCGCCGCAGCGCCGCCTCCACCACTCCGATCCCCCGGTCCTCCAGCTCCGTCAGCGCCCGTGCCAGGGTGCGCTGCCCCTCGGGCGCGGCCGCTGTCAGGCGTCCGGCGCTGTCGGCCCGCGGCCCGCGGCCGCCCGCAGCGGCCATCGCCTCGGCCGCAGCTGCGGACGGCCCCGGGCCGGCGAGGAGGACGTCGATCCGCTCCCCGCCGGTGCGGGCCTTGAGGGCGTCGGCGCTGCCCCGCGCGATGACGCGGCCGTGGTCGACGACCACGATGTCGTCGGCGAGCCGGTCCGCCTCCTCCAGGTACTGGGTGGTGAGGAGGACGCTGGTGCCGTCGGCGACCAGGTCCTCGACCGAGCGCCATACGTCCTGGCGCCCGCGCGGGTCCAGCCCGGTGGTGGGTTCGTCGAGGACCACCACCTCCGGCCGCGCGACCAGCGCCCCGGCAAGATCGAGCCGCCGGCGCATCCCTCCGGAGTAGTGCTCGGCGCGGCGGCCGGGCAGGTCCGCGAGGCCGAAGCGCTCCAGCAGCTCGTCTGCGCGGCGGCGGGCCTCCCGCCGGCGCAGGCCGTAGAGGCGGCCCACCAGGACGAGGTTCTCGTGCCCGGTGAGCTTGCCGTCGACAGCCGCGTACTGGCCGGAGGCGCCGATGCGGCGGCGCACCCCGGCGGCGTCGTGCACCACGTCGCACCCCGCAACGCGGGCGCTGCCGCCGTCCGGTCGGAGCAGCGTGGTCAGGATGCGCACCGTGGTGGTCTTCCCGGCCCCGTTGGGGCCGAGCAGCCCGAGGACGCATCCCCGGGGCAGCGCCAGGTCGACACCGCTGAGAGCGCGGTGGGTCCCGAAGGACTTGGTCAGCCCGGCCGCCTCCAGGGCGTGCTCGGGGGCGGGCAGCGTCATCGCCGTCCCCTCCGTTCGGTGCCCGGACGTGCCCGGGCGTCGGGACTCACAGCGCGTCGAGTTCGCGGACGCTCCGCGGCCGCATGTCGGTCCAGTTGGCCTCGATGTGGTCCAGGCACTCCTGGCGCCCGCCGGGGCCGTGCACGACCACCCAGCCGCCCGGGACCTCGGCGAACGCGGGCCACAGGGAGTGCTGCTCCTCGTCGTTGACGAGGACGAGGAAGCGGCCGTCGGCATCGTCGAAGGGGTTGTTCATGATGGTCCTCCATCGCATCGTGGTGGCGTGCGGCTGCCCGTGCCCGGCTTCAGGGGCAGGGCGACCTCTCCTGTTCGGCGAGTACCGCGGCGACGCGCTCCAGCGCCGCGGACGCGGTCATCCCGGCGTGGGTGGCGTCGACCGCATGGACGCGGACCGCGCTCGTGGTGAGCGGCTCCCACGCGGCGCCCTGGCCGGTGCGGCCGTCGCGCGCGGCGGTGAACAGCAGCGTCTCGGCGGCGGTCACCCCCGGCGGCTCCGCGGCGAGGACACCGGACTGCGCGGCGAAGGACCCGGCCATCCGGTCGGCGGTGGCAGCGCCGACCGTGGCGAGCGGGCCCGACGCGCGGCCGAACAGGTCGACCAGGCCGGGACCGTCGAGGCCGCGCAGCTCCTCCGGCGCGCCGGCGTGGCCCAGGGCGATCGCCAGAGCGGCGTGCGCGCCGCTGGCGGCGGCGCCGGCCGCGGCCCGGGGCGCACCCGGGGCGGAGTCGAGCAGTGCGAGCAGGTCGACCGTCTCCCCGAGGGCGCTCAGCCGCGCGGCGATCACGTGGGCGAGATTGCCCCCGAAGGACCAGCCGAGGAGGCGGTAGGGCCCCTCCGGCCGCACCGCGCGCATCCAGGCGATGTAGTCGTCGGCGAGCGCGGTGAGCGAGTCCGGTGTCCGCGGTTCCGCTGCACCGGGGTCCATCCCCGGCGCCTGGAGGCCGTAGACCGGCTGGTCGGCGTGGAGGTGGGGCAGCAGCCCCGCGTAGGCCCAGGCGAGTCCGCCAGCGGGATGGACGCAGAACAGCGGCGGGCGCGTCCCCGTCGGGCGCAGCGGCAGCACGCGCCCGAACGCGGACTCGGCATCCCCGCCTCCGGCGTCGGCCCTGGCCACCAGCCGGGCCGGTGTGGACGCCCGGAAGAGGTCGGGGACGGCCACCTCCGCGCCGAGCACGGTGCGCACCCGGGAGATCAGTCCGACCGCGAGCAGGGAGTGCCCCCCCAGTTCAAAGAAGTCGTCGTGGACACCCACCCGGTCGACCCCCAGTGCCTCGGCGAACAGCTCGCACACCGCCGCCTCGCGCGGTCCGCGCGGCGGATCGCCCGTCCCGGCCGCGGCGAAGTCGGGCGCAGGCAGGGCCGCCCGGTCGAGTTTGCCGTTCGGGGTGAACGGCAGGGCGCCGACCTCGGTGAAGGCGGCGGGCACCATGTACTCCGGCAGCCGCTCGGCGAGGTAGTCGCGGAGCTCGTGCACCGCCGCGGGCGCCTCCCCCGACGGTGCGACGTGGGCGACCAGGCGGTACCCCGCCGCCGGGTCGTGGTGCGCGGTGACGGCGCACTCGGCCACCCCGGGGTGGGTCGCGAGGACGGCGCCGGTCTCGTCCGGTTCCACGCGGTAGCCGCGGATTTTCACCTGGTCATCGCCGCGGCCGACGAACTCCAGGGCTCCGGTGCGGTCCCAGCGCACCAGGTCGCCGGTCCGGTACATGCGCCCGCCGCCCGGGGTGAACGGGTCGGCGACGAACCGGCCGCCGGTGAGCGCCGGACGCTCCCGGTAGCCGCGGGCGACCCCCGCGCCGGCCAGGTAGAGCTCGCCCACCGCCCTGGGCGGTACCGGGCGCAGGCCGGGATCGAGGACGTAGGCCCGCGTGTTGGCGACCGGGCGCCCGATCACGGGGTCCTGCGCCGCGTCGAGCGGAGCGGTGACGCTGTCCACCGTGCACTCGGTGGGGCCGTAGAAGTTGTAGGACCGCACTCCGCGCAGGCGGCGCAGCCGCTCCCACAGCGCGGAGTCGACCGGCTCTCCGCCGAGGGCGACGGTCGTGGGGCCGCCGTCGCCGTCGAACAGTCCGGCGTCCATCAGCCGGCGGGCGTGCGACGGTGTCAGCTCCACCGAGTCGATCCCGGCTGCGCGCAGGTGGTCAGCAGTCGCTTCGGGGTCTGCGCGCAGCGCGTCGCCGATGATGTGCAGCTCGTGGCCGTCCACCAGCCACAGCACCGGGTCCCACGCGGCGTCGAAGGCCGCCCCGGCCAAGTGGGCCACCCGTAGCGGGCCTCCGCGCCGCTCGCGTGCCGGGGCGAACAGGTCCCGGCGGTGGGACGCGTAGAGGTTGGCCAGCGAGCGGTGCTCCACCTCCACGCCCTTGGGCCGCCCGGTCGACCCGGAGGTGTAGATGACGTAGGCGGTGTCCGCCGGGTCCACGCGGCGGTGCGCGCGGGGCGGCGCTGCGGAGGGCGAGCGCCCCGGCAGCAGGGGGGTGGCCGGGGGCGGACCGTCCAGGCGCAGCACCGGGACTGCCGGGCTGAGCCGCTCATGCTGCCCCTCGGCCGTCAGGACCAGTGTCGGGGCGGCGTCGGCGAGCAGCCCGGTGAGCCGCGCGTCGGGGTGGGAGGGGTCGAGCGGGAGGTAGGCGGCCCCGCTCTTCAGCACCCCCAGCAGGGTGCTCACGGTGCGGGTGGAGCGGGGCACCAGGACGGCGACGGTGTCGCCCGGTCCCACCCCCTGCCCGCGGAGGGCGAGTGCCACCAGGTCGGCCGACTCGCGCAGCGCGCGGAAGGTGACCCGTTCCGCGCCGTGCACCAGCGCGGCGGCGTCGGGTACGGCATCGGCCCGGCGGTCGAAGAGCTCCACCAGGGTCAGCTCGGGGGCGGGGAGAGCGGGGCCGGTCCCCTGGTCCAGCAGCGCCGCCCGCTCCGGCCCGTCGAGCACGTCGAGCGCACTGAGCCGACCGCCCGGGTCGGCGGCGGCGCCGCGCAGCACAGTGGTCAGCCGCGCGGCGAGCGCCTCCGCGGTCTCGGGGTCGAACATCGCGGCGTTGTACTCCAGCGTCGCCGAGATCCCCCCGGAGCCGCCCAGGTCGTCCGCACGTTCGGAGAAGGTGAACAGCAGGTCGAACTTTGCCTGCCCGGTCGCCGCGCCGGGTTCGGTCCGCGCGCGCAGCCCGGGCAGCTCCACCGTGGCCTCCTCGGTGTTCTGCAGCGCGAGCATCGTCTGGAACAGCGGGTGGCGTCCCAGGCGCCGGTCCGGGGCGACCTGCTCCACCACCTGTTCGAAGGGCACGTCCTGGTGCTGGTAGGCCGCCAGCACCTCCTCGCGCACCCGGGCCAGCAGGCCGTGGAAGGTCGGGTTGCCCGCGGTGTCGGTGCGCACGGCCAGGGTGTTGACGAAGAATCCGACCAAATCGTCGAGGGCGTCGTCGGTACGTCCGGCGACGGGGCTGCCGACGACGATGTCCTCGCCCGCGCCGAGGCGCGCGTAGAGCGCGGCGAGCGCCGCGTGCAGCACCATGAAAAGGCTGGCCGTGTGCTCCCTGGCCAGTCCGAGGAGCGCGCGGTGCAGATCGGGGCCGAGCTCGAACTCCACCGTTCCGGCGGGCTGGCGCGTCGCCTCCGGACGCGGGCGGTCGGCGGGAAGCTCCAGCTCGTGCGGCGCGCCGGCCAGGCGGTTCCGCCAGTGCGCGAGCTGGCGCCCGGCGACGCTCTCCGGATCGGCGGCGTCGCCGAGCACCGAGCGCTGCCAGAGGGTGTAGTCGGCGTACTGGACCGGCAGGGGGCTCCACTGCGGGGCCGCTCCCCCGCTCCGGGCGGTGTAGGCCACGGTCAGGTCCCGCGCCAGCGGTGCGGTGGACCAGCCGTCGCCGGCGATGTGGTGCAGCACCAGCAGCAGGACGTGCTCGTCGGCGCCCGCCCGCAGCAGATGGGCGCGCAGCGGCGCCTCGCGGGCCAGGTCGAAGCCCGTGCGCAGCAGCGCCGACATCCGTCCGGCGCACCCGTCCTGGGAGACCTCCTCGACCGCCAGCTCAGGGCGGGCCCGCTCCGGGGGGAGAACGTCCTGGTAAGGGCGGTCGTCGTGGGCATCCACGGGGAAGACGGTGCGCAGGCTCTCGTGCCGGTCGGTCACATCGCCCAGCGCCGCGGTCAGCGCCGCGGTGTCGAGCGCTCCGGTCAGGCGCAGCGCCAGGCCGATCCCGTACTCGGCGGCCTCCGGGTCCATCCGGTTGAGGAACCACAGCCGCTGCTGCGCGGGCGACAGCGGGATCCTGGCGGGCCGGCGCACCGGGCGCAGCGGCGCCTGGGCCCGCGTTCCCCGGTCGAGCCGGGCCGCGAGGAGAGCGGGCGTCGGCGCCTCGAAGAGGGTGCGGATCTCCAGTTCGGCCCCGAGCACCGAGCGGACGCGGGCGGTGAGCCGCGCCGCAAGCAGGGAGTGGCCGCCGCGGGCGAAGAAGTCGTCGTCGGCCGTCACTTCGGGCACGTCGAGTGTCTCGGCGAACAGCGCGCAGAGCGCGGCCTCGTCGCCCGTGCGCGGTCCGCGCCCCTGATCGGCGGCAGAGGGCTCCTCTGCGGGCAGGCCCCGCCGGTCCACCTTCCCGTTGGCGGTCAGCGGCAGCGTGTCGAGGACCGTCACGGTGGTCGGCACCAGATGGTCCGGGAGGCGCGCGGCCAGCTGTCCGCGCAGCTGCCGCCCGCTGATCCGGGCCCCCGGGCGCGGGGTGGCGTACCCGGCCAACCGCGCCCGTTCGGTCCCGGCCTCCACGGCGATCACCGCGGCCTGCGCGACGCCCTCCGCCGCGGCGAGGGCCGCCTCCGCCTCGCCCGGCTCGACCCGGTGGCCGCGGATCTTCACCTGGCCGTCGGCGCGCCCGTACACCCGCAGCGCGCCGTCGGGCCTGCGGGCCGCGCGGTCGCCGGTGCGGTACATCCGCGCACCGCCGCCGGTGAAGGGGTCGGCGACAAAGCGCTCCGCGGTGGCGGCGGGCCGCCCGAGGTACCCGATCGCGACGCCGTCGCCCTGCAGGTAGAGCTCGCCGACGACCCCGCTGGGCACCGGCCGCAGCCGCTCGTCGAGCACCAGCGCGCCGACGCCGGGCAGCGGATGCCCCACCACGGGGTCCGCTGCGGCCGCCGAGTCGGCGAAGGTGGCGTCGACGGTGCACTCCGTGGGGCCGTAGAGGTTCACCGCCAGGGCGCCGGCGGCGCGCACCTCCTCCCACAGCGCACTGTCCACGGCCTCGCCGCCCAGCGCGACGACCGCGGGGCCGCCCGCCTCCAGCAGGCCGAGTGCGACGAGCTGGCGGGCGTGGCCGGGGGCCACCTCCACGACGTCGGCGCGGCGCGCACGCAGCTCGGCGACGAGGCGCTCGCCGTCGCGGCGCGCGTCGGCGCCGACCACGTGCAGCTCGTGGCCGCCGACCAGCCACAGAACCGGGTCCCAGGCGGCGTCGAAGGCGAGGCCTGCGGTGTGCGCCGCCCGCAGCCGGAGCCGTCCGGTGTGCCGGGCGGCCGCGGCGAAGAAGCCGCGCCGGTGGCCGCCGAGCAGGTTCGCCAGCGACCGGTGCGACACGGCGACCCCCTTGGGGCGTCCGGTCGAGCCGGAGGTGTGCAGCACGTAAGCCGGGTCGGAGAGCCGGGGCGCCGCGGCGGCGGATCCGCCCGCGTGCGCGGCAGCGGCGTCGGCGATCTCTACCCGCGCCAGGTGGTCCGGCAGCGGCGCGGCGCCGTCGCGGGTGAGCACGCACGCGGGTGCCGCATCAGCGACGACAGCGGCCAGCCGCTCGGCCGGATGGTCGACGTCGAGCGGCAGGTAGGCGGCGCCGGCGGCGAGGACTCCGAGCTGGGCGACGACGGCCTCGGCCGATCGGGGCAGCGCCACCGCGACCGTCGCGCCGCGGCCCGCACCGCGCGCCGCCAGCAGCGCGGCCACGCCCTCGATCCGCTCACCCAGCTCGGCGAAGGTGAGGGCGGTGTCGGCGTCGGTGACCGCCGTGGCACCGGGTGTGCGGCGGACCTGCTCGCGGAGCGCGTCGACCACGGTGCCCTCCGGCACGGCGTCGAGCCCGCTGCCGTGCGCCGCCAGGGGCTGCGCACGTTCTTCGCCGGTGCGCAGGTCGGGGGCGCTGATGGGGGCCGCCGGGTCGTCCAGCAGGCCCGCCAGGAGCAGCTCCAGGCGCTGAGCGATCAGGCCGGCCCCGCGCGCGTCGAACTGCCCGGTGTCGTAGTCCAGTGTGCCGCGGATGCCCTGGGGCAGGCCTCCGGCTCCGGTCTCCTCGGCCAGGCTGAAGGAGAGCGCGAACTTCGCGCCGCCGGGGGCGGCGCCCGGCTCGTGCTCCACCGTGCAGCCGTCGAGCCGGGGTGCCGCCGCGGGGGTGTTCTGCAGGGTCAGCATGGTCTGGAACAGCGGGTGGCGACCGGGGGCGCGGGGCGGGTCGAGCTCCTCGACCACCCGTTCGAAGGGCACGTCGTGCTCGGCCAGGGCGTCCAGGTCGGCGCCGCGCACCCGGTCGACGAGCTCTCCCAGGGTGGGGTCGCCGGAGGTGTCGGCCCGCAGGGTGGCGGTGGAGACGAAGAAGCCGACGAGGCCGTCGAGCGCGGGCTCGCCGCGCCCGGCCGCCGCAGTCCCGATCGGCACGTCCTCGCCGGCTCCGAGCCGGGTGAGCAGCGCGGAGACGGCGGCGTGCAGCACAGTGAACAGGCTGGTGCCGTGGCGGCGCGCCAGCTCCACTGCTGCGGTGTGGGCCGCGGCACCGATCTCGACCGCCGTCTGCGCGGAGGCGGCGGGCGCGCTTGCGCGCGGGCGGTCGGTGGGAAGGGGGGTCTCCTCCGGGAGGTCCGCCAGCGCGGCGCGCCAGTGCGCGAGGCGGCGCGACCAGACCGAGTCCGGGTCGTCGGGGTCGCCGAGGACCTCCCACTGCCACAGCGCGTAGTCGACGTAGTCCACCGGCAGTGGTGCGAACTCGGGGGCGCGGCCCTCGCGGCGTGCCGCGTAGGCGTCGGCGAGGTCGGCGGACAGGGGCGCAAGCGACCAGCCGTCGCCGACGATGTGGTGCAGGGCGAGCAGCAGCACGTGCTGCTTTTCGGCCCGCGGACCGCCGTCCACCTCGAACAGCCGCACCCGCAGCGGTGGTTCGGCGGCGAGATTGAAGCGGCGCCCGGCCTCGTTGCGCAGCAGCGCCGGGAGCTCGGCCTCGGTGGTGCGCACGGTGGCGGCGTCGAGGGGGAGCTCGCCCGGGGCGCGGACCTCCTGGAAGGGGGTTCCGTCGGCGTCCGCGGGGAAGACGGTGCGCAGCGGAGCGTGCCGGTCGACGACGTCGCCGACCGCCCTGAGCAGGGCCTCGGTGTCGAGCTTTCCGGAGATCCGCAGTGCAGCCGGAATGGTGTAGGCGCCCGATCCCGGCGCGGCGCGCTCGACGAACCACAGCCGGCGCTGCGCGGGCGCCAGCGGCGGTCGGGCGGGGCGCGGCCGCGGCTTCAGTACGGGGCGCCCTTCGCTCCGGGGCGGAAGATGCGGGGCCAGCCCCGCGGGCGTCGGGTTCTCGAACAGGGTCCGGAGCGAGGGCGCGGCGCCCCGGACGTCGCGGATGCGCGCGGTCAGGCGGGTCGCCAGCAGCGAGTGGCCGCCCAGATCGAAGAAGTCGTCGTCGGGCCCGACCTCCGCGGTGTCCGCTCCGGCGCCGGGCGCGGCACCGGGCACCTCGGCGCCGAGCACCTCGCCGAAGAGGCGGCACAGCAGGCGCTCGTCCTCGCTCCGCGGGGCACGCGCCGATGCGCGGCGGAGCGGCGCCGCCTCCGGTGCGGGCAGCGCCGCGCTGTCGAGCTTGCCGTTCACGGTCAGCGGGACGCGCGGGATCGCGACGACGGAGTGCGGCACCTGCGCTGCGGGAAGCCGTGCCGCGACGTAGCTGCGCAGCTCAGCGGGGTCGGCGGTGCCGGCGGGCTCCGCCGTGTGCGGGGCGGCCACCACATAGGCGGTGAGCCGTCCGCCGGGAAGGCCGGGGCGGTCGGCTTCGGCACGCACCACGGCCTCGGCGACGCCGGGATGCGCGCGCAGTACGGCCTCGATCTCGCCGGGCTCGACCCGGTGGCCGCGGATCTTGACCTGGTCGTCGGCGCGCCCGGCGAAGTCGAGAGTGCCGTCGGCGCTTCTGCGGACCAGATCGCCGGTGCGGTACATCCTCGACCCGTCGGCGGCGAAGGGGTCGGCGGTGAAGCGCTCCGCGGTGGCCGCCGACCGGCCGAGGTAGCCGCGGGCGAGCCCGCCGCCGGCGAGGTAGAGCTCGCCGAGCGTCCCGTCCGCCGCGGGCTGCAGTGCGGTGTCGAGCACATAGTGGCGGGTCCCCGGCACCGGCGCGCCCAGGTGCGGCCGCTCCTCGGTACCGCTGCCGCCGGGGCCGCCGATCCGCGCGGTCAGCGCGTCCACGGTGGACTCCGTTGGGCCGTACAGGTTGACGCCGGTCAGGCCGGAGCGCGCGACTGCGGACCAGAGTCCGGCGTCGACGGCCTCGCCGCCCAGGGCGAGCAGGCGCAGCGGTCCGGGCTCCTGCCCGGAGCCGGGGGCCTCGTCCAGCAGTCCGGCGGTGACCAGGGCAGCGGCGAAGGAGGGGGTGGTCTCCAGGGCGTCGATGCCCGCGGCACGCACGTGGGCGAGGAGCGCCTCGGGATCGCGGCGCACAGGGTCGGCGATCAGGTGCAGCTCGTGCCCGGCGACCATCCACAGGAAGGGGTCCCATGCGGCGTCGAAGGCTGCGCCGGCGGTGTGCGCGGCGCGGACCGGGCGGTTCCCGCCGATCGCGCGGCGGCCGGTGGCGAACAGGCCCGCGCGGTGGGCGTCCAGGAGCCGGGCGAGCGCGGCGTGGCCGACCGCCACGCCCTTGGGCCGCCCGGTGGAGCCGGAGGTGAAGACCGTGTAGGCCAGGTCGCCCGGCCGCGGCGGCCGGCACTGGGAGGCTGCGGAAGGGGCGTCTGCGCCGTAGACCGCGGTGCGCACGGCGCCGTCGCCGATGTCGAGGACGGTGCCGCGGTCGGGGTCGGACGGGGTGGTCGAGGCGTGGGCCACGGTCACGGCCGGCGCAGCGTCGCGGAGCATCTGCGCGGTGCGCGCAGCGGGGTTGCCGGGGTCGAGGGGGAGGTAGGCGGCGCCGGACTTCAGGACGGCGAGCTGCGCGACGATGAGATCGGCGGTGCGCGGCAGGCACACCGCGGCGACGGCGCCGGACCCGGCGCCCGCCTCGGCGAGCAGGGACGCCAGCCGGTCGGAGGCGGCGTCGAGTTCGGCGAAGGTCAACCGGGTGCCGGCGGCGACCAGGGCGGTCGACCCCGGAGTCTGCGCGGCCTGGGACCGGAAGGCGTCGACCACGGTCGTGGTCTCGGGGCCGGCTCCGGGGGCCGCAGCGGCACGCGCGCGCTCCCGCGCCCCCGGGCCGGCGAGGTCCACCGAGGCGACGGTGGCGCCGGGATCGGCGCCGAGTGCCCGCACCGCCGCGAGGAAGCGCTCCTGGTGGCCGGAGAGATCGTCGCGGGTGTAGAGATCGGCGCTGCCGTCGAAGTCGACCACGGCTCGGGCACCGCCGGTGTGCACGATCACCGAGAGGTCCTCGACCGGGCCGACCGAAAGGTTGTGGGCGGTGCCGGTGAGCCCGCCGAAGGCGAGTTCCCGGCTCACCGGCAGGATGTTCACGGTCGGCCCCACCAGGCGCCGCCCCTGGGACATCCGGGCGAGCTCCTCCTGGCGGAAGCGCTGGTGGGCCAGTGCCGAGCGGGTCGCGGCCGCGGTGGTCCGCACCAGTTCGCCCAGGGGTGTCTCCGGCCGCACCGGGATGCGCAGCGGGACGATGTTGGAGACCATCGCGGGCACGGAGCGGGCGAGGCGGCTCCGGCGCGCGCTCACCGGCAGGCCCAGCACGATCTCGCGCTCTCCGGTGATGCGGTGCAGGTAGGCGGCCACCGCTGCGAGGAAGGCCGCCGGCGGTCCGGTGCCCGCCGCGCGCGCCGCCGCGGCGACCGCACCGGTCTCCTCCTCGCTGAGCGCGGCCGTGACGCGGTGCAGCTCGCGGGCCGCCCCGGAAGGCGCTTCCGCGGTGAGGGCGGTGCCGGCGGGGCTGTCCGCGAGCTGCCCGGCCCAGAACTCCCGGTCGCGGCCGTAGGCCGCGGACTCGGGGTAGGCGGCGTCCTCGGCGACCAGGTCCGGGTACCCGCCGAACGGGCTCTGGCCCGGATCGGTCCCGGCGGTGAGGGCGTCGTAGTGCTGGGCGACCCGGGCCAGCACCAGCATGGCGCCGTAGCCGTCCAGCAGCAGGTGGTGCACGCGCTGGTAGCAGAACCAGCGGCGCTCGCCCACGCGGATCAGGAGTTCGGTGAACAGCGCGGTACCGGTGAGTTCGCGCGGGGTCCGCAGGTCCGCGCGCATGATCCGGTGTGCGGCCTGCTCCGGCTCGGGCTCGCCGCGCAGGTCCAGGGTCTCCAGCTGCCAGTCGTCGGGGACCGCGACGCGCTGCCAGGGACCGTCCGCATCCTCACCGAACACCGTGTGCAGCGCCTCAGCCTCCAGGACCGCCGCGCGCATCGCCGCGCGGAACAGGCCGACATCCAGGTGGCCGTCCACTTCGAGGTACTCGCCGATCATCGCGGCGGTGCTGCCGGGCTGCCGCTGCTGGGCGAACCAGAGGGACCGCTGCGCGGCGGTCAGCGGAAGGCGGTCGGAACTGCTCGGTCGCATGGTGGCCTCTCGGTCGGCGCGGCGGAGTGCGGACATCGGCCGCGGCGTGGCTGGCTGCGCGGGAGGCGGCGGTCCGCGAGTGGACGGCCGGGGATGCTCAGGCGAGCCCGGTGGCCCCCTCGCGCGCCTGATGCTGCCGGGTGGCGTGGCCCGACGTGGAGCGCAGACGCGGAGGGGGCGGGCTCGGTACCGGTGTCAGTGCCGTTCCTGGTAGTTGCCGATGAAGATGGAGATGAGCCCCTGGTCACCGATGACCTGGCCGAGAAGGCTCGGCTGGCCGGACTCGGCGGCAGGGCGCTCCGCACCGGCGGGCGCAGTCGCGGCCGCGGCCGGAGCGGACATCCCGGCGGCCAGCGCCGCGGCGGCTGCAACTGAAGCGGCGGTGGCGGCAGTGGTGCGGACGGCAGGGCGGTTCGCTGAGAACACAGGTCACTTCCTCACGTGGAGAGCACTGCCGTCTCGGGCACGACGGGAGGCTCAGTGCAGAACGGGTCTCACAGGTGATTCGCCGCCTTTCCGGCTGCGGATTGGTGCCCATTCGGTCGGGATTTCTCCCGTGCGTCCCCCGCACCGCAGTGCGGGGGCGCCGGGGACGGGCGGGCACAGCACGGAAGGGGGCCAATCCGGGGCAAGCCGTCCGCGCACGCACCGGCGCCGGTGGCCGGCCGGTGTCCACCGCTCCCCTCCCCCGAAGGGAACCGGCTGGCCGGCGCACCCGGCCCGCTCTGCGGCGGCGGGCGCCGCCGGGGCCGATGACGCCGGGGGCGGTCCGGTGCATCCTGGTTGCCAGCCGCCGACTGCCCAGGGCGCGCCGCCCTGGCTCGCCCCCCTCCAGGAACCCCCGCACTCCGCACCACGGATGGGACCCCCATGGCACTGGACCAGGCGACACAGGACCTGCTGGCAGAGTTCGCGGCGGCGGGAGCGCCGCCGCTGCACACGTTGACGCCCGACGAAGCGCGCAAGCGCATCCGGGAGGCCAACGCCGCAGAAACCGAGGTGCCCGAGATGCACCGCACCGAAGAGCAGCGGATCGGCGCCGGCTTCCGCGTCCGCGCCCTGGTCCCGGTGCCCGAGCCGGACGGCCTCGTCGTCTACTACCACGGCGGAGGCTGGGTCACCGGCGACATCGACATCTTCGACGCGGTGGGCCGGCGCCTGGCAGCAGAGTCGGGCTGCACCGTTGCACTCGCCGACTACCGCAAGGCGCCCGAACACCCCTATCCGGCGGCGGTCGAGGACGCGTGGGAGGCGCTGGTGTGGGCGGACGCCGCCCGCGAGCGGCTCTCCGGGCGCGGCGCGCCGCTCGCCGTGGCCGGCGACAGCGCGGGCGGCAACCTCGCGGCGGTCATGGCGCAGCGGGCCGGCGCCCGGCCGGGCCCGGAGATCGCCCTGCAAGTGCTCGTCTATCCGGTGACCAGCGCCGACCAGACCACCCCGTCCTACCGCGATCCCGCCAACCAGCTCATGCTCACCACCGAGGCCATGGCGTGGTTCTGGGACCACTACTGCCCTCCGGCCCAGCGCGGCGAGACCGAGGCGAGCCCGCTGGGCGCCGGCGACCTGTCCGGACTACCGCCGGCCGCGGTGCTGCTCGCTGAGCACGACGTGCTGCGCAGCGAGGGCGAGGCGTACGCGCGGCGGCTGCGCGAGGCGGGCGTGGCGGTGCACGAGCGCCTGTTCGAAGGCCAGATGCACGGCTTCTTCACCATGCTGGGGCTGCTGCCCGCCAGCGGCGCCGCCGTCGCGCACGCGGCCCAGCGGATCGCCGCCCGAGTGGCGGCGCTCGCCTGAGGCCGCAGGACCGGCCCGCGCCGGGCGCATGCCGATCCTGAACGCCCGGCACGGCGCGCCCTGCCCTCCAACTGCGCAGAGCAGTGCTCAAGCGGAGCGGCTCCGCCGGGCGCTGCCCGTCAGCGGTTCTTCCACTGCGGCGGGCGCTTGGCGGCGAACGCGGTGACGCCCTCGGCCATGTCCTCGCTGACCATCAGCGCGTCCAGCGCGGGTGAGGGGTGGCCGACCGCCGCGAGTGTGTCGGCGATGCCCTCGGTCTCCGCCATGATCTGCAGGGAGGCGCGCACCGATGTGGGCGAGGCGGCAATGATCTCGGCGGCCACTTCGCGGGCCTCTTCCAGCGCCTTGCCCGCGGGGGCGACGCGGTTGGCCAGGCCGAGCCGGTGCGCCTCCTCGGCGGAGATCCTCCGCCCGGTCAGGATCATCTCGGTCGCGATCGCCCGCGGGATCGCGCGGGGCAGCCGCACCAGTCCGCCCGCGCCGGCGACGAGGCCGACCTTCACCTCGCTGAGCGCGAAGGAGGCCGTCGTGTCGGCGACCACCAGGTGGCAGGCGAGCGCGATCTCGCACCCACCGCCCATCGCGAAGCCGTTGACGGCCGCGATGACCGGCTTGTGCATGCCGCGCCGAGACGTGAGGCCGGCGAAGCCGTTCTTGGGGACCCACACCGGCTTGCCGGACGCCGAGTACGTGAGGTCGTTGCCGGCGCAGAACGCGGCGCCGCCGGTGCCGGT
This sequence comes from Nocardiopsis coralliicola, assembly GCF_054779695.1. NCBI lineage: Bacteria > Bacillati > Actinomycetota > Actinomycetes > Streptosporangiales > Nocardiopsidaceae > Nocardiopsis > Nocardiopsis coralliicola. The sequence continues at coordinate 68,789 of NZ_BAAGXT010000001.1, read as the reverse complement.
GAGGATCGCGGCCCATAGGCCCGGGTCGGCGAAGTAGGCGTCGAACACCTCGTCCAGCTCGGCGTTGGCCTCCGGGGTGAGGCTGTTGCGCGCCTCCGGGCGGTCGATGGCGACCTCGAGGAGGCGGCCGTCCCGGCGCACCCGCAGAAACTCGTAGCCGCCGGCGGAGTCACCGCGCAGTTCCGGAACGCGCACCGGGTACAGCTCCGCCATCCGCTCGTCGCTGCCGGCGACCCGGTTGCCGAAGCCGAACGAGCGCGCGAACACGCGGGCGCCGGCGGGTTCGCCGGAGGAGAGCAGGTCGAGCAGCGCGCTGTCGCCTTCGGCCGCCTGGGCGAGGAAGCGGCGGCCGTCCTCCAGGCGGCCGACGACGATGCCGGTGCGTGCGCCGTCGCGGGCATAGCTGACCGTCCAGGTCTCCACGGTGGCCCACCCGTCGGCGTAGCGCGCCCTCTCCGGAGCGGGGGCGGCGTCGAGCGCGGCCTGGATCGCGGCGCTGCGGCCGGCGCGCCATGGCGCGGGCGCCGTGGAGTAGATGCCGACCGAGTACTTGCTCAGGAATCCTCCGTTCGCTCCCACCAGGCCGAACACTCCGGGCTGCGCCCGCATCCGGTGGACGGTCTCGGCGATCGCGTGCATCGAGTAGTTGTTGCCGGCCCCGCCGAAGAAGGGCAGGCCACCGGTGAGGGTCAGCCCGCGCGGGTCGTCGGCGCTCAGGCCCAGCGCGTCGCAGATGGTGAAGACGGGCGCGGGGAAGCAGCTGTACAGGTCGAGCACCGCGAGGTCGCCGGCCTCCACCCCGGCCAGCTCCAGCGCGTGCCGCACCGCCGCGGCCGCCGCCGGGCTGGCGCCGAGGTCGGCCCGCTCCATCAGGTCGCGCTCCCGCAGGTCAGCGTGGCCGTGCAGGTAGACCCACCGGTCCTCGGGCACGCCGAGGCGGCGGGCCGCCGCCACCGACGCGAGCAGTACGGCCGCCCCCTGGTTGACCTGGTCGCGCGCCACGATGTACCGGGTGTAGGGGTCGGCGATGCGCCGGTTCTTCTCGGTGGGGGCGACCAGCTCCGCTGCGCTGCGGGCGGTGGGCGCAGCAGCGTGCGGGTTGGCGGCGGCGACCTCGGTGAACGGCGCGAACAGCGCACCCATCCGGGCGGCGTAGCTGTCCCGGTCCAGCTGCAGCCGGGTGCGCCGCGCGTTCTCGAGCAGGGCGTACTGGGCCGGTGCGCCGGTGAGGCCGTGCAGGGTCTGCTCGCGGGTGACGAGTCCTTCGAGGCCGTAGCCGCGGTCCTCCAGCTGCCCGCCGGCGGTTTCGGAGAAGTCGGGTTTGGCGTCGCTGCGGGCGAAGTGGCGGGCGGTGGAGATGGCCTCGGAGCCGAAGGCGAGGGCGACCTCTTCGCGGCCCGCAGCGATCTCGGCGGCGAGTTCGGTGACCAGGTGCTGGGGCCCCTGGCCGCCGGTGACCTCCAGGATCGCGCGGTGCGGTTCGGCACCGATGCGCCGGGTGACGGAGCGCGGGTAGTTGTCACTCCTCCCCAGCGGCGCGCGGGCGCCCGGGGTGGAGATCTCGAACTGGCGGATGCCGGCGGCGGTGCCGATGGCCGCGGCTGCGGCCGCGGGGTCAGCGCCGGTGTCGGCGAGCGCCTCGCGGGCGGCGGCAGCGGCCAGCTCTACGGCCGACAGGCCCTGGTAGCCGTCGCCGCCGATGCGCTCGGACGCCTGCCCGACGCCGATGAGGACGGGGGTGGCGGGGTCGATCCGGTCGGATGCCGGAGCGTTCATCGCGGATGCTCCTGTGCTGGACGGTGGCCGGGGGCGGCCACGGTGCGGTCAGTGTGCTCGGCCGGTCAGGACCTGCGCCAGGCGACCAGGGCGTCGAGCGCCGCAGCGGTGGCGCGGAGCAGCGAGCGGAGGCGGTCGGCGGTGAGGGCTGTGGGCATCGCGGTCTCCTCGTGGGGGTGCAGGGGCTGCGGAGATGGCTGCGGAGATGGCTGCGGCGGGCGGCCGGCCGGACCATGCGGGCGCAGTGCGATGAGCGGGACGTGCGGGGATTGGTGTTCGCGAAGACGGGGGCGCTCTGCCGGGCAGCCCTCGTCCGGGCCTCACTTCCGGGGCAGCCCGAGGCCGCGGGCGATCATGGCGCGCTGGATGTCGTTGGTGCCGCCGCCGACGACGTACATGATCGACATGCGCAGCCCGTATTCGAACGTCCCGCCGCCGGGCACCCCGGGCACGCCGGCGGACAGCGCTGCCGACGGGCCGAGGATGTCGAGGACGGCCTCGCCGAACCGCTCGGCGAGTTCGCCGCCGTAGACGCCCGCCATCGGCGCCTCCAGGCGGGCGCCCCGCCCAGCGGCGGTCGCCCGGATCGCCTCGGCCACCAGTGCGCGGGCGCCGTGGATCCCGACCGCGAGCTCCCCGATCAGGGCGCGCTTGGCCGAGCCGCGCGGGCCGACCGCCTGCGCGCGGCCGCCAGCGCGCACCGCAGCGAGGAGGTCGTCGAGCTGGCGGTGGAGGGAGGCGGCGATGTTGCCCATGGTGATCCGCTCGCCGGCCAGCGCGTCGGTGATCACCTTCCAGCCGCCGTTCACCTCGCCGATACGGCGGCTGTCGGGGACGCGCACGCCGTCGTAGAAGACGGAACAGGAGATCTCGCCGGACAGTGCCCGGTGCTGCTGGACGGTGATACCGGGGGTGTCCATCGGCACGAGGAAGACGGTGATGCCCGCGTGCCGCGGAGTCGCATCGGGGCCGGTGCGCACGGCGAGCCACACCCAGTCGGCCTCGTGCCCGCCGGTGGTCCACAGCTTCTGGCCGTTGACCACCCAGTCGCCGCCGTCGCGGACGGCGCTGGTGCGCAGCGATGCCAGGTCGGAGCCTGCTTCCGGTTCGCTGTAGCCGAGGCAGTAGCCGAGTTTGCCTTCCCGGATGAGCGGCAGGAAGGTGTCCTTCTGCTCCTGTGTGCCGTGCTTGAGGATGGAGTTGCCGAGCAGCATGACGGCGCTCAGCGGCTTGGTGACGGCGGCCCGGTGGTAGGCGCACTCCTCGTTGAGCACGACCTGTTCGGGCAGGGTGGCCCCGCGGCCGCCGTCCTCCTGCGGCCACGCCATGCCGAACCAGCCGCGCTCGGCCATTGCGGCGGTCAGCCCGGTGTCGGCGGCCATCAGGGAGGTGCGGGTCGCAGCGTGCTCGGCGAGGACGGTGCGCACCTCGGCGCGGAAGGCTTCGCCGGCCTCTCCCAGGTCGGTGGCGGGCAGCGAGCCGCCGCCCTCGACGAGGACGTCGGCGACCTCGCCGGCGGCACGCGGCAGCGCCTGCAGGCGGGTGGTGTCGCCGTGGACCCGGCGGAACAGCCAGGGGGCGCCGTGCTCCTCGAAGTAGCCGACGGCGGCGAGGGTGTGGTGGGCGCCGAGCTGCACGCGCGGCGCTGCGGCGCGGGCGTGCTCGACGGCGATCTCGGCGGCGGTGAGCCGGTCGGCGCCAGCGGCTTCGAACGCGCGCACGGCGTCGGCGATCAGGAGGTTTCCGGCGCTGACGTCGATCTGGCAGGCAGCGGTGCGCTGCTGCACCGCACCGAACGCGCCGATGGCGGTGCCGAACTGCTTCCGCTGGCAGGCGTGCTCGACGGCCATCTCGTGCGCGCGCTCTGCGGCGGCGAGGGCGCGCACCGCGAGCTGCAGGCGCAGTAGCGAAACGGCTTCGTCGGCGGCCTGCGCGGCCAGCTCCGTGCTCGCTTCGGCGGGACCGGTTCGGGCGGTCTGCCAGTCGGGCGCTGCCAGGCCGGGCAGCGGGTCGGTGCCGATCACCGGGCGCAGCTCGGCGGTTCCGGCCCCGAGGGGGAGGACGAGGACGTGGGTGGCGCCGGGCGCGTCGAGCAGCGGGGCGCCGCCGGCCGCAGCCTCGCCGAAGTCTGCACCGCCGTCCACTGCGGCGGCGACCCGTACCGCGCCCGCGGCGATGCGCTTCACCAGGCCGGTCTCTGCGGCGAAGACGCGGGAGGCGACATAAGCGTCGAGGACGGGCAGCGGGCAGGCGAGCCGGCCGAGTTCGCGGGCCAGCGCGGTGGCGGCAGCGAGCGCGCCGGCACCGGCGAGCTCCAGCCAGCCCTGCCGGGCGGCGGCGGTCCAGAGCGTGTCCAGGCCGCCGCCGCTGAGCGCGGTGGGCGCGGGCCACAGCGCGGCGGCCTGGTCGCGGGCTGCTGCGGCGAACGCGGCGACGTCCTCGGCGGGCATGGGCTCCGCCGCGGCGATGTCCTCCGGGGAGCCGCCGTTCCGGGTGCTTGCGTCCGGGGCGCTGTGCGGCATGGCTTCCTTCTTTCCGTGGTCGGAGCGCGGCGCTGAGGGTAGGGGGATGGAGTCCGGGTGCGGCCGCGGCGGTGCGGTGCACGGAAAGGCCGCAGGCAGGGGCCGTCCGGTCTCGGGCGGGACGCCCCGCATTCCTGTACGGTCTCCGTCCATTTTAGATAAACTGAACGCTAACCGTTCCGCAATTAGGGTGCAATCCCCCGGCTGTAAGAACATGGTGAGATGGCAACACGAACCGCAGGACGCCCCCGCGACCCGCACGTCGACGCGCGCCTCGCCGAGGCTGCCGTCGCCGTCTTCGGCGAGGAGGGGTGGGCGTCGTTCAGCATCGAGTCGGTCGCGCGCCGCGCCGGGGTCGGCAAGGCATCGGTCTACCTGCGCTGGAGCAGCAAGGAGGACCTCCTCGTCGACGCCCTCAACCGCAGCCTCGGCAACGTCGAGGACGTCGACACCGGAACCGTCCGCGGCGACCTGGTGCAGCTGGTCGAGCAGTTGCTCCGGCTCTACACCGACGAGCACGGCGGCGCCGCGCTGCGCCTGTCGCTGGAGGCGCGGCGCACACCGGGGCTGGCGGAGCGCTACGAGCGCATGGCCGAGCAGCAGATCCTCGCGGCGCGGGCGATCGTGCGCCGCGGCATCGCCCGCGGCGAGCTGCCGGAGGACACGTCGGTGACGCTGCTGCTGGACGCCCTGTGCGGCGGGGCGATGAACCACGCGCTGACGACACCGCCGCACCTGCGCGCGGGCCTGCCCGCGAAGGCCGGCGCCTACGCCGAGGAGTTCGTCGGCTTCGTCCTGGCCTCGGTGCTCACGCCAGCACCCGGATAGAGCGGCGGCCGGACCGCACCGCCGGCTGCCCGTCCGGCCCGCGCCGGGAGCGCGGACAGGACACCGGCGGAAGAAGCAGCCCGCGCGCCGGCGGTCACTCCAGCAGCGCGGCGACCCGCTCGATCTCGCGGCGGCACTCGGCGGCCATGGCGCGGGTGATCTCGGCGGCCGGGCGCAGCGCGCGGAATCCGCCGACCACCTGGCCGACGAAGAACGACTCCAGCTCCAGGGCGCCGGGGTGGCCTTCCTGGGCGGCTTTGTCGATGCGGATCCAGGCGTCGGTGGCGAGCATCGGCTGCAGCGGCATCGGCAGCGGCTCCGGGCTCTCCGGCTTCGCCCACTCGTCGTGCCAGGCGCTGCGCAACTGCCGGGCGGGCTTGCCGGTGCGGGTGGACGAGCGCAGGGTGTCGGAGCTGGCCGCAGCGAGGAACTTCTGCTTGATCGCCTCGATCGCGACGTCCTCGTGCGCCGACAGCCACACCGAGCCGCACCACACGCCGGCCGCTCCGAGCGCGAGCGCGGCAGCCATCTGGCGGCCGCCCGCGATCCCGCCGGCGGCGAGCACCGGAGTGCCGCCCGCGAGATCGACGATCTCGGGGGTGAGCACGGTGGTGGCGATGGTGCCGGTGTGTCCGCCCGCCTCGGTGCCCTGGGCGACGAGCACGTCGACCCCGGCGGCGAGCTGACGCTCGGCGTGCTTCCCCTGGCCGACCAGCGACGCGACGACCACGCCGCTCCTCTTCGCCCGGCCCACGAGTTCGGGCGGCGGCGTGCCGAGCGCGTTGGCGATCAGCGCGATGCGGTGCGCGAAGGCGACGTCGAGCAGTGCGGGCACGCCGCTGGGGTCGAAATTGGCGGCGACCCCGTCGAAGGCGCCGGGCGGCCGGTCCCCGGCCGGGATGCCGTACTTCTCCATCAGGCCGTCGACGAAGTCGATGTGCCCCTGAGGGATCTGCTTGCGCAGGCTGGCGACGAGGCCGGCGGGGTCGCCGCCGGCGGTCTTCCCGGGGACGAGGAGGTCGACGCCGTAGGGGCGACCGCCGACCTGCCCCTCGATCCAGGTCAGCTGGGCGTCCAGCTCCTCGGGGGTGTAGGCGGTGGCGGCCAGGACCCCGAATCCGCCGGCCCTGGTCACTTCGGCGACCACGGCGGGCGAGCGGTTGAAGCCCACGATCGGGTGCTCGACACCCAGGAGTTCGGTGAGCGCAGTGCGCATTGCAGCCCCAATCTCTGTGCTGGTTCCGGCGCCCGGTACCGGCAGCGGCGGAGGCCCGCCCATTCGTGAACGAATCCCGTCCGCAATGGGGTGCAGGCTAGTGCGGGCCTGCCGCGTCGGGCAAGGGGGCGGCGGCGTTCCGCTCAGCTGACCGTCCCGCCGGCGCACTATCCGGCGCTGCCGGCGCTGGTCACACGGCCAGGCGGTAGACCCGGGCTGCGGTGCCGCCGAAGACGGCGGCCTGTTCGGAGGCAGACAGGCCCGAGGTGGCCGCTTCGGCGAGGGCGACCACGCGGCCGTGGCCGGCGGCGAGCGTGCACACCGGCCAGTCGGTGCCGAACATCAGCCGCTCCGGGCCGAACAGCTCGAGCGCGCGGTCGGTGAAGGGGAGGACGTCGCCGGGCACCCAGCACGCCCAATCGGCTTCGGTGACCAGGCCGGACAGCTTGGCGGCGGTGTTCGGCTCGGCAGCCAGGGCGGCGAACCCGTCGGCCCACGGCCCAGCTACGGGCCCCTCCCCCGCGGCGATCGGCGGCTTGCCGAGGTGGTCGAGTACGAAGCGCACCTCGGGCAGCGCCCGCACCGCGCGAACGGCCGCACCGATCTGGGCGGGGGTGACGAGCAGGTCGACGGCGAGGCCGCGGCGCCCGGCCTCGGCCATCCCGCGGCGCACCGCCGGCCGGCCGAGCCAGTCCGGGTCAGGCTCGGCCTCGGCGGGATGGCGCAGCGCGACCAGCCGCCCGGGGCGGTCGGCGAGCGCGTCGAGCTCCGCGCCGATGCCGGGCGACTCCAGGTCGGCCCAGCCCACCACGCCGGCCACCGGACCCGGGCCCGCCGCGGCGTCCAGCAGGGCCCGGGTCTCCTCAGCGGAGTTGGCCGCCTCGACGGCGATGGTGGCGCCGATGCCCGCGGCGCCGGCGAGGGGCGCGAGGTCGGCGATGGCGAACCGGCCCTGGAGCGGCCCGGTGCCCGGACCGGACAGCCGGGGGTAGGCGCGCTCGGCCGTGTCCCAGAGGTGGTGGTGGGCGTCGATGCGGAGCCCGTCCGCACTGCCGCCCGCGGAGTCCGCCTGCTGCTCGCCCACTTCGCCTCCCGCGTCTTCGGCGTGTTCCTCGTGGTGTGCCGGGCGCTGCCGGCCGGCCTGCGGGTTCAGGGCGGGTCCGCCTGCACCGCGCCCCGGCGGCGCCGCATCCCGCTGCGCGGCCCCGCGTGCGCCCGCGCAGGGCCCGCGCCGGTCATGTCTGCGCCTTGCCGGTGGTGACCCGGGCGACGATCAGCGCGAGCAGGATGATGGCCCCCTGCACGGCCTGGATCCAGAAGGTGGACACCTGGGCGATGGTGAGCAGGTTGGTGACCGTGCCCAGCAGCAGCACGCCGGTGAGTGCGCCGAACATGGTGCCGCGCCCGCCGTCCAGGCTGATGCCGCCGATCACGGCCGCAGCGAAGACCGTGAAGATCATGTCGGCGCCCTGGTCGGCGCTGATCGCGCCGACGTAGCCGGTGAGCATCAGGCCGCCGAGCGAGGCGAGCACGCCGCCGATCGTGTAGACCGCGATGACGGTGCTGTCGACCTTGATTCCCGCGGCGTGCGCGGCGCGGGCGTTGCCGCCGATGGCGTACAGCGACCGGCCGAGCCGGTGGTAGCGCAGCGCGAACCCGGCGATGGCGAAGGCGCTCAGGGCCACCCACACCGAGGCGGGGACGCCGAGGAAGGTGGCCGTCGCGATCGCGAAGAACGCGTCGGGCATGTCGAACAGCGTCTGGCCCTCGGTGATGCCGACGTGCAAGCCGCGCAGCACGATGAGCATCGCCAGCGTCACGATGAACGCGTTGAGCTGCAGCTTGACGACGAGTACGCCGTTGAAGAGTCCGACGGCGGCGCCCATGGCGACGGTCGCGATGATGCCGACGGCGACCGGCAGCTCGGTGCCGAATCCGGCCGAGGCGGCGGGCAGCACCAGCAGCGCGCCGAAGGCCGGTGCCAGGCCCACGGTCGACTCGATGGACAGGTCGAATTTGCCGCTGATCAGGATGAGGGCCTCGGCGAGCACCATCATCGCCAGCGCCGCGGAGGCGCCGAGGATGCTGACGAGGTTGGCTTCGCTGAGGAAGTTGGGGCTGATGAAGCCGCCGATGACCAGCAGCAGCGCGATCGCCGGCACCAGTGCCAGTTCGCGGAGCCGCTCCCAGAGCAGGCGGCGCACCGCAGAGCTGCGGTCGGCTCCCGCGGGTGCGCTGGCGGCCGTGGCGGGGCTGCCGGCCGGGGTTCCTTGGAGCGTCACGCGCTGATCCCTTCGATCGATCCGACCAGGTCGGCCTCGCGCCAGCCGGCCGGGTACTCGGAGACGGCGGCGCCGTGCCGCAGCACCACGACGCGGTCGCAGCGGCGCAGGTCGTCGATTTCGTCGGAGACGACGAGCACCGCGGTGCCGCGGGCCCGGACGTCGTCGACGACGCCGAGCAGCGACTCCTTGGATTTCACGTCCACTCCGGCGGTGGGGTTGATGAGCACCAGCACCGCGGGGTCGGTGGCCAGGGCGCGCGCCATGACCACCTTCTGCTGGTTGCCGCCGGAGAGGTCGGCGACCGGCTGTCCGGGGCCGTCGGTGCGGACGTCGAGGCGGCCGATGAACTCCTCGGCGGCGGCGCGCAGCCGCCGCGGCAGCACGGCGCCGGCCGGGCCGAGGCGGCCGGCGCGCGTCATGGTGCCGTTGTCGGCGACGGAGAGGGGGGTGACCAGGCCCTGCTGGTGCCGGTCGCGCGGCACGCAGCCGACGCCGGCGGCCAGTGCGGCGGCGACGTTGCCGGGCGGGACGGCCTTGCCGGCCACCTCCACGGTGCCGGCCGCGGGCCGGCGCAGCCCGGCAGCGCACTCGGCGACCTCGGCCTTGCCGCTGGCGCTGCTTCCGGCCAGGCCGACCACCTCGCCGGGGCGGACCTCCAGGCCGATGCCGGTGAAGCCGTCGCCGGCGAGGCCGCGCACGGCGAGGGCCGGGGTGCCGCCGACCGGTTCGCGCGGCGCCGCCACACCGGCGGTGAGCGCCTCAGCCGCGCCGGTCATCGCCTCGACCAGTTCGGTGCGGTCCAGCTGCTCCACCGGCGCGGTGACGACCTTGCGGGCGTCGCGCAACACGGTGACGTCCTGGCAGACCTCGTACACCTCGTGCAGGTGGTGGGAGATGTAGAGGAAGGTGACGCCGGCTTCCTGCAGGGACCGCATGCGTGCGAACAGCCGCTCGATCTCGTTCTTGTCGAGCTGGGCGGTGGGCTCGTCGAGCACGATGAAGCGTGCCCCGCGGGACAGCGCCCGGGCGATCTCGACGAGCTGGCGGTCCTCCACGCCGAGGTCGCTGATCTGGCGGCGCACGTCGACCCGGACATCCCACTGCTCCAGCAGCTCGCCGGCCTCCCGCTCCAGGCGGCGCCAGTCGATCATGCCGAACCGGCGGACCGGCTGGCGGTGCACGAAGAGGTTCTCGGCGACGGTGAGGTGCTCGATGGCGGTGGAGCGCTGGTAGACGCAGGCCACCCGGGTGCGCCAGCCCTCCCGGTCGGAGAGTGCGGGCGCCGGCGCGCCGGCGAAGGAGATGCGGCCGGTGTCGGGCGCGGCGATCCCGGTCAGCAGGGACACCAGGGTGGACTTGCCGGCGCCGTTGCGGCCGACCAGCGCGTGCGAGCGGCCGCGGTGCACGGCGAGGTCCACGCCGGACAGCGCGACCGTCGAGCCGAAACGGCGCCCCACGCCCGCCGCCTCGGCGATCGGCGGCTCCGGGCTCGGGTCTGGACTCATGCTGCAGCTCCTTCGCGGAGGCGGAGTGGGGGCGGGGCAGGTCGGACGCGGCCGACGGGCCGGTGGAGCGGCCCGCGGCCGCATCCGCACGGGGCACCGGGCCCATCCGGATGCGGCCGCGGGACCACAGGCACCGCCGGGGGCGCGGCGGTCAGCCGTCGCTGCCGTCGTCCTCGGCGGGCGAGGGCTCTTCGAGGGTGTTGCCCCACAGCGACGGGTCGTCGACGTTCTCCTCGGTGACCAGCGGCGTCGGCAGCTGGTCCTCGAGCATGCCGTTCTCCAGCTCGACGATCTCGCTGCCGTGGTCGGTGGGGCCCGGCTCGAAGGTCCGGCCGGTCATCGCGGCCTCGATGTAGTAGAGGCCGTAGCCGGCGTAGTCGTCGGCGGGCTGGGAGAGCGTCGCGTCGATGTCGCCGCGGCGGATGGCGTCCAGCTCCTGCGGGATGCCGTCGTTGGAGACGATCGTGATGTGGCCCTCTTCGCCGCGCTTGTGCAGCATGTCCTTGCTCTTCAGGGTCTGCAGGGTGGGCGCGAGGTAGACGCCGCCGGCCTGCATGTAGATCGCGTCGACGTCGGGGTGGTCGTTGAGCAGCCCGTCGAGCTTGGCGGCCGCCTGCTCGCCGTCCCACTCGGCGGCGACGTTGAGCACCTCGAGGTCGGGGTAGTCCTCGTCGGCGCAGTCCTGGAACGCCTCGGACCGGTCGCGGCCGTTGATCGAGGCGAGGTCGCCCTGGATCTGGATGACCTTGCCCTCGGTGACCTCCTCGCCGATGTACTTGCACGCCTCTTCGCCGTAGCCGCGGTTGTCGGCGCGCACGACCATGAACACCTCGCCCTCGTCGGGAGCGACGTCGACCGCGACCACGGGCACGTCGCGCTCCTCGGCGCGGTTGAGGCCGGTGGCGATGGCGGCACTGTCGATGGGCGCCACGACCAGGCCGGACACCCCCTGGTTGAGCAGGTTGTTGATGTCGGTGGTCTGCTGCGCGGCGTCGTTGTCGGAGTTGACCGACGGCAGCACGTGGACGTCGTTCTCGACGGCCTTCTGCGGGATGTAGTCGTTGTAGGACTGCCAGAACGGCGACGTGAGCATCGGCAGGACGGCTCCGACGTCGCCGGATCCTTCTCCGGCCGAATCGGCGGTGCTGCCGCATCCGGCGACCAGGACGAGCGCGCCCGCGAGCGCCGACGTCCGGAGGAGGGTGCTGGGCATCTCGGCTCCTTGGGGGGGGGTTCGCGGCGCTGCGCTGGAGCTGCGCCGGGGCGAGAGGACCGGCCCGCTCCGACCGGCCGCCGGGGGAGGCAGCACGTCATCGGACAATAGCGTCGGACCAGATCTCGATATTCGCCGGATATGCCCGATTAAAGACACCTCGGACCACAATCCCGGCCAATTGGTATGATCTCTTCTACTCCCGACACTGAGACGTGTCAAACAAGCGTGTCGGCGGGGGTCGGCGGCGACCCGCCCGGACATGTCCGGCCCCGCGGGCGCACCGATCCCCCCGGCGGCACGGCCGGTACGAGCGGATCGGATGGCCCCGCATGACCACGGACCACGACCCGGCCCACCCCCGGACTTCGGTCGCCCGCCGTGCGATCGAGCAGGTCAAGGAGATGATCGCGAGCGGCTCCCTGCGGCCCGGGCAGCGGCTGCCCACCGAGCGCGAGTTCGCCGCGCAGCTGGGCCTGTCCCGCAGCTCCATGCGGGAGGCGATCAGCGCGCTGGCAGTGCTGGGGATCGTGGAGATCCGGCACGGGTCCGGCGCTTACGTCTCCTCGCTCAGCCCGCGCGACCTGCTGGAGGCGCTCGGCTCGGTGGCCGAGGTATCCAGCGGAGCGACGCTGGTGGAGCTGATGGAGGTGCGCCGCCTTCTGGAGGGGCACGCGGCGGCCGCCGCTGCGGCGCGGATCGGCGCGGCCGGGCTGGCCGAGGTCCGCGCCCACCTGGACCGGATGGAGCGGGGCGGACCGGTCGAGGAGATGATCGCCGCCGACCACGACTTCCACCAGGCCATCGCCGAGGCGTCCGGCAACGCGGCGCTCGCCGCGATCCTCGCCGGGCTCTCCTCGCGCACGTTCGGCGCCCGCGTCTGGCGGGGCCACCGGGCGGCCGAGGTCATGCAGCGCCTGCACGCCGAGCACCAGCGCATCTACGACGCCCTGGAAGGCCGCGACCCCGGTGCGGCCGAGGCCGCCGCGGCCGCCCACGTCCTCGAGGTGGAGGGGTGGCTGCGCCAGCGGGGCGCCGCCGGCCAGGGCACCGGCCTGCCCGCGGAGGCAGCCGGCGGCGGGACTCCGGACCCGCCGGACGGGCCCGCAGCCGTGCCCGACGCCGGACCGCCCGGCCCCGCAGCGGACGCCGTGGCCGACTAGGGTGTGCCGGGCGGGCACCCGGTCTGCTGCGTGGCGCCCTGGCACGCCCCTCGCGGCGTTCTCCTCTCCTCGACAGGACAACCCCGCCCTGACCCCTTCGCCGGCCGTGCGACGGGTGCACCGCCGACACCGCTCGCGACGAACACCACCCACCCAACACGCCCTGGGGGCCCGCGGCCGCCCCCGGCGCGGTGCGCGGCACCGCACGGCCGGGCAGTGCGCGGCCGGTGACCCGCGGGCCAGGGCCGTGCGCTGCGCGGATCAGCGGCAGTCTTGACAGCCGGCGCCCCCGCTCCGTAAAAGTGGTCGGACAATCCGGTCGGATCCCTGCGAACCGGCCGAATGGGCACCGGCACCGCCCCCCCCCCCGTCCGGACGCCGGTGCACCGTTGCGGTGTCCGCGTCCCGCCCCGTCCCCCGACCTGCGGGCCGGTGCTGCGCCGCGGCCCCCCGAGCGAGGGAGTGCGCTTGACCGCCACCATCGTCGACATCGAGGTGCACGACGTCCGCTTCCCCACGTCGCGCGAGCTCGACGGCTCCGACGCAATGAACCCCGACCCCGACTATTCGGCCGCCTACGCCGTGCTGCGCACCGACAGCGGCCCCGACGGCCACGGGTTCACCTTCACCATCGGCCGCGGCACCGAGGTGTGCGCCGCCGCGATCCGCGCCTATGCCCCCCTCGTCATCGGGCTTCCGGTCGACGAGGTCACCGGCGACCTGGGCGGCTTCGCCCGCCGGCTGACCGGCGACTCCCAGCTGCGCTGGCTCGGGCCGGAGAAGGGCGCGGTGCACTTGGCGGCCGGCGCACTGGTCAACGCGGCCTTCGACCTTGCGGCGCGGCGGGCCGGCGCACCGCTGTGGCGGCTGCTGTCCGCGATGTCGCCGGAGGACATCGCCGACCTGGCCGACTGGCGCTACCTGAGTGACGCGCTCACCCGGGACGAAGCGGTCGCGCTGCTGCGGGCCGCGGAGCCGGGCCGCGCCGAGCGCACGGCGGCGCTGCTGCGCGACGGCTACCCCGCCTATACGACGACGCCGGGCTGGCTCGGCTACTCCGACGAGCGGCTGGTGCAGCTCTCGCGGGCGGCCGCGGAGGAGGGCTTCACCCAGGTCAAACTGAAGGTCGGCGGCGACCTCGGCGACGACAGGCGCCGGCTGCGCCTGGCCCGCGAAGCGGTCGGGCCCGGGGTGCGGATCGCGGTCGACGCCAACCAGCGCTGGGACGTCGGCGAGGCCGTGGCGTGGATGCGCGAGCTCGCGCAGTTCGACCCGTACTGGATCGAGGAGCCCACCTCGCCCGACGACGTACTGGGCCACGCCGCGGTGCGCCGGGGTGTGGCCCCGATCAAGGTCGCCACCGGTGAGCACGCCCAGAACCGGGTGATCGTCAAGCAGCTGCTGCAGGCCGAGGCGGTCGACGTGGTGCAGCTGGACGCCTGCCGGGTGGGCGGGGTCGCGGAGAACATCGCCATCCTGCTGCTGGCGGCGAAGTTCGGGGTGCCGGTCTGCCCGCACGCCGGCGGCGTCGGCCTGTGCGAAGTGGTGCAGCACCTCGCCATGTTCGACTTCGTGGCGGTCAGCGGCACGGTGGCGGACCGGGCGGTGGAGTACGTCGACCACCTCCACGAGCACTTCGCCGACCCGGTGCGCGTCGCGGCCGGCGCCTACCGCGCCCCCGAGGCCCCCGGCATGAGCGCCGAGATCCTCCCGGACTCGCTGCGCGACTACGCCTTCCCCAACGGCGCCGCATGGCGCTCCGCAGCCGCGGACACACCCCGATGACCGCGCCGGCCAGCGGCCCCGGGAGCGTCCGCTGCAGCGGCCCGGACCGCGGCCCCCGCACTGCGCCCGTCCGCAATCGGGCGGCCGAGGGCGGTCCTGCCGCTCCGCCGGGCAGCAGCACCGGTGGCGGTACCCACCCCGGAGCCCTCCGCGGCGGCGTCCGGGCCGGTGCCCGCCGTCCCCGCATCGCCGAGCGCAGCGCTGCCGGACGGACAGGCCGCCGAGCAGGCAGTGGGACGGCCAGCGGCCAGCCCCCGGCGGCCGGCGCAGCGGCCGGCTGCTCCGGCGCCGATGGCTCCCCGTCCGCGCCCGACCGGGCTCCGGGCCCGCCGGGGACGGCACGGGGGACCGGACGGTGCGGCCGCCCCCGGGACCCGAACCGCACCGATCACCGCCGGAAGCGGCGGCACCGACCGCGGCGCGCTGCCGCAGGGAACGGAGGAACCCGGATGAGCACGGTGGTCCTTGTGCAGAGCGGTTGCAGCCGGCGGCGCGCCGCCGGCCCCGCGGACGGGGGTGCGTGATGGCGGGCGGGTTCGACGGCGTGCGCGTGCTCGTCACCGGCGGCGCCTCCGGCATCGGCCGGGCTTCCGCCGAGCACCTCGCGGACCGGGGCGCCCGCGTGGTCTGCCTCGACCGCGACCTGGACCCCCGGACCGTCCCGGAAGGCACCGCGGCCAGCTCCGCCGCCGCGGTCCCGTTCTGGCCGGGCGGTGTCCGCGACGCGGACGCGCCGCTGCGGGCGGTTCGGGCCGACGTGGGCGACGACACCGCGGTGCGGGCCGCAGTGGCTGCGGCGGCCGCAGAGCTGGGCGGGCTGGACGTCCTCGTCAACAACGCCGGGATCGGCGCGCAGGGCACGGTCGCCGACAACCCCGACGAGGAGTGGCGCCGGGTCTTCGACGTGAACGTGTTCGGCCTGGTCCGGGTCTCCCGCGCGGCGCTGCCCCACCTGCGCCGCGCGGCCGGCGAGCGCGGCGGCGCGGCGATCGTGAACACCGCCAGTATCGCCGCGACGGCCGGCCTGCCCCAGCGGGCGCTGTATTCGGCGAGCAAGGGGGCAGTCGCGTCGCTGACGCTGGCCATGGCTGCCGACCACGTCGCCGACGGGATCCGGGTGACCAGCGTCAACCCCGGCACCGTCGACACTCCGTGGGTCGGGCGGCTGCTGGAGGCCGCGCCCGACCCGGCCGCGGAGCGGGCCGCGCTGGAGGCGCGCCAGCCGACCGGCCGGCTCGTCTCCGCCGGCGAGGTGGCCGCGGCGATCGCCTACCTGGCCGCGCCGGACTCGGCCGCGACCACCGGCACCGCGCTGGCGGTCGACGGCGGTATGCAGGGGCTGCGGCTGCGGAGCCCGCGGTGAGCGCGCCGGCCGCGGGCGCACCGGCGCCGGGGGCCGTCCGCGAACTGGGGTCCAGCGGCGTCCGGGTCAGCGCGCTCAGCCTGGGCACCGCGCCGCTGGGCGGTCTGTACACCGCGGTGGACCGGGAGGCGGCGCTGGCGACGGTGGGCGCCGCGCTGGACGCCGGCGTCTCCTACGTGGACACCGCGCCGCACTACGGGCTGGGCCGCGCCGAGGAGCTGCTCGGCGCGGCGCTCGCGGGCCGGGCGCGCCCGGCGGTCTCCACCAAGGTGGGCCGGCGGCTGCGTCCGCTGCGCCCCGGCGAGGAGCCCGAGCCGGAGGGGTTCGCCGCCCCGCCGCCGCGGCGCCGCGTCTGGGACTTCTCCCGCGCCGGCGTGCGCGCCGCGCTGGAGGAGAGCCTGGAGCGGCTCGGGCTGGACCGGGTCGACATCGTCTACCTGCACGATCCCGACGTGCGCCCGGAGCACGAGCGGGAGGTGTACGAGACGGCCTATCCGGCACTGGCCCAGCTGCGCGATCAGGGCGTGGTGGGGGCGATCGGCGCCGGCATGAACCAGGCGGCGATGCTCACCCGGTTCGTGGAGCGGCTCGACCTGGACGCGGTGCTGTGCGCCGGCCGCTACACGCTGCTCGACGGCTCCGCGCTGCACGGGCTGTTCCCGGCCTGCCAGCGGCGGGGCACCTCGGTGGTCGTCGGCGGGGTGTTCAACTCGGGTCTGCTGGCCGATCCGAGGCCGGGTGCCCGGTTCGACTACGCGCCGGCGCCCCCGCACCTGGTGGAGCGCGCCGCCGAGCTGCAGCGGACCTGCGCGGCGTACGGCGTACCGCTGCGGGCGGCCGCGCTGCGCTACGCCGCGGCGCACCCGGCGGTCGCCTCGGTCCTGGTGGGCTGCCGCAGCGCAGCGGAGGTGCGGGAGAACGCCGCCGCCTGGTCGCAGCCGGTTCCCGGCGCGCTGTGGGACGCCCTCGCCCTGCCCGGCCCCCGCCCCTCCCCCGCGGGTGCATCCCGGTGACCCCGGCGGCGGAGCCCGCTGCTTCCCGGGCGCGTGGCCGCGCGCCCGGCCACGTCCCGCGTCCGCGGCGTGCGGGCGCCGACCGAGAGAGGCATCCATGGAACGCATCGGCCAGGTCGTGCGGCTCCGGCCCGAGCACCGCGAGGAGTACATCCGGCTGCACCGCGAGGTGTGGCCGCAGGTGCAGGACCAGATCAAGGCCAGCAACATCGCCGACTACACGATCTACCTCTACGGCGACCTGCTGTTCAGCCACTTCGTCTACACCGGCACCGACTTCGCCGCCGACATGGCCGCCATGGCCGCCGACCCCGCAACCCAGCGCTGGTGGCTGCTGACCGACCCCTGCCAGGAGGCGCTCCCCGCGCACACCGGCGAACGGCCGTGGGCGCCGATGGAGGAGGTCTTCCACCTCGACTGACCGGGCTAGCACCCGGCGGGCCGCTGCGGAGCGGGCGCCTCCGGGGCCGCCCGAACCCTGGACAGGCCACGGAGGGTGATACCGCGGCGCTCTCGAATCCGGTGATCTGCGACCCCCGAGAGGCAGTCGAGCCGGAGTGACACGCTGGGTGACTGGGGGATTGCACGGGCGGGAGGGGCGGGTTAGAACGGTCTGGGCGCGTGATCGGCACGCCGCCCGCTGAGACCCCCGAGGTAGGCATGGGACATCCCGAATCCCCCCTCCCCCCTGTCCCCGAACCGTCTCGCTCCCCCGCTGCCGCGCGCCCGGACGCCTGGTCCGCAGCGGCTCCGGCCCGCACCCCCGCCCCGTCTCCCCCCTGCGCACCCGCACCCGGCTCCGCCCCGGCAGAGCCGCACGGTCCCAGCAGGCGTGCGCTGCTCGCCGGAACCGGCACCGCGGCGGCGCTGGGCGGCCTGCTCACCCCGGCACCGCCGGCACTGGCGGCGCCCGCCCCCGCCGAACCGGACGGCCGCCGCATCACCGTGCGTCAGGGCACCAACATCTCCGCCTGCCCCTCCCCCGACGGCAGCTGGATCGCGTTCGACCTCTACACCGCGATCTGGGTGGTGGCGGCAGACGGCGGCAAGGCCCGCCGGCTGACCGGCGACCTCACCGACGCCACCCGGCCGCGGTTCTCCCCCGATTCGCAGCGGCTCGCCTTCCAGGCCTACGCCGAGGGCAATTACCACGTGTACGTCCTCGACCTGCCGGACGGCGACCCGAAGCGGCTCACCACCGGCCCGCACGACCACCGCGAGCCGTGCTTCGCGCCGGACGGCGCGTCGATCGCGCTGGCCTCCGACCGCGGCGAGGGCTACGGCATCTACCGCTACGACCTGGAGAGCGAGGAGCTCACCGCGGTCACCGACACGGCCGACGACGAAGCCGAGCCGGCCTGGACACCGGACGGCGAGCGGATCGTCTACCTCTCCGGCCGGTCATCGGTGCGCGCCACCACCCTGGACGGGGAGACCGAGGAGCTCGTCGCGGCGGAAGACCACACCACCCTCTACGCGCCGGCATCCGGGCCGGACGGCCGGCTCGCACACGTGGCGGCCCGCGGCGGTTCGGTCCGCCTCGTCGTCGACGGCGAAACGGCCTCCGACGACGGCGAGGACGTGTTCGTCGGCACCCTCACCTGGACCGGCGAGGACAGCCTCCTCTACACCGCCGACGGAGCGCTGCGGCAGCGCACGCTGGGCGGCGGCACCTCCGACGTGCCGTTCAGCGCATCGGTCCCCTACGTCGTGCGCGAGGACCGCGGCCCGCGCCGCGACATCGGCGACACCGGCAAGCACGCGGTGCGGGGCATCGCCAGCCCGGTGCTTTCGCCGGACGGGAAATCGGTCGCCTTCCGCGCGCTGGGGAAGCTGTGGACGATGCGGATCGGGAAGAAGCCGGTCGCGATCGTCGGCGACGGATCCTTCTCCTCCGATCCCGACTGGCACCCGGACGGGCGCTCGCTCGTCTATTCGAGCGACCGCTCCGGAGCGCCCGCGCTCTACCGCTACGACATCGAAGCCGAAACCTCGGAGCGGCTCACCGACGCCGACGGCGCGCAGATCACGCCGCGCTGGGCGCCGGACGGCGAGCGCATCGCCTACCAGGACGCCGACGGTGCCACCTGGGTGGTGGACACCGGCTCCGGCGAGACCCGGCAGGTCCTGCCGGAGCTGTTCCAGCCGGGCCGGCCCACCTGGTCCCCGGACGGGCAGCGGATCGCCCTGGCCGCGGTCCGCCCGCGCTCGGAGCGCTTCCGGGAGGGCACCAGCCAGATTCTCACCGTGGATCTGGAGTCGGGCGAAACGGCCTATACCGAGCCGGCGCCGGCGGTGTCACTGTCGACCCGCGGCGACGACGGACCGGTGTGGTCGCCCGACGGCGGCCATATCGCCTTCGTCATGGAGAGCCTGCTGCACGTGGTGCCGGTGGACGCGGAGGGGGCGTTCACGGGCGAGCCGCGGGCGGTGTCCGGCGAGACCGCCGACGCCCCGAGCTGGAACGGCGACGGCACCGAACTGCTCTACCTCAGCAACGGGGTGCTGCGCCGCGTCAGCGTAGACGGCGGCAAGCCCGCCACCGTGGAGGTGCCGCTCACATGGCGGCGGCATGTCCCGGAGGGCCGCGTGATCGTGCAGGCCGGCGCGGTGTGGGACGGGAAGTCCGACGCACTGGTGCGCGACGTGGACATCGTGGTCGACGGCAACCGCATCACCGCGGTGGAGCAGCGCACGGCGCGCACCGAGGAAGAGGGCGTGCGGGTCGTCGACGCGACCGGGCTGACCGCCATGCCGGGCCTGATCGACGCGCACAACCACTGGCACCTGCGCGGCCGCCAGTGGGGCTCGCGGCAGGGGCCGCTCTGGCTCGCCTACGGGGTCACGGCGACGCGCTCTCCGGGAGACCCCGTCTACCAGATGCTGGAGACGCGGGAGGCGCTGGACTCCGGCGCCGTCACCGGGCCCCGCTACCTCGCCACCGGCGAGGCGGTGGACGGCTCGCGCGTCTACTACAACTTCATGCGCACCACGCACAGCGCCGAAGGGCTCGAGCGGGAGCTGGAGCGGGCCTTCGAGCTCGACTACGACCTGGTGAAGACCTATGTGCGGCTGCCGGTGCGCTCGCAGCGCACCGCGGTGGAGCGGGCGCACGCGGCCGGGGTGCCGCTGAGCTCGCACTACCTCTACCCGGCAGCGCACATCGGCATGGACGGCATGGAGCACACCGGCGCCACGAACCGGCTCGGCTACTCCCAGACGGTGAGCCTGCTCGGCAACTCCTACGAGGACGCCACGGCGCTGTTCGCGGCCGCCAAGATGGCGATCACGCCGACCCTGTTCACCTCCTCGGCGCTGTACGCCGACGACCGGTCGCTGGTCGAGGACGAGCGCACCCGCACGCTCTTCCCGGCCTGGGAGTACGCCGCGTTGGAGGAGAAGGCGGAGGAGGCCGGCTCCGACACCCCCGAAGCGGAGCTGGCCCGCACCGCCCTGCCGGCGCACGTGGCGATGGTGAAGGCGATCCGCGAGGGCGGGGGCCTGGTGATCGGCGGCACCGATGCGCCGCTGGACAACATCGCGGTCAGCCTGCACCAGAACCTGCGCGCCCTGGTGGAGCACGGGTTCACCCCGCGGGAGGCGCTCACGGTGTCGACCTCGGCCACCGCGGGGTGGCTGGGGCTCGGCGCCGACCTGGGCCGGATCGAGGCGGGCCGGCTCGCCGACATCGCCCTGGTGGAGGGCGACCCGCTGGACGACATCAAGGCCGCGGCCGCGGTGCGGATCACCGTCGCCAACGGCGTCCCGCACACCGTCGAGGACCTGCTGAAGCCGTTCACCGAAGAGGGGCGCGCCGCCGCACTGGACGGGGAGGGCGGAGGCGGCGCGAGCACCCTGCGCGCCGAGCAGCCGACCCGCGCGGGCTCCCCCTACCCCTCGGCCGAGGGCGGCCCGTGGTGGCACGGCGAGTCCGAGCGCACCAGCCCGCACCGCTGCTGAGGCACTGCTGAAATCCGCCGGCCGGCCTCCGGGCCGGACGGAGGCCGGATTGCACCGCTGCGCGCCGGCGCCCGCTCCAGGGCTCCGGCGCGCAGCGGTCCGCACCCGGTCGCCGGCGGACCCGCAGCCGCCGTCCACCCGCCCCTGGACTCCGCTGCGGATGCGCGGGTGAACGGAGTGTGACGGCGGCACGGCGCCTGCATGTCGCGCGTGCGCCCCCACCACTGCAGATACACCCGCGGCAACCGCGCCGTCTCCGGCCCATCAGGGGGTTTGCCCATCCCGGTGCGCGTAACGGGCGGATTGCGAATGTCAGGGGCATCTGAAGAAGTCGTCAACGGAGTTGCCCCGATCACCCCTTCGTACGGAAAGTCGGGTGTCGCCGGTCACAGGTCAGCGGTCACAGGCCTGGGTGGCGCAGACAGCATCCGCACCCCCACACGAGGAGATCCGTCCATGGGAGCCCTGGGCAGCACGAGGCGCTCGGAATCCGACGGCGCGGGCGACGGCACCCCGCCCGTCAAGCGCAAGCGCATCTGGCACCACCTGTACTTCTGGGTCCTGGTGGCCATCGCCCTGGGCATCGGCGTCGGGTTCGCCTTCCCGGAGCAGGCGGCCGGCATGAAGTGGCTGGCGGACTTCTTCATCAAGCTGGTGAAGGTCGTCATCGCCCCGACGATCTTCTGCACCGTCGTGGTCGGCATCGCCAACCTCGGCAACCTCGCCAAGGCCGGCGGACTGGCGCTGAAGGCGATCGTCTACTTCAACGTGACGACGGTCTTCGCGCTCGGCATCGGCCTCGTCACGATCAACCTGATCAAGCCGGGCGACGGCCTCAGCGTCTCCTTCGACGAGGCGGACGCGGCGGGCACCATCGCCGAGGCGGAGGAGACCGGCGGCGGAGGCGTCACCGGCTTCGTCCTCGACCTGGTCCCCGAGACGTTCTTCTCGGCCTTCACCGAAGGCCAGCTCATCCAGGTCCTGGTGCTGGCGATCCTGGTCGCCTGTGCGCTGACCATGATGGGCGAGCGCGGCCGCCCCGCGATCCGCGCTCTGGACACGATGTCGCACATCATGTTCGGCGTCATCAAGATCGTGATGTACGCGGCGCCGATCGGCGCCTTCGGCGGCATGGCGTTCACGATCGGCGAGTACGGCTCCGAGATCCTCGGCAACCTCGCCTTCTTCATGGTCAGCTTCTACCTCACCTGCCTGCTGTTCATCTTCCTGGTGCTGGGCGCCGTGTGCTGGATGTGCGGCATCAACCTCTTCAAGTACATCCGCTACATCCGCGACGAGCTGCTGATCGTCCTGGGCACCTCCTCCAGCGAGTCGGTGCTGCCGCGCATGATGGCCAAGATGGAGGCCGCCGGCGCGAAGAAGTCGGTGGTGGGCCTGGTCATCCCGACCGGCTACTCGTTCAACCTGGACGGCACCGCGATCTACATGACGATGGGCGCCCTGTTCATCGCGCAGGTCACCGGGGTGGACGTGCCGATCGCCACCCAGATCGGGCTGCTGCTGTTCATGCTCATCTCCAGCAACGGCGCGGCGGGCGTCAGCGGCGCCGGACTGGTCACGCTGGCCGCTTCGCTCGCGGCGTTCGACACCGTCATCCCGCTGGCCGGCATCGCGCTCATCGTCGGCATCGACCGGTTCATGTCCGAGGGCCGCGCGCTGACCAACCTGACCGGCAACGGCATCGGCACGCTCGCCATCGCCCACTGGAACGGCGAGCTCGACAAGGAGCGGATGCGCGAGGTCTTCAACAACCCCGACTCGGTCGACACCGAAGCGCTGTTGAGCTACGAGACCGCTGAGTCCGACTCCAGTGGCAGCGCCAGCACCGGGGACGCCCCCGAGGCCGGCGGAGCTGCGGAGCCGACGGACGGCGGAGGCGGCGACGGCGGGCCGGACAAGGCCGCAGTCGGCGCCGGCGACAGCCGCTAGCCGCACACGGCCGGCGCCGGCAGAGCCGGCCCTGGCGGTCCGCGGGAGCCCCGGCTCGCAGAGGGGTTCCCGCGGGTCCGCCCGCAGACGGCCGAGGCATCGGGCCACCCCCTCCCGGCCCGCCCCTCCCGCCTCGGCCTCCTGGGAGAGGGGCGCCCGTTCCCCATCGGGCGCCCCTCCCCTTTTTCTGCGCCGTCCTCCGCGGCTCCGGAGACGGCCGCTGCCCGCCCGCTCCAGCGGCCGCGGATCGGCGCCGCGGGCTCAGGCGGGGCCCGGCCCGGCGGCGGGCGGGCTGGGGCTCCCCCCGCCCGGCCCGGCACCGGCGAGGACGCGGGACAGCAGCGCCGGATCGGCGTTGCCGCCGGAGACGACGGCGACGGTCTTCCCTCCTCCGGCCCGGCCGGCGAGGAACGCGGCCGCCGCAAGGGCGCCGCTGGGCTCGGCGACGATCCGCGCGCCGACCGCCAGCGCCCTGACGGCGGCGAGGATCTCCTCCTCGGTGACGGTGACGATGCCGTCCAGCAGCGCGGCCAGGTGCGCGAAGGTCAGCTCGGAGGGCCCCACCCGCACGCCGTCGGCGACGGTGCGGCCGGTCCGCTCCGGGGGCCAGACGACGCGGTGGCCGGCCGCGAGCCCCTCCGCCGCGTCGGCGGCCAGCTCCGGCTCGACGCCGACCACGGCGGTGCCCGGGCTCAGCTCGGCCAGCGCGGCGGCGACGCCGGAGGCGAGCCCGCCCCCGCCGACCGGGACCAGGACGGTGGCCGCGTCCGGCAGGTCCGCGGCGATCTCCCGGCCCACCGTGCCCTGGCCGGCGATCACCTCCCGGTCGTCGAACGGCGGCACCAGCGCCCGCCCGGTGCTGGCGGCGATCCGCTCCGCGGCGGCGGCCCGCGCCGCCGGCTCCACGACGACCACTTCGGCGCCCAGCGCACGGACCGCGTCGACCTTCACCGCGGGCGCGCCGCGCGGCACCACAACGGTGCACGGCACGCCCTCCGCTCGGGCGGCGTAGGCGAGAGCACGGCCGTGGTTGCCGGAGGAGTGCGTGACGACCCCGGCGCGGCGCCGCCCGGGGTCCAGCGCGAGCAGCGCGCTGGTCGCGCCGCGGATCTTGAACGCGCCGACCGGCTGCAGGCTCTCCGGCTTCAGCAGCAGCCGCGGATCCTCCCCGGGCCACCCCAGCAGCGGCGTCCGCAGCACC
This sequence comes from Nocardiopsis coralliicola, assembly GCF_054779695.1. Lineage (NCBI taxonomy): Bacteria > Bacillati > Actinomycetota > Actinomycetes > Streptosporangiales > Nocardiopsidaceae > Nocardiopsis > Nocardiopsis coralliicola. Next base: position 45,009 of record NZ_BAAGXT010000001.1, on the reverse strand, counting down.
CGCCCCCGGATGCGCTCCGCGGCGGCGTCGACGTCGGCCAGGCTGATCAGGTCCATGCCGCGGGTCTTCCCGTGCGGGGGCCACTCCACCCCCGGCGGGTGCCGCGCGCCGCCCCACCGGGGATAATGGCGCGCGATGCGTACCGAATACACACCCGCAGACCTGCCCGGGCGCGACTTCTACCGGATGCTCACGTCGGTGGTGGTACCGCGGCCGATCGCGTGGGTGTCCACGCTGACGGCGGAGGGCACGGCGAACCTGGCACCGCACTCGTTCTTCACGGTCGCTTCGGCCGACCCGCCGACGGTGCTGTTCACGTCGATGGGCCGCAAGGACACGCTGGCCAACATCGAGGCGACGGGCGAGTTCACCGTGAACTTCGCGCCGGAGCGGCTGCAGCAGCAGATCAACGCGACCTCGGCGGCGCTGCCGCCGGAGGCCAGCGAGTTCGACGCGGCAGGCCTGGAGCGCGAGCCGGGCTCTGCGGTGGCGGTGCCGCGGGTGGCGGACAGCCCGGTGGCACTGGAGTGCGTGCTGCATACGACGGTGCCGGTCGGCGGCGCCACCGTCGTCTTCGGCCGGGTGGTGCACGTCGCCGTCGACACCGGGGTGCTCACCGACGGGCTGCCCGGCATCGAGCGGCTGCGCCCGATCGCGCGGCTGGGCCGCAACGAGTGGGGCGCGCTGGGCGAGGTGACCCGGCTGGACCGGCCGCCGCAGCACACGGCCCGGTAGCCCGCAGCGGCTGCGCCGCCGCCTCCGTCCCGCTCCCCGCCCCGGCCGCCGGCGCGTTGACTTCGAGTTAACACGAAGTCCTACGCTCCTCCAGACCGGCCCTGCGGCAGAGGAGCAGCACCATGAGCATGGAGATGGCGGCGTGGTCGTCGCTGTACACGGCGATGCACGCCGACCCGGACCGCCGCCCGTTCTCGATGGCGGTGCTGCGCCGCATCGCCGTCTTCGCCCGCCCCTATCGCGGGCGGCTCGGCCTCTTCCTCGCCGCGAGCGTGCTGCTGGCGGCGCTCGCCGTCGCCTCTCCGGTCCTCGCCGGCCGGGCGGTCGACGCAATCATCGCCGGCACGCCGCTGGCGACGGTGCTCGCGCTGGCCGGGCTGATCGCCGTCATCGCGCTCGCTGAGGCGGGGTTCGGGCTGGCCGCGCGGTACTTCTCCGCGACGATCGGCGAAGGCCTCATCCTCGACCTGCGCACCGCCGTGTTCGACCACGTGCAGCGGATGCCGGTCGCGTTCTTCACCCGCACGCGCACCGGTGCGCTGGTCAGCCGGCTCAACAACGACGTGATCGGTGCGCAGCGCGCCTTCAGCGATGTGCTTTCCGGCGTGGTCGGCAACCTGGTCACGCTCGTGCTCACGCTCGCGGTCATGCTGGGGATCTCTTGGCAGATCACGCTGTTCACCCTGGTGCTGCTGCCGGTGTTCATCATTCCGACCCGGCGGCTGGGCGCCAGGCTGGCCCGGTTGCAGCGCGAGGGCGCCGGCCACGACGCGGCGATGGGTGCGCGGATGACGGAGCGGTTCTCCGCGCCCGGTGCGACGCTGGTGAAGCTCTTCGGCCGGCCCGCCGAGGAGTCGGCCGAGTTCGCCGAGCGTGCCCGGCGGGTGCGCGACATCGGCGTGCGCACCGCAATGGTGCAGGAGGCGTTCGTCATCGCGCTGACCCTGGTCTCCGCACTGGCGCTCGCCGTCGTCTACGGCCTGGGCGGGTACAGCGTGCTCGCCGGCGCCCTCGACGCGGGCTCGGTGGTGGCCATGGCCCTGCTGCTGGCCCGGCTGTACGCGCCGCTGACCGAGCTTGCCAGTGCCCGGGTCGAGGTGATGAGCGCCATGGTGGCGTTCAGCCGGGTCTTCGAGGTACTCGACCTGGAACCGCTGGTCGCCGAGCGGCCGGGGGCGCGCCCGCTGCCGGACGGCCCGCTGGCGGTGGAGTTCGACGGCGTCGGCTTCGCCTACCCGAGCGCGGAACGGGTGTCGCTGGCCTCACTGGAGGAGGTGGCCGTGCTGGACACCCGGGAATCCGGGCCGGTGCTGCACGGGGTGTCGTTCAGCGCCGAGCCGGGCGAGACGGTGGCGCTGGTCGGGCCGTCCGGCGCCGGCAAGTCGACGCTGGCCCAGCTGGTGCCGCGGCTCTACGACGCCGACGAGGGGGCAGTCCGCGTCGGCGGCCTCGACGTGCGCGACGCTTCGGCCGCCGCGCTGCGCGCCGCGGTGGGCATGGTGCCCCAGGACGGCCACCTCTTCCATGACACGGTGCGCGCCAACCTGCTGATCGGCGCGCCCGGCGCCGATGACGCGCAGCTGTGGGAGGCGCTGCGCCGCGCCCGGATGGACGGGCTGGTGGCCGGCCTTGCGGACGGGCTGGACACCGTCGTCGGCGAACGCGGGCACCGCTTCTCCGGCGGCGAGCGGCAGCGGCTGACCATCGCCCGGCTGCTGCTGGCGGCGCCGTCGGTGGTGATCCTGGACGAGGCCACCTCCAGCCTGGACGCGTCGTCGGAGGCGGCCGTGCAGGCGGCGCTGGCCGAGGCGCTGGCCGGACGGACGGCTCTGGTGATCGCGCACCGGCTGGCAACGATCCGCTCCGCCGACCGGATCCTGGTGGTCGACGGCGGCCGCATCACCGAGCAGGGCACCCACACTGAGCTGCTCGCGGCCGGCGGCACCTACGCGGAGCTGTACCGCACCCAGTTCGGCGCGGACCCCGCCGCGGACGGCGCAGTGGAGCGGGGCGGGCCCGGCGCCGGGGAGGCCGCGGAGCGCGGCGCCGCATGCGGCCCGGACGCCGGGCGGCAGGCCGGTCTGGGCGCGGCGCACTGAACCGCAGCGGGGCCCCGCGCGCCCGCTCCGGCGCAGGCAGGGGCGGGGACGCGCCGGGGCCGCAACCGGCGGCCCTGGCCCCGGAGACCGGCGGCGGGCAGAATCGGGCGCACTGATCCGCACCGCCGAACAGAGCAATGGAGCACTCGGTGACCCAGACCCCTGACGACCTCCGCAGCGTCATCGCCGGCAAGCGGCTTCCCCGCACGGAATCGCCGATGACCAGCACCAACCCCGCGCGCACCAGCGAGGTCCTGGCCGAGGTGAGCCTCGCCGGACGGGACGACGTGGCTGCCGCCTGCCGCTCCGCCAAGTCCGCGCAGGCGGCCTGGGCGGCGACGCCCGCGCCGATCCGCGGCCAGGTGATCGGCAACATCGGCGATCTGGTGCGGGCCAACAAGGAGGCGCTGGCGCGCACCGTCACCCGCGACATCGGCAAGCCCTACGGCGAGGCGCTCGGCGAGGTCCAGGAGATCATCGACACCTGCGAGTTCTTCCGCGGCGAAGGGCGCCGGCTGTACGGCCAGACGGTGCCCTCGGAGATGCCCGACAAGCAGCTGTTCACGTTCCGCCGCCCGGTCGGTACCGCGATGGTCATCACCGCGGGCAACTTCCCGGTGGCGGTGCCCAGCTGGTACATCGTCCCGGCGCTGCTGGCCGGCAACACCGTGGTGTGGAAGCCGGCCGAGTACGCGGCGTCCTGCTCGTGGGCGTTCTACCAGCTGTTCACCCGGGCCGGGCTGCCGGAAGGCGTGCTCGACATCGTCTACGCCGGCGGGGAGGAGACCTTCGCCGGTCTGGAGGCGGCGCTCGGCGAGGGCACCGTGGACAAGGTCGGTTTCACCGGATCCTCCGAGGTGGGCACCCGCATCGGCGCCCTGTGCGGCCGCTACCTGCAGAACCCCTGCCTGGAGCTGGGCGGGAAGAACCCGATGGTGGTGGCCGAGGACGCCGACATCGACCTCGCGGTGCAGGGCGCGCTCTTCTCCGGGTTCGGCACGGCGGGGCAGCGCTGCACGTCCCTGGGCACCGCCATCGTGCACGAGTCGGTGCACACCGCCTTCCTGGAGCGCTTCGAGGCGGCGGTGGCGGGCGCCGCCGTCGGCGATCCGGAGTCCGACGTGCTCTACGGGCCGATGATCAGCGAGCGCTTCGCGGACCGCTACGAGGGCTACCTCGGCTGGATCGGCGGCCACCACCGGGTGCTCGGCTCGGGCGCGACCGGGCGGATCACCCCGTCGGCGCCGCGGCCGGGCTTCGTCGGCGACCCGTCCGCGGGCCTGTTCTACCATCCGGTGATCGTGGACGGCGTGCGCCCGGAAGAGCCGCTGTTCCTGGAGGAGACGTTCGGCCCCATTGTCGGCGTCACCACCTACCGGCACCTGACGGAGGCACTGGAGCTGGCCAACCTGCCCGGGTACGGGCTGTCCTGCTCGGTCTACACCGAAGACCCCGAGACGGTGTTCGCCTTCGCCGGCGGTATCGGGGCCGGCATGGTCAGCGTCAACAACTCCACCTCCGGCGCCGAGGCGCACCTGCCGTTCGGCGGCAACGGCCGCTCCGGCAACGGCGGCCGGCTCTCCGGCCTGTGGGTGCTCGACCAGTTCACCCGCTGGCAGTCGATGAACTGGGACTACTCGGGATCGCTGCAGAAGGCGCAGATGGACGTCGGCGCGATCGAGGCCGACCTCGGGTTCCGGCTGGAATGACCCTGCTTTCAGGCCCCGCCCGGCCCCGCGGGGCCGGGCGGGCGCGGCGCCCGGGAAACGCGGCGGTTCCGGGGCGCGGGAGCGTCGGCGGGGACCGGTAAACTCACGCCCCGGCCCCGACCGCGCCCATCCGAATCAGGAGACATGCACTCCACCGCCACCACCCCCGAGGAGGAGCGCGCTGCACTGGACGCTCCTCAGGCCCTGCTCCGCCGTTCCGGGTTCGCAGCGGCGGCGCCGCTGTTCGCCGCCGACCTCGACCGCGCCGCCGACCTCGCCGAAGCGCAGCAGGCCGCAGCCGAGCACGGACACCGGCTGTGGTCGGAGGCGGTGGCGGCCCGCGACCGCGTCGGCGACGACCGGCCGCTGTACTGGGCGCGGCTGAGCCTGGTGGCGCGGCTGCGCGCCTGGCAGCCGTCGTTCCCGCTGGACGAAGCGGACCGGGCCGGCCTGCTGGACCGGCTCGAGTCGGCATCGCGCGGCCTCGACGACCTCGTCTTCGCGCCGGACGACCGGCAGCTGCGCGTCATCGTCACCGGGTTCGACCCGTTCGGGCTGGACGAGGACGTGCGCCGCTCGAACCCGTCGGGCGTAGCGGCGCTGGCGCTGCAGGGCGAGGCCTTCGAGGCGGGCGGCCGCACGGCGGTGGTGCGCACGGCGGTCTTCCCGGTGCGCTGGCGCGATTTCACCGGCGGCATCGTCGAGCGCTGCCTGGCACGGCACTATGCCGGCGGCCCCGTGCTGGCCGACGCCGTCATCACCGTGTCCCGGGGGCGCGGCGACGCCTTCGAACTGGAGGCGTTCAACGCGGCCTGGCGCGGGGACGCGCCCGACAACGAGCGGGTGCGCGCGCCGGGACCGGTGCCGTCGCTGCCGGACGACCGGCCGCAGTGGACCGAGTCGACGCTGCCGCGCGGGGCGATCGTCCGCGAGGCGGCCGGCGCCTACCCGGTGCACGACCACCGCGCGGTGGCCGAGGTACCGGCCGGCGGCGGCGCCGCGGTCGAGCGCCCGGACGGCCCCTCGCCGGACTCCCAGGCCCGCCGCGGCAGCGGCGGCGACTACCTGTCCAATGAGGTGGCCTACCGCAACACGTTCCTGCGGGACACGGCCGGCCGCAGCATCCCGGCCGGCCACGTCCACACGCCCTGCCTGGAGCTCGACCCGTCGGATCCGGACGCCCTCACCGGTCCCGCCTTCGAGGAGACCCGCGCCGCTATCACCGAGCAGCTGCGCTCCATCGTCCGGACCGCGGTACGCACGTCCGCGGCCGCGGACGAGGACGGGAACGGGTGAAGCTGGCCGGCTGCCTGCCGGCCGCGGAGCGCCTCCGCCGGCACCGCAAGGATGCAGTGCGGCCGCCCGCCCCCGCAGATACGGGGCGGGCGGCCGCACGCGCGCTCGGCCGAACCGTCAGAGCGAGTTGTACATGTACAGGTTGCTGAACCCGTACAGAACGATGTAGATGACGTAGCCCACGAGGGTGAGCGCCATCAGGATCCAGCCGATCAGCGCGCAGATCTTCGATGCCTGCGGGCTGTTGTCCGCCATGACCAGGGACACGATGCCCAGGATCAGCGAGACCGGGTTGCAGCAGCAGAGCCCGAGCACTCCGACGACGATGAGGGCGATCGGGCTGGCCTTGCCCGCCGGCGGCTCCTGCTGCGGCCCGTACCCGCCGGGCGGAGGCGGCGGAGGCGGCGGGCCGCCCATGCCCCCGGGTCCGCCGTAGCCGGGCGGGGGCGGACCCTGCGGGGGCGGAGGCGGCGGCCCGTAGCCACCGGAACCGTAGCTCATCTGCGAAGTCTCCAGCTTTCCATGAGGATGGACGGACCGGCGCCCGCGGACACGTCAGTAGGTCGTGTCGTAGGACCCGGTGGGAGTGAGCATCGCGTCGAAGACGCCGAGTGCGAACAGCGCGATGTTGACGACGATGCCCAGCGCCACGAGGATCCAGCCGATCAGGGCGCACGTCTTGGCGGCCTTGGGGTTGCTCTCCGCCATCGTCAGCGACACGATGCCCAGCACCAGCGAGATGCAGTTGCAGCACAGGACGCCCAGAACGATCAGGATGATCGGGCTGGCCTTGTTGATGGGCGCCTCGCCGCCGTAGCCGCCGCCGGGCGGAGGCGGCGGGGGCGGCGGGCCGCCCATGCCCCCGGGTCCGCCGTAGCCGGGCGGGGGCGGACCCTGCGGGGGCGGAGGCGGCGGCCCGTAGCCACCGGAACCGTAGCTCATCTGCGAAGTCCCTGCCTCGTGTGCCTAATAGCCGTAGCTGGGTTCGGACATCCCTGCGGTGATGCCGTTGATGCCGACGATCGCCACGTAGCCGATGCTGATCACGACGCCGATAGCGAAGAGGATCCACCCGATCAGGGCGCACGTCTTCGACGCCTGCGGGTTGCTGTCCGCCATCGTCAGCGACACGATGCCGAGCACGAGGGTGAGGCAGTTGCAGCACAGGACGCCGACGACGATCAGGCCGATCGCGCTGCCCTTGCTGACGGGCTCCTGGCCGCCGTAGCCGCCGGGCGGAGGCGGCGGGGGCGGCGGGCCGCCCATGCCCCCCGGACCGCCGTAGCCGGGCGGGGGCGGACCCTGCGGGGGCGGAGGCGGCGGCCCGTAGCCGCCGGGACCGTAGCTCATGCTCGAAGTCTCCAGCTTTCCATGGACGTATGCGGCCTCTCCGGGAGCTCCGCCCTTATCAGGGCAGTAAGCGCGGGGGCCTGCTGATGCTCTCATCTCCGATGCACCGGCCGCCGCAGTGGTTCCCGCTCCCGGAGGATTCGTTATCGGCTCGTTGGCCCAGGCCGGGAACCGGACGGGGCCGGATCGGGCACCGCCGGAGGGCTGGGCTGCCAGCGCGATCGCCGCCAGCGCGGGCCGGAGTGCACGCAGCTGACGGTCCGTCCCGCGGGGCAGCCCGCTCAGTACACGCCGAGGAAGCCCATCATGAAGAACGAGGCGATTGCCAGGGTCCCCACCCCCCACACCACCCAACCGATGGCGGTGCACACCGTCGCACCGCGCGGGTTGCCCTGGGCCAGTACCAGTCCCAGGATCGCTAGCACCGCCGAGACGGGCGACAGCAGGTGGCAGCAGGCCACCAGGCTGACCAGCGAGAGCACCAGCAGCACGATTGCGTTCACGGTCCCCGGCGGCGTCCCGCCCGGCTGGCCGTAGGGCCCGTAGCCGGGCGGGGGGCCGTAGCCGGGCGGGGGGCCGTAGCCGGGCGGGCCATAACCCGGCGGCGGACCGTAGCCCGGAGGAGGCTCGTAGCCTCCTGGCATGTGGCTCATCAGGGCTCCCTAGGCGTGTCGGGGGATCAGGGAGGAACAGCGGGCTCGGCCGCTACTGCTTCTGATGCGCCGCCGGCCTTCCCGGTTCCGCCGGACGCGGACCGGGTCCGCACCGCTGCGCCCGTCCGACCCGGCCCGCTCGGAAAAGCTCGCCCAGGATGCCGGGGGGCGATGGAGCCCCGCGAAGTGCAGGGCGCCCAGCCCCCGCGTCCACCCGACGGCGGTGCAGGTCTTCGCGCTCTGCGGACCGCTCTGCGCAGGCGCCGGTCCGAGCCCGCCGGGGCCGGCGGCATGAGCGAGAGGAGGGTGCAGCACGGCGGGGAGAGCGCCGGCAGCACCGCGGCGCTCACCGAGGCCTGCGGAGTCGCTCCCGGCAGGCCCGGCGGCCCGGGCCCATCACCCGGTGCCGGCGGCCCGTATCCGGGCGGCGGGGGCGGACCGCACCCGGGCGGCCGAGGCGAACAGCCTCCGGGTACGTGGCTCATCGGGGCTTCCCTGGGCTGATCGGCGTGCGGTGGAGATCCCGCTGCCTCCGCTCTGGTTCCCGTGCGGACCGCCGGGTTCCCGCCGCCCCGGGAGCGGCCACGTCCTGTTCAGACCTCGTATGAGCCGAGCAGGGAGAGCAGCGTCAGGCCCCCGACCACCAGCACGCTGATACCGAGCACCGCCCAGCCGGCGGCGGTGCATGCCCTGGCGGCCCGGGGACGGGACCCCGCCAGGGCGATGCCGAGGACGCCGAGCACCGGCGTGACGGGGTTGAAGCAGCACACCGCCCCCGCCGGCGCCAGCACCAGCAGCACCGTCGCGCTCGTCCGGTCCGCTGGCGGCGGCCGCTCCTGCGCCGGCATATCGCTCATCGGGCACTCCTTCCGGGACCGGTCAGGGGCGGGACCGCTGCCCGCCCCGTGCGATGCAGTGCCCGGCTGCCGGGTTCCGCTGCGGCGGGCGCCGCTTGCGGCCAGCAGCGGCCCCGGACGCGGAAGCGCCTGCGTGCGGCCGATCCGGGCGGTGACCGCCCGATTGCACGCGGGGGCAGACGGCCGTATGTTCGGCGTGGCCGTTTTTGTGGCCGTGCCCCGCCGCAGCCGGCCCCTGATTCCCCTTCTCCCTGGAAAGTCCGCCTCGTGCTCGCCGCCCGAATCCGCTCCGCTGCCCGCTCCGCTCTGACATCAGCCCGCGCTCTGCCGCGCCGGGTCCTCGGGGCGGAGAGAACCGCCGCGGTCGGCTCCGCGCTGGGAGGTGCGCGCGCCGCAGCGGCCCGGTGGGCCGGCGCGGTTCGGGACCGGGCCGCCGCGGCTCCGGTGGGGCCGCGGACGCGGCGCACGCTCCGCTACGCGCCGGCTGCGCTCGGCGGTGCCCTGGTGCTGGCGGTGCCGGGTGCCGCCGCGGTGGGTGCCGGGCCGAGCGATCCCGCTGCTCAGGCGGCCGCGGTCGACGCACCCGGTCTGCGCACGGTCGCCACCGCGGTCGAGTCCGGGGGCGTGACCGTCGACACCGCGCATTTCGTGCTCCCGGGCGCCGACGCGTTCGCCGGCGAAGTCCGCACGCTGATGGCCGAGGCCCAGACCGCCTTCCTGGAGGAGCACTCCGGCGAGGACGGCGCATCGCTCACCCAGGCCGCGGAGCCCGTCGCGGTGTCGGAGGAGGTGCAGGGCGCCCGCATCGAGCGCACGGTCGAGGCGGACGGCGCCGAGGACGGACCGCAGGCGGAAACGCACTGGTGGAACGGCGGCGAGGTGCTGCCCTGGACGGCGCTGTTCGCGGGCGGGAGCGCCCTGGCCGAGCTCGACGGCGAAGTGGCGCGGCTCGCGGCCGAGCAGACCGGCCAGGTGCCGGATGGCCTTGCCGGCGACGGCTCCGCCGAGCCCCTGGCAGGCGGCGGCGCTCCGGCGCAGAGCGGCCCGGACGCCGAGGAGGCCGGCGCGCTGGCCGAGGAGTACTCCGGATCGCCGCTCGCCGGCGCCGCGTTCGACACCGAGGGCGGCCTGCTCGTCACGGCCGGCGGCGAGCAGATCGCGGTCCCGGCCGAGCAGGCGCTGCCGCTGCTCTCCCCGTTCGGTGTGCAGGCGCGCGATGCGGCGGTGGACGGCGAGCCGCCGGCGGACGAGGGCCCCGGCGCCGCGCCGCTGGACTGCTCCCGCGCCAAGTGCGTCGCGCTGACCTTCGACGACGGTCCCGGTGAGCACACCGGCCGGCTCCTCGAGGAGCTGGACGCCTACGGCGCCCAGGCGACCTTCTACGTACTCGGCCAGCTGGTCGACGCCGAACCGGAGATGGCGCGGCGCATCGTGGAGGAGGGCCACGAGATCGGCAGCCACTCCTGGAAGCACGACGACCTGGGCAAGATGTCGGGTGGCGCTGTGGCTGACGACCTGGACCGCACGGCCGCAGAGATCGAGGACGCGACGGGGGTGCATCCGCCGACGATGCGCCCGCCCTACGGCTCCTACACCGACGCGACCCTCGCCGCCGCCGACATGCCCGTGGTGCTGTGGGACGTGGACACGATGGACTGGCAGAGCCGCGACTCCGGCAAGGTCGCCGACGAGGCCGTGTCGCTGTCCCAGCCCGGCTCGGTGGTGCTCATGCACGACATCCACGCCTCCACGGTCGACGCGGTCCCCGACATCCTCGCCCGCCTGCACGCCGAGGGCTACCACTTCACCACGGTCACCGACCTCTTCGCCGGCACCGGCTTCGCCGACGCCGAGGCCCACGAGCGGCGCCCCTAACCGCCCGCCAGGACCGCCGACCGCGCTAACGGCGCACCTCCGCGGCACTGACCAGCCACCATCAGGCAGCTGCGGGTGCGGGCGGCGCGGCGCTGACTCTGCGCATCACCGCGCCGGAGCGGGCGACACGGTGTCCTGTGCCCGGGTCTCACACCTCCTCTCCCGCCAGTGGCACAGGACGCAGGCAGCAGCGTCGCCGCCGGAGAGACAGCTCAGGCCTGCCAGGGAGCAGGTACCCGAGGACACCCGCAAGCCGCAGCGATCGAATGCGCTGAGCATGCACCGGGGACAACTGGCGGTGCGCCGCTCGCAGCACCGCGCAGAACAGGTGCAACGGCGTCCAGCGCCCGCTCTTCGCCGTCTCACGGCGGTACGGGTCGCCGCCCAGATGCCACGGCTGCGGTCCGAACCCGCGCTCGTCGGGTCGCAAGGCTGGGGCCGGGCCACCGCCGGGGGCAGCTGAGGTCCGAGGAGGCAGACTCCACGTTGCGGGTGCCTTCCGGGGACCCATGCGGGCCGCCGCAGTGGAGCGCCGAGGCCCCTTGTTCCGGGATCACGGCAAGAGTGCGAGTGCGTCGGGTTCCTCGGCCGGCTGAGGGCCGCCATCTGCGCAGTGGGTGGCCGCTGGCCGGCCGCGACCGGCGGCGGGAAGCAGCGCGTCGCCGGGCAGGCCCTGCGAGATCGGCCTCATCAGGCGGCCTCTGCTGGGCCGGCTAGTGGCTCGGGGCGGGAGCGGCGCCGTCGCCGTCGGCGCGGTCGGGTTCGGCGGGTTCGGCGGCACAGTAGGCGCGGTAGGCGCCGCGGGTGCGTTCAGTGTGGGTGTTCATGAGGGTGGCGGCGGCGAGGGAGTCACCGGCGGCCACGGCGTCGATGATGGCGGCGTGCTCGTCCCAGGAGGCGGGGCCGCGGTGCCGGGCGATGGGCGCGTAGTACCAGCGCACGCGCCGGTCCACCTGGGCGGCGAGCTCGGCGAGCACGCGGTTCCCGGACGCCTCGGTGACCGCCCGGTGGAAGTCGGCGTTGGCGGCGACGGCCTCCTCCACCTCGCCGCCGGCGGCCAGCGCAGCGCCGCGCCGGCACGACTGGCGCAGCCGCTCCACGTCGCCGCCGGCCGCGTGCAGGGCCGCGAGCCGGGCCGATTCGGTCTCCAGCAGCGCACGCACGGCCAGCAGCTGGTCGGCCTCGCTCTCACTGGGGGTGTGCACGAAGGCGCCGTACCCGGGGCGCAGGTCGACCCATGCCTCGTTGCTCAGCCGCTGCAGCGCCTCGCGCACGGGCTGCCGCGACACCCCCAGGTAGGCGGCGAGCTCGGTCTCCACCAGGTGCCGCCCCGGCGGCAGCGCGCGGGTGGTGATGAGGTCGAGCAGGGATTCGTAGACCGCCTCGCGGAGCGGTACCGGTCGGCGGACGCGCCCGTTGCCGGTCGGGGTGCTCGTCGATCGGGGGGACATGGCGGCCTCCGCTTCCTGGCGGCGTACTCCTGGGCGCTGGTGCGGTACGGGGGTCGGCGGCTGCGGGGCGGCGGGCCCGCCGCGCACGTTCTGTACACAGTCTACGAAATTCGATCCTTCTTCCGCTGCCGAACGGACGAGGCGCCGCCGGATCGGCGCGGCGAGAAGAACATGCAAACTTCGCGGCCCGCCGGTTTCCGGCATTCCTTCTCCGTTCCGGCGGGTCGACGGGCCCGGCAGAACTGTTCGCATACTGTATACGATCTTATCCGCACGAGAGAAGGGACCCCAACCATGCGTATCGCCGTCCTCGGCGCCGGCGCCATCGGCGCCTACGCGGGCGCCGCACTCCACCGCGGCGGGGCCGACGTCCACCTCATCGCGCGCGGCCCCAACCTGGCGGCCATCCGGTCCGGCGGGGTCCGGGTACTCAGCCCGCGCGGCGACTTCACCGCGCACCCGCACGCAACCAGCGACCCCGGCGAAGTGGGTCCGGTCGACTACGTCCTGCTCGGCCTGAAGGCCCAGCACTACGCCTCCTGCGGCCCGCTGCTGGCGCCGCTCCTGGGCCCCGGAACAGCGGTCATCGCCGCGCAGAACGGGATCCCCTGGTGGTACTTCCACGGACTCGGCGGACCGCTCGCCGGGCGGCGCGTCGAAGCGGCCGACCCGGGCGGCGCCGTGACCGCCGCCATCGCACCCGAGCGGGCGATCGGCTGCGTGGTCTACGCGGCGACCGAGCTGGAGCAGCCGGGTACCGTCCGGCACCTGGAGGGCACCCGGTTCTCCATCGGCGAGCCGGACGGCACCCGCTCGCAGCGGTGCGCCGACTTCGCCGCCGCGATGGCCGCCGGCGGGCTCAAGTGCCCGGTCGAGGAGGACATCCGCTCCGACATCTGGATCAAGATCATGGGCAACGCCGCGTTCAACCCGCTGAGCGCGCTGACCCGGTCCACCATGGCGCAGCTCTGCGGCAACGGCGCCGCCGACGTCGTCCGGACGATGATGGCGGAGGTCCTCGACGTCGCCGGCCGGCTCGGGGTGCGCCCTGCCGTCTCCATCGAGCGGCGGATGGAGGGCGCGGCCCGCGCCGGCGGGCACCGCACCTCGACCCTGATCGACGTGGAGCGCGGCCGGCCGCTGGAGCTCGACGTGATCCTGTCGGCCGTGGTGGAGCTCGCCGACGCCACCGGGGCGCCGGCGCCCACCCTGCGCACGGTGGATGCGCTGGCCCGGCTGCTGAATGAGCGCCTGGCCGACGGTTCGCTCCGGCCCCCCGAGCCCGCGGCGGCGCCTGCCGCCTGAACCGGCCCCCCGCTGCCGCGCGCCGATCGCGGCGCCCGGCGCGCATCCGGGGGCGCCGCAGCGGGCACACCCCGGTTATGCCGCGCCCGGGCGGCCCGCCTCCCAGCGCCGGGCAGGGCACCGCCAGCGGCCGCACCGCTCCCCTTGATCCGCCAACAGCGTCGTGAATACTGTAGACACTATCGAGTACTGCCGCCTTCGACCCGGCGGGTGCCGCCCCCGGCGACAGCGACCGACCCCCTGCGAGCACCACCCTGCGAGGCAACGATGCGATCGGAACGGCGGGATACCGCCTACGAGCGACTCACCACACCCCTCGTCCGCACCGGCGGCGAGCTCCGCCCGGCCACCTGGGAGGAGGCGCTGGACCGCGCCGCCGAAGGCTTCCGGGCGGCGGTGGACCAGCACGGCCCGGACTCCTTCGCAATGCTCTCCTGCGCCCGCTCCACCAACGAGATGAACTTCGTGGCGCAGAAGTTCGCGCGCGCCGTGATCGGCACCAACAACGTCGACTCCTGCAACCGCACCTGCCATGCACCGAGCGTCGCCGGCCTGTCGGCCGCATTCGGCTCCGGCGGCGGCACCTCCTCCTACCAGGAGGTGGAGGAGACCGACCTGGTGGTGATCTGGGGCGGCAATCCGCGCGCGGCCCACCCCATCTTCTTCCAGCACGTCCTCAAGGGCGTCCACCGGGGCGCGCGGCTCTTCGTCGTCGATCCGCGGCGCACCGGAACCGCCCAGTGGGCCGACCGGTGGCTGGGGCTCAACGTCGGCACCGACATCCCGCTCGCGCACGCAGTGGGCCGGGAGATCATCCACGCCGGCCTGGCCAACACCGCCTTCATCGAGCGCGCCACCAGCGGCTTCGAGGAGTACCGGGAACTGGTCGAGCCGTGGACCCTGTCCGCCGCCGAAGCGGTCACCGGCGTCCCCGGCGAGGCCATCCGGGAGCTGGCGCACACCTATGCCCTGGCCGAGCGCGCCCAGCTGAGCTGGACACTCGGCATCACCGAGCACCACAACGCCACCGACAACGTGCGCGCGCTGATCAACCTGTCCCTGCTGACCGGGCACGTCGGCCGGTACGGCTCGGGCCTGCAGCCGCTGCGCGGCCAGAACAACGTCCAGGGCGGCGGCGACATGGGGGCCATCCCCGACCGGCTCGCCGGCTTCCAGGACATCCTCGACGCCGACCTGCGCGGCCGCTTCGAGGAGGTGTGGGGAGTCACCATCCCGCCCTACAAGGGGCGCAACCTCACCCAGATGTTCGAGGGCATGGACGAGGGCGAGGTCAAGGCGCTCTACGTGATCGGCGAGAACCCGGTCCAGTCCGAACCGGAGACGGAGACGACCCTGCGCCGGCTGGGCCGGCTCGACCACATGGTGGTGCAGGACATCTTCCTCACCCGCACCGCCGAGCAGGCCGACGTGGTGCTGCCGGCCAGTGCCGCCTGGTGCGAGGCCGACGGCACCTTCACCAACAGCGAGCGGCGCGTCCAGCTGGTGCGCAAGGCGCTCGACCCGCCGGAGGGCGCGCGCGACGACATCGAGATCATGCGCGCGCTGGCCGGCCGGCTGGGCACCACGTGGCCGGAGCTGGCGGCCGAGGAAGTGTGGAACGAGCTCCGCTCGCTGTCCCCCATCCACCGCGGCATGTCCTATGCCCGCCTCGAGGAGCACCAGGGCATCCAGTGGCCGTGCTTCGACGAGGACCGGCTGGAGCCGGTCTACCTGCACGGGCGGCTGTGGGCCGACGACCCGGCCGAGCGCGGCGCCCCGGCGCCGTTCGGCCTGGTGGGCCACTCGCCGCCGGTGGACCTGCTGGACGACGACTACCCGTTCCGGCTCACCACCGGCCGGCGGCTGGACGACTACAACACCGGTGTGCAGACGCGCGGGTTCTCCTCGCCGCTGCGCCGCGGCGAACTGCTCGACCTCTCCCCCGAGGACGCCGAGAAGCTCGGTGTCGACGACGGAGAGGCGGTGCGGGTGAGTTCGCGGCGCGGATCGGTCGAGGTGCGGGCGTCGATCACCGACGCGATGCGGCCCGGCCTGGTGTTCATGACCTTCCACTTCCCCGAGGAGGTCGACACGCAGCTGCTCACCATCGACGCGACCGACCCGATCGCCGGCACGGCCGAGTACAAGGCCGCGGCGGTGCGCATCGACCGGATCGCCGACGCTGATCCGGAGCGCGGGCGGGGCGCGGACGGCCGTGCCGCCCCGGCGGAACCGGTCTCCGCGGGATGAACGGCGGCCCGACCGCCCGGGACGCACTGCGGTGCGTCCCGGGCGGCGCGCGCCGGGAGCGCCCCCCAGGGCTGGCGGCAGCCCTGCACGCGTCCTCCCGGTGCGGCTCTCCCCCGGTTTGCCGGGCCCCCGGTGCACCCGGCGGCGCCGGGCGGCCGGCGCTGCCCGTGCGGACAGCCGGGACCGCGGTGCGCCGGCGATTCCGCGGGGTTGAGGGGGTTGCCGACCACCACTCGTCAGCATACTGTAGCCGGTATACAAAATCCTGTGATGTGGGTTACAGCGCCACGGCGCCGGGCCCCAGCGAATGGGAAAGGTGAGCGGAGCACGTGGACCTTCACCATCAGGACGCCCCTCCGAGCGACGCGGAGCGCTCCGCGGTCGACGCACTGCTCGGGCCCCCGGAATCGTCCTGGGAGGGCGGCGCTCGCTCGGCCGCCGACCTGCGCCGCGCCGACGGCGGACACGCCGCGCGCAGCCGGCGCGACCTCCTGCTTCCGGCCCTGCACGCGGTCAACGACCGGGTGGGCTGGGTCAGCCCGGGCGCACTGAACTACATCTGCCGGCGCCTGACGGTGCCGCCGGCCGAGGCCTACGGCGTCGCGTCCTTCTACGCGATGCTGTCGCTGTCCCCCAGCCCGCGCCGCACCGCCTACGTCTGCACCGACATCGCCTGCGCCGCCCGCGGCTCGGGCGCGCTCTGCGAGGCGGTCACGGAGCGCCTCGGCCCGCCCGGCCACGGCGGGAACGGCGCCGACGGCTCCGGAGACGGCGCTGACGGCGGCATGTCCTGGGTGGAGAGTCCCTGCCTGGGGCTCTGCGAGCGCGCGCCGGCGGCCGTGGTCCTGGAGGCCGGCGAGCGACCGCGCTATGCGGTCTCGGCGCCCGCCGACGCGGCTGCCGTCTGCGCAGCCGAAGCCAGCGGACCTGCCGCAGCCGGCCCCGCGGAGGACGGCGGCGGCGCCGGCGCCGCGGCGGCTCCCCCGGCCGGCGGCAACGGCCACGCGCCCGACCGGCCGATCCCGCCGGCGCGCGGCGCGGCCGCCACCACCTTCGACCCCGCCCCCCTGCCCGGCCACACGGCCGAGCCGCCCGCCGAGGCGGCGGTCCCGCAGGCCGGCGAGGGCGGGCTGCTCCTCCTCGGCCGCGTCGGCCGGATCGACCCCACCGACCTGGACGCCTACCGCTCCGCCGGCGGCTACGCGGCGCTGCGCCGCGCCGTGCGGCTCGGCCCGTCCGGGGTGATCCGGGAGGTCACCGACTCCGGGCTGACCGGCCGGGGCGGCGCCGCGTTCCCCACCGGCCGCAAGTGGGGGGCGACCGCGCAGCGCCCCGAGCGGCCGCGCTACCTGGTCTGCAACGCCGACGAGAGCGAGCCGGGCACCTTCAAGGACCGCGCCGTCCTGGAAGCCGACCCGTTCTCGGTGGTCGAGGCGATGACGATCGCCGGCTTCGCGATCGGCGCCGAGAAGGGCTACCTGTACCTGCGCGGCGAATACCCGCGGGCGCTGGAGCGGATGGAGAACGCGATCGCCCGCGCCCGGGGGCGCGGCCTGCTGGGCCCCGACGTA
Source organism: Nocardiopsis coralliicola (assembly GCF_054779695.1). NCBI lineage: Bacteria > Bacillati > Actinomycetota > Actinomycetes > Streptosporangiales > Nocardiopsidaceae > Nocardiopsis > Nocardiopsis coralliicola. The sequence goes on along the minus strand of NZ_BAAGXT010000001.1, from coordinate 27,858 downwards.
CTGGGCGCCGGGTTCGCCTTCGACATCGAGATCCGGCGCGGCGCCGGCGCCTACATCTGCGGCGAGGAGACCGCGATCTTCAACTCCATCGAGGGGCTGCGCGGCGAGCCGCGCAGCAAACCGCCCTTCCCGGTGGAGCGCGGCCTGTTCGACCGCCCCACGGCGGTCAACAACGTGGAGACCCTGATCAACGTGCTCCCGGTGCTGCAGATGGGCGGACCGGCCTACGCGTCGATCGGGTCCGGATCCTCCACCGGCCCCAAGCTGTTCTGCGTGTCGGGGACGGTCCGCCGCCCCGGCGTCTACGAGGTGCCGTTCGGCGCCACCCTGCGCGAGCTGCTGGAGCTGGCCGGCGGCACCGAGGACGGCCGCGAGATCCGCGCGGTACTGCTCGGCGGAGCGGCGGGCGGCTTCGTCCGCGGCGACGAGCTCGACATCCCGCTCACCCTGGAGGGCGCCCGCGAGGCCGGGGCGACCCTCGGCTCGGGCGTGGTGCTGGTCTTCGACGACACGGTGGACCTGCCCGAGGTGCTGGTCCGGATCGCGGCGTTCTTCCGCGACGAGTCGTGCGGCCAGTGCGTTCCGTGCCGGGTGGGCACCGTCCGCCAGGAGGAGTCGCTCATCCGGCTCTCCCGGGGCGGCGCGGCAGCGGCCGAGCTGCCGCTGCTGCGCGACGTGGGCGCCGCGATGCGCGACGCCTCCATCTGCGGCCTCGGCCAGACCGCCTGGAACGCGGTGGAGTCCGCGATCGACCGGCTCGGCGTCTACGCCGGCGCCGGCGCACCAGCCGAACCCCCTGCACAGCCGTCCACCGAGGAGGCCCGGTGAGCACCCGCACCCGCGTCGCACCCGTCGAGCTGGGCCTGCCCAAGCGGCTGGTCGAGATCACCCTGGACGGCGAGACGGTCGCCGTCCCCGAGGACGCCACCATCCTGGACGCCTGCGGCACCGCCGGTACCGAGTGCCCCACGCTCTGCTACGGCGAGACCCTGGCCCCGCGCAACGCCTGCCGGGTCTGCGTGGTCGAGGTGGTCGGCGCGCGCACGCTGGCGCCGGCCTGCTCGCGCAAGGTCGAGGAGGGCATGGAGGTCCGCACCGACTCCGAGCGGGTGCAGCACAGCCGCCGGATGGTGCTGGAGCTGCTCGGCTCCTCGGTCGACCTCTCCACGACGCCGGGGGTACCGGAGTGGAACGAGCGCTACGCGGCCGAGCCGGACCGGTTCGGGCCGCGGGCGGAGCCGGCGCCGCTGGGCGAGCGCGACGCCCGGCAGGCCGGCGAGCACGAGGCGGGCATCGGCGCCGTGGCGGAGACCGTGGAGCAGCCCGCCAAGGACGACAACGACCTGTACGTGCGCGACTACAGTAAGTGCATCATGTGCTACAAGTGCGTCGACGCCTGCGGCGAGCAGTGGCAGAACACCTTCGCGATCGGGGTGGCCGGCCGCGGGTTCGACGCGCGCATCTCCACCGAGCAGGACGTCCCGCTGCCGGACTCGGCCTGCGTGTACTGCGGCAACTGCATCGAGGTCTGCCCCACCGGTGCGCTGTCGTTCACCACCGAGTTCGACATGCGCGCAGCAGGCACCTGGGACGAGGAGAGCCAGACGGAGACCACCACGGTGTGCACCTACTGCGGCGTGGGCTGCAACCTGACCCTGCACGTCCAGGACAACGAGATCGTGAAGGTGACGTCGCCGCAGGACAACCCGGTCACCCACGGCAACCTGTGCATCAAGGGCCGCTTCGGCTTCCAGCACGTGCAGCGGGACTCCGCGCGCGAAGACCGGCGGGGCCGCACCGCGGCTCGCTCCTCCGGCCCTCCGGCGGAGTAGCCGGGGCGCGCCGGGCCGGGCGGGGCGCAGCAGTGAGCAGCGCCGGCGGGGAGCCGCCCGCCGGCACCGGACGACGGCCGATTGGAGGCGCCGGATCGCGGGAAGACCCCGCGCGGAGCCGGTGCGAGGCCAGAAAGGCGGCGGGCCATGGGACGGGTCACGACGCGGGAGAAAGTACTGCGCATCCGCGAGGGCGCGGTCGGCGACCGGGCGGACACCCTCGTGGTGGAGGAGCCGCTGGAGATCCGGATGGGCGGCGCGCCGCTCACCGTCACCATGCGCACCCCGGGCAGCGACTTCGACCTGGCCGCGGGCTTCCTGGCCGGTGAGGGCGTGCTGCAGGCGGCGGCCGACCTGTCCGGGATCCGCTACTGCCTGGGCGCCACAGCAGACGGCTCCAACACCTACAACGTCGTCGACGTGTCCGCGGCGCCGCACGTCCGGCCGCCGGACACGTCGCTGGAGCGCAACTTCTACACCACGTCCTCCTGCGGGCTGTGCGGCAAGGCCAGCATCGACGCGGTCCGGATGCAGGTGCCCTGGGAGGTGGCCGGCGGCGGCCCCGCGCTGACGCCGCAGCTGCTGGCCGAGCTGCCCGACCGGCTGCGGGCGGCCCAGCGCGTCTTCGACCGGACCGGCGGACTGCACGCGGCGGGCCTGTTCGACGCCGAAGGGCAGCTGCTGTGCCTGCGCGAGGACGTGGGACGGCACAACGCGGTGGACAAGCTGGTCGGCTGGGCGCTGCGCGAGGACCGGCTGCCGCTGCGCGACACGGTGCTCCTGGTGTCCGGCCGGGCCTCCTTCGAGCTGGTCCAGAAGGCGCTGATGGCGGGCATCCCCGCCATGGCGGCGGTGTCGGCGCCGTCCTCCCTGGCCGTTGAACTGGCCCGGGAGCACGGGCTGACCCTGGTCGGGTTCCTCAGGGGCGCCTCCATGAACGTCTACGCCGGCCGAGACCGGATCTCCCTGGAGACGGCGCCCCCGGCGCCGATGGCGGCCCCAGGCCGACCCGCGGTCGGATCGTAGGCGCGAGGCCGGCCGGCGCTCACCAGCCCCCTGCGCCGGTCGGCCCCGTCACTCTGCCGCTGCGCGAGCCGGCGCCCAGATCCCGCGCGGCTACGGTGCATCGGCGAGGACGTCGCGGAAGTAGCCGAGCGGCACCCGGTCCAGCGCTTCGCTGTCGGCCGCGGCTTCGGCGATCCTCTGCGTTTCGCGCGCGTCGGCGGGCCGGAGCCCTCCGCCGGCCTCCGCCAACCGGGCGGGCGCCTCGGAGAGCATCCCGCCGTCGATGCGGGCGTACCACTCCGGTCGCCCGCCTCCCCCGAGCACCACGACTGAGCGCGCAGACGGACTGCCTCCCTCGTCGATGAACGTGCGCGGGCTGCCGCTGACCAGGGTGCACGGAGCGTTCCCGTCCGTTTCCCAGCAGGGCAGGGGCCGGCCGGAATCGATCCAGATGTTCACCTCGGCTTCGAGGTCCGGGTCGGAGCGGCCGGCGTAGGCGATGCGGATGAAGTCCTCGTTGGCCACTACCTCGCGCATCTCCCACTCCTCGCTGTCGAGCACGAGGAGCGGCCCGGGGAACTCATGCAAAACCGCCCTGGCCTCAGCCCGAGCGGAAACGGTGGTGCCGAGTGTCCAGCAGGCTGCAGCGGCGAGGGCCACGGCCGCTGCCGCGGCAGCCGAGCGGAGCACGGACGCCGCCCCCGCACGCGCCGCCCCGGCGAGCACCGCGGCGCCCCCGGCAGCAGCCCCGGCTATGGGAGCGCCCGCCATGATTCCGGCGGACAGCGCGGAGCCGAATGCGGTGGCGGGCGGGAAGGAGACCGACCACAGGAGCACGGACGCTGGAACGAGCACGCACTGGCCCGCCACCGCGGCCGCCATCGGATGCTGCGCGCGCGTGCACGCGAGGACCACAGCGGTGGCGGCCGTGCACAGGCCGCCGATGACGGCCGCGGCGACGAGCGGCTGGTGGATCGTGTCGCTGCCCATCAGGTAGGGCTTTGCGCCGTGCGCCGCGAAGACCGCGGTCATCCCGAACCACCAGCAGAATCCGCCGACCGCTCCGGTCGCCGCCGCGGTCCAGTCGCGCAGTCCCATGGGCGTCCGACGCCGCGCCCGCACCGGGCGTTCCCGGCCTGCCCTGCGCCGCCGATCACGCTCGCCGCCGCTGCCGCCTTGCGCTTCTCAGACGCTCTCTGGGCGGCCTCCCCAAAGGACGGTGTCCTGCGGCGCCGCGGTCGGGAAAGGGGCGGCGTGTCGGCGGGGGCGGGGCGGGGGCCGGCTGATGATCGGGGGACACGCAGTCGAATTCGGGGGCAGGCCATGGCGAATACGGTGTTTCCGGTTCTCGCGGACAAGGTCGCGATCGTGACCGGCGCCGCGAAGGGGATGGGGGCCGCGACGGCCCGGCTGTTCGCGGCCGCGGGTGCGCGGGTGGTGGCCGCGGACATGGATGAGGCGGGCGGGCGCAGCGTCGTCGCCGGTATCGAGGCCGAGGGCGGGCGCGCTGTCTTCACGCGCGTCGACGTCTCCGACAGCGAGCAGGTCCGCGGGATGGTCGGCGCCGCGGTGGACGCGTTCGGCCGGCTCGACGCGGCGGTCAACAATGCGGCGCTGACTCCGGACGGCAAGCCGGTCGCCGAGTTCGACGAGGGCTACTGGGACCGGCTGATGGCGGTCGATCTGAAGGGCACCGCGCTGTGCGTCAAGTGGGAGCTGCAGCAGCTCCTGCGGCAGGGCCGGGGCGGGTCGATCGTCAACATCTCCTCGGTCAGCGGCTTCCGCCCGCAGCCCGACAACGTCGCCTACGTCGCCGCCAAGCACGGCGTCAACGGCATCACCAAGACCGCGGCGCTGGAGAACGGCAGGCACGGGATCCGGGTGAACGCGGTGGCGCCGGGCGCGATCGACACACCGATGCTGCGCGGCGCGCTGGAGCAGTTCGGGCTGGACGAGGCGTCGTACGCGCCGCAGCTGAGCCTGCTGGAGCGGTTCGGCCAGCCCGACGAGGTCGCCCAGGCCAGCCTCTGGCTCGCCTCCGACCAGTCCTCCTACGTCACCGGCAGCGTGATCCACGCCGACGCCGGCTACACCAGCCGCTGAGCCGGCGCCGGCTCTGGGCCCGGGCGGAGCCAGGCCCGCAGCGCCGGGCTCACAGCGACGGCGGCACGGCCGCAACGAGCCACGCCAGCCCCGGGCCGGCGGCGACGACCACGCCGGCGTAGACCAGCATCCGCCGGTAGTAGCGGTCGCGGTCTTCGTCGGCGACGTTGGCCAGCACCAGGGCGCCGTTGGTGGAGAACGGGCTGACGTCCACCACGGTGGCGGCGATGGCGAGCGCCACGGTGAACCCGATCGGGTCGACCGCGCCCTGCTCCAGCAGCGGCACGGCGAGCGGGATGGCGACGCCGATGATGCCGAGCGAGGACGCCAGCGCCGAGGTGGTGCCGGCGAGGTAGCACAGCAGCAGCACGGCGAGCAGCGGCGCGCCGATCGCGGTGATGCCGGCGCTGACGTAGTCGACGGTGCCCGCGGTCTCCAGGACGTGCACGTAGGTGAGCACGCCGCAGATCAGCACCACCGTCGACCAGCTCACGCCGGCCAGCGCCCGTTTGGCGTCGCCCGGCGCCAGCAGCGCCAGGACCGCACCGATGGCGATCGCCAGCACCCCAGTGTCGAGTTCGAGTACTGCAGCGCCGACGGCGAGCACGCCGATCCCGGTCAGCGTGGCGGCTTGGTGGAGGGCGGTGCTGCGGCTCCGCGCCGCGGTTTTGACGGCGGCGGTGCCGGGGGCGCCGCCGTCTGCCCCGCCGTCGGCGCCGGGCGGTTCCACGGTGGCGCGCACGCCGAGCAGGCGGCGGCCGCCCATCGCGAGGTAGACGGCGACGGCCACGACGGTGTTGAACAGCAGCGGACCGGCGAAGAGGGTGAGCGGCTCGACGGGCAGCCCGGCACTGCGCAGGTAGCCGTTGACGAACGCGCCGTAGACGCTGATCGGTGAGAAGGCGCCGGCGAGGGCGCCGTGCACGACCATCATGCCCATCATGAGCCCGTCGATCCGGTAGCGGCGGGCGAACGGGATCGCCAGCGGCGCGATGATGGCGACCGCGAACAGCGCGCCGACCGACATCAGCGCCGCGGTCAGCGCGAAGAAGATCCACGGCGCCGCTGCGATCCGCCCGCGCACCAGCCGCATCCCGGTCCGCACCAGCAGGTCGAGGCTCCCGTTGCACTGCGCGAACCCGAACACGAACGTCAGGCCCACCAGGATGAGGAAGATGTCGGCCGGAAAGCCCGCGAAGACCTCCTCCTCGGTCATCCCCGCCGACAGCAGCCCCACCCCGAACGCCGCGGCGAACGCCGGTACTCCGAGGTTGATCCCCCGGGCGGTGGCGAGGACGAACAGCGCAACGAGAACGGCGATCGACACGAGCGGAGGGGACACGGGGCGCTCCAGGATCACATACCGCATACAGGACGCCGGGAATGCTAGCCCCGCCACGCACCGTGCACCCCACCCGCCCCGCTCCTACCCGCCAGTACCAACCGCCCCCGCTGAGGGGCCGCGTCCTCAGGAGGCGCGGCGCACCCGGCCGGCCACTGCTCCGGCCGCAAACGCCACCACCGGGACCGCCGCCGGCACCAGTGCGAGGCCGACCGTGCCGTCGACCACGAGCGGCAAGTCGGCGGCGATCAGCACCAGCGCCCCGGCAAGGGCGGCGAGCGGACTCGGCCGCCGACGCCGCCCGAGTCCGCCACTGGCTGCGGCACGCTGCACTCGATCAGTGCGAGGGTGCGGTGCGCAGTCCCTCCGCGGACGCGGTGGTGAGGCAGAGCCAGAAGGACCGCTCTACTCCCCCGCCCTCTCCGGGGCTCTCCGACCGCTCGGCACCTCCCCCGCGGACCACGCGCCGTCGGCGCCCCCGTTGCTCCGATCGTCCTCATCCGCTTCCCGAGGCGCGCTCTCTGCCGTAGCCGCGAACACGTCCGCGGTATCCGCGCTGGGACCGGCCTCTTCTCCGCCCTCGCTGACCACACCGTCGGCGAAGAGCGTTTCAGCGACTGCTCTGCCGTCCGACCCGGAGCTCCGGCCCCCGTTCGGTGAGGTCCCGGCTTCGCTCCAGGCGTCCGGGCACCCGAACTCAGCACGGACGGCAGCAGCGAGGTCGGCCCGGCCGCCGACCGCAAGGTCCTCCGCGGTCTGGTCGACGTGCCGTAGCGCCGCGTCCTCGTCGAGGCCGTTGACAATCAGCCGCAGCGCCCGGAGGACGGCGCCGGTGTCGCCGCCGGACTCGGGGCCTTCCTCCGCCGGCTCCGGCTCGGAGTCCTCTGTACCGCCGTACTCCGCTCCAGAACTGCTGTCCGGACTGATCCCTCCGGAGGGGCCGTGTTCCGCACCCGCTGGGTCGTACCAGGAAACAGGACGCCGCTCGGCTGCCAGATCGCGGTAGTGGTCCGGCACGGAGTTCCCGGTTGCGGCGGAGGACAGCGTCGCCAGCATGGAAATGCGGTCCACTGCCTCATCGATGCGGTCAGGGTTGCGGGACAGCCACCACACCAGAGCCGTTCCGGGGGCCGCGAGGGCGTCGGCACCCAGATAGTCCCGCTCGTCGCGCTCCAGTTCGCGCTGTTCCGCCCGCTCCGCCTTCTGCTTGCGGAGCTCTCGAAGCCGCTGCAGCCGTTCGGCATCCGCCGGGACCATTTCGAGGCGCACCTCTTCGGCCCAGACATGCCACACGCCCGGGTGGCCGCAGCCGCCACCGGCGCCGAGGGCGAGGACGAGCGGCTCGTCGGCGCCCCCGACAGCGTCCGGCTCGGTCCGGCCGGCGAAGGCGCGCGCCCGCTCGACCACGGAGTCGACCGCGGCGGCTTCTGCCACGCGGTCCTCCAGGTCGGGCCCGCGCCAGCAGACGATCGCGGAGAAGAGGAGGCCGAACTCCGGGCGAGCGCTGGGGAGCTCCCGCTGGAACACGTGCTTGCGGCGGTGCGGGAGCACGATCTCCGGTTCCTCTATCCGCGGGGGAGGTTCCTCGGCGGGGGCTTCGCTGACGGTCTCGGCCGGCTCCGCGCCGTACCACCGCAGCACCGCTGCGATCACGGCTCCGCCGATGGCGACGACGCCGAATACCACCGCCGCAGCTCCCCAGCCCGTGAAGCCCGCAGCGACGGCGGCGGCCGCTGCGGCCGCCATGCCCACCGTCCCGATCAGTGTCCCGATACCCATCGCCCCTCCTCGCTTCGGTGGCGCGCCGTGCGGCAGGGCTCGGCGGGCCGCCGCCATGCATCGATCTCGCTGCGGACCTGGCGCGCGATCACCTGACGTGAGCCGCGAGCATCGCCGTCCGCAGTCTCGGCGAGCCAGGTCCGCGTCTCCGCGTACAGGGCGTCGAGGCGCCCCGCGTCGGCAGCCGCTCCGGTGATCAGGGAGACCGTGGTGGTTCGGTGCGGCCCTCCCGTCCAGAACTCCAGCCACCGCCGCGCGTGAGGGCGCACTTCGGCGCGGTCGCGCCTCCACACCGCTGCGAGGCAGGTCCGCAGGTCGCCGCCTTCGGCTGCAGTCAGCGGAAACCCGCCCGAACTGGTGAGTACGGCCGGATCGACGACGCCCCAGAGGATCGACGCGTCGGCGTCCCAATACTTCCCGGGCCCCGCAGCGAAACGGTCAGCGAATCGGCGCAACACGCCGCTGCGGAGCGAGGAAGACTCACGGGCGAGGTCGGCGAGACGCAGCGCCGCCTCACCCGCGGCCTGCCGCGGTTCCGGCCCGGCACCGCCCCGCCGGGCTGCGTGGTGGAGCCGTACGATCGCCTGGTTGGGGTGGGTGTCTGCGAGGACGCCGTAGGACACGGCGGTGACCACCCGTATACATGACGCGGGCAGGCTCTCTTCTTTCGCGGTGTCGTAGAGCCAGCGGCGAACGGCAGGGGCTGCGCGTTCATCGCGCAGGCCGCATCTCAGCAGCTCGAGGGCGAGCTCAGCCGTCCAGAGCGGCCCGTTCGACCATCTCCGGGCCAGAGTCAGCAGCGGTCCGTGCCGACGCACCCGCAGGCACTGCTCCGCGAACCGCTCTGCTGCGCGGAGCCTGTCCCTCAGGTGGATCCTCTCCTTTTCAAGGATCCTGCTAATCCACTTCTCGAACACCTCGTGAAGCCAGGGATATTCATCCCAGAAGCGGGTCAATACCGCCTCGCCGTAGCCGAACCGCTCGAATTCGACGCGCCTGTCTTCGCGGATCACGGCCCCAAGACGCTTCAGTCGTCCGGCGAATCCGAGCCGCTCCAGCGGCGACCCTTCTTCCTCCGGCACCGCCGTCGCCTCCGCAAGCCCCTCTGCCGCCGCGGCGACCTGTTCAGCGGTGGCGTTCTCGAATACTGCGGCAGCCAGTAGAACTGCCCGATCCTGCGGTGCGGGCTGCGAATCCAGCCATCCGGCGACGTCCTCGCGCCAGTCACCAGCGGCACGGTGGGCGGTGGCGAGCCAGTCGGCAACCGTCCCCGTTCCTTCCTCCGCCAGGGAGGCGTCCCTGGCGTGATAGGCGAGCTGGACGGTCTCCTCGACTCCGGCCGCTGCCAACCAGTCCGTGATCCCCGCCGCTGCGAACTCCCGCGGGCCGGCGGTGATTCTGAGGTATCCGAGGTAGGAGCGAAGTACCGCGCCGGTATCGGGCCGCCGCACGGCCACAGCGTCGGCTTCCGCCCTGACCTCGAGGTCGATGGCCTGCTGCGGTTCGAGAACGACGGCGATCCGCCCGCCGCGCTCCGCAACCTCGGCAGCAAAGCGCGGCAGCTCGCGCAGCAGCGCCGTTGCACGCGTGCCGTCCGACAGCGTCGCGTCAAGGTAGAGGAGTTCCCCTTCGCTGATGGCCTCCCCGTCGAGCAGCGGCGGACGGTCCGCGTCGGGAAGGGTGCGAATCCCCTTCTCCGGTGCTCCGAATTCGGACAGCCAGCGCATGGCGGCGCCGCGCCGTCCACTCCCGCGCGGTCCGCTGATGAGGAGCGCGGCGGGGGCTTCGTCACCGGACAGGATCCGAGAGAAACCGGGTGGTTTCACGAAACAAGCGTCGTTGCGCTCAATATCAGCTGTAGTAATCGACCCCCCAGCGTCGGCTGCAGAGCGGTCCTCGCTCCTCAGGAGGGCGAGCAGGGATTCGGCGTCGGGCGGCGCCCAGGGGCCGACGTTGAACGTCCGGTTGTCCTGGCGCCCTCCGGTGTTGACCGGGGCCTGCGCGCTGGTGACGATGTCGCCGGTGTCTCCGCCGACAGAGCCTACGGCGGGGGCGTTCATCCGTCCCACCCGTCTTCTTCGGGCTCGGCGCCGCGGTCGTCGCGGCTGCGGCGTGATCCGGGGCGATCGCCTCCGTGCCAGCGGCGGTTGTCCTGGCGGTTGTCCTGCCGTCCTCCAGTGTTGACCGGCCCATTCGCACCCAAGACGATCGAACCTGTATTGCCGCCAATGCTGCCGATCGACCCGTCGCCCAGGCTGGTGCGGTTGTCGTCGCCGATACGGACGTCTCCCTGTACCGTCCCGAACTGGTTGGCGTCCCGCCCCGCCCGAGTGTGCCCGGAATCATCGGCCGATTCAGGCGGAGCCTTTGCTTCCGGCCTGTGCGGCCGGCCGTCTGGCTGGTCCGAATCGCTCTGCGGGAGGCCCGGATTGCGCGACGGCGTGGGGATGAACAGGAAGCCTTCGGCGTTGAAGCGCTTCTCCGGGATGTCGGCTTCGACCGGGGTCCAGCGGGTGGGCTCGATGTCGGCGAAGCCGCCGAGGACGGCGTCTTCGTGGACGCGGCGGGAGATGATAGCGGCGAGGAGCGTGGCGTCGGGGTCAGAGGTGCGGAGGGCGTCTTTGACGGCGGTGGAGTCCAAAAGGCGGTGGGTGGTGATCATCGCCTCGCCCATCGCGTCGAGGGGGTTGCCGCCCCCGAAGTCGGGGAGCGGCCCGACGTCGATGCTGGCGCGCAACCGCAGGCGCAGCGACCGGCTGTGGCGGGCGAATTCCGGGTCCTTCTCCCGCAGCACTGCGTCCAGCTCCGTCAGGAACGGGTCGACCAGGTACGGAAGATTCTCCGGCGGGGTGCCCATCACGTACCCGTCGCCCCCGTGCCGCGGAAATCGCGCGTCATCCCAAACATCGAGCATGTTGCAGCGCACGAACGCCTCGCGCAGAATCTCGGGGATCGCCGTACCGATCACTTGCTGGTGTCGAGCCGAATTGTCGCTGAACCGCTCCATGTCGACGGCGAGTACGGCCCGGTACGGCGGAAGCGCGACCGTGCCGCGCACGGGGACACTGGTGAATTCCACGATGCCTCCTGCTGATGCGTGACCTGTGCAGACGGGCATCACGATGGCACCGTGCGCGGCACGGGACTGTTCAGGTTTGGACAGTCCCGGATGCCAGCTGCGTCACAGATCCTCCGCGGCGGCGCTCAGGCGGGCACTGTCGACGAGGACGGCGCGGTACTCGGTCCTGATGAGGTTCTGATTGCGCAACCGGAGATAGCCGGCGGCCACCGATCCACGCGACATTCCCGCGAAGGTCGCGACATCGTTCTGCGGAAGCGGAATCCGGTAGAGCGGACCGACGTCCGGAAAACCGCTGTCCTCCTTTTCACCGACGGTGCGGGCGAGGTAAAGGAGTACTTCGGACAGCCACCGCTCCGATGTCCTGCGCGCCTGAAGGATGCGCAGCGCGTCGCTTTCCCGCTGCCGGTGGACGATGCTCTCGGCGACGATCGCGCCGATCCCCATCCCTTCGGTGACCTGCTTGAAATGTGCGGCGCGGAAGACAGCAGAGACAGTTTCGGAAACCGCAGTGACCGAGGCGGCGCGCGTCGGCTCCCCGCTGAAGAGCGCCGCCTCGCCGATCAGTTCCCCGCAGCCGCGGAACGCAAGTGGAACCTCTTCCCCGTCCCGCCGCACCGCACTCACGCGCACGCGTCCACCGACCAGCAGGTGCACCGTTCCTCCCGCGTCGCCCTGGCGCAGGACTGTCTCACCGCGCCGGTAGCGGCGCTCTCCTGCTGCGGAGACCAGGTCCTCCCAAGCTCGATCGCTGACCAGGCCGCCGAATCCATGCCGTTCCACAGTGATACTCCCGATCGCGAGTGCAGGGCGATGGCCATCCGAGGAGAATGCATCCGCCTCCCGGCAGACACCTTCCGTCCCGATCCAGCCACCCGGAGTTCCTTCCACGCGCGGTGCTCGGCTCTGCCGCCGTGTCCTCATCCGGCCGCGCACAGCGCCGCGGCCTCGCTGGGGGCGGCCTAGCATCGGGCGGGTCTGGTGGGTGGGGGCGGATGGCGGGGCTGGTCGGGGTCGGGGCGGGTGCCGGGGCGGTCGGCGGGGCCGGGCTGCTGGTCGGGGGTGTGCAGGCCGGGGCGCCGGGGTGGGTGGTGCTGGCCGGAGCGACCTGCCTGGCGGGGGTGCTGGCGAGCGTTGCGCTGGGCGTGCGCGAGGGGCAGGGGTCGTCCGGGCCGCGGACCGCTGCGGCGGCGACGGCAGCCGTCGCGCTGATCGCGGCCGTCCCGGCCGGCATCGCTGCGGCCCAGGACGCCTCCGGGGGAATCCCCGATCCGTGGGTGGCGGTGGTCGCGGTGGGGGCGCTGCTGAGCGCCGCCGGCGCGGGGCTCATGGCCGCCGTGCGGCACGGCGGGAACACGCGGCCGTTCAGCGGATCGACACTGATCGGCGCAACCGCAGCGGTGCTCCTGCTCGCGGGGGCCGGTCCACTGGTGGAGTACCGCGCCCTGGACGCCTCGCGGGCGGGTCGTGCGTCGCCGCCGCCGGTACCGGATCAGGTTTCCGGGGCCGCCTGGTCGTGGACCGTGCCCAGCGGCGAGCAGGTCATCGACGCTGCCGTCGCCGGCCCCGGCATGGTCGTGCGCACCGCGCGCGGCGTCTACGGCATCGACACCGGGAACGGGACGCAGGTCTGGCACTACCGCCGCCCCGGCGCCGAGACCGGGGTGCTCCGCGCGTCCGCCGACGGGTCCGGGGCGGTCGCCACCTTCGCCACCACCGGAGCGGCCTGGCACGGCATCGAGCAGGCCGTGGTCTTCGACGCGTTCACCGGCGCCGTCAAGCACGAATACGGCCGATCGGCTGGCGGGCCTCCGGTGGCCCGCACCGATCCGCTGCTGTCGGTCGCCGGCACGCAGCTGATCCTGCCCGGGGAGCCCGGGGAGCGGCACGTCTTCAGTGCCGCGGACGGCTCCTGGCGGTTCATTCCGCCCGCGGACTGCTGGCGGGCCGAGGGCTCAGAGCCCGGCTACGCAGCCGCCGGCGGTACCGTGGTCACCGCGCTGTTCTGCGGCGATACCGACGCCCTCACCGCGGCCGCGGAGGGAGAGGGGGAGCCGGTCGCCGCCACGCTGCGGGTGCTCGCACTCGACGCGGCGACCGGCCGCGAGGAGTGGCGCCACGAGGAGAGTGCGGACGTCTCGGGCCTTCCGGTCGCCGAGCCCGCGGTGTCGGCCGACGGCGCCGCCGTCGCGATCGACCTGACGGCGGCAGCCGGGGATTCGTCCGCCGCTCCGCTGGTCCTCGATGCGGCCACCGGCTCGGCACTCGACCATGCCCCCGGCCTGCCGCAGGAGCGCACCGCCGGCCGTGCGGGCCTCGCGCCCGTCCCTCCCCCGTTCACCGCCGACGCATTCCTCGACATCCGCCCGGTCAGCGGCGGCGCAGCGGAGGGGCACACGTTCTCCCGGATCCCGCTGAGCTCCGGCGAAAGCGACCGCTATGCCCCGCCGATCACCATCCCGGCCGACGGCTGCGACGCCGGGGCCGGCCAGCGTCCGCCGCCGGCGCGCATGCTGGAGGACGCGCTGCTCACCCTGTGCTGGGACGCCTACCCCACCGACGACGCGGCGCGCGACGCCGTGCAGGCGACCGTCACCGCGACGCCGTGGGAGGGCGGCGATCCGGTCCGCATCCCGGTGGAGGCCCGGCTCGGCAGTGCCGGCGGCTCCGCAGCCGGCCCAGGCCCGGGCGATTGGCCCGCCTCCACGCCCCTGTTCGCCGCGCCCGGAGCCGTGGTGGTCGCCGTGAGCGGGCTGGACCGGATCGTCGGACTGCAGTGAGGTCCGGGCGCCTCATCGGCCGGGAGCGCTGTCGATGCCGGTCAGCGGGGCGGGGGCCGACTAGGGTGGGGCTGCCCGCGGGCGAGGGCCGGCGGGGAGGCGACGGAGGGACCCATGGCCGATGCGCGGCCGCCGGGCGGCGGCGAGGCGGCGCTGCTGCTCACGGCGGACCTGGCGCAGTCGGTGGTGGACGAGGTGGCAGGGCGGCTCCGGTACCGGGCGCAGATCATCGACCGGGACGGGATCATCCTGGCCAGTGTCGACCGGGACCGGATCGGGCGACGGCACCAGGGCGGGCGGTGGGTGCTCGCGCACCGGGCGCCGCTGATCGTCACCCCCGCCGACGCCGAGCACCTGGAGGGCACCCGGCCCGGCGTGAACCTGCCACTGGAGGTGGAGGGCAGCCTGGTCGGAGTGCTCGGCGTGTCCGGGCCGCCGGCGGAGGTCGCGCCGGTCGGGGAGCTGCTGGCGATGGCCGTGCAGCTGCTCATCTCCCAGCGGCTCACCGCGCAGGACGCCGAGTGGCTGGCGCGGGTGCACCGCCAGCTGGTGGCCGACCTGTACCGGCAGGAGGTGGACGAGGCCGGCTGGACCGCACGGCTGGCCACCGTCGGGCCGCGCCTGGCCGCGCCCTACACCCTGATCGCGCTGGACCTGCGGGACGCGCCGCCCGCCTCGGCGTCCTCTGCCGCGCGGGCGCTGCAGCCGCTGCGCTCGTCCTCGGTGGTGGCCGAAGACCTCGCCGGCGCGGTGTGGGTGGTGACCTCGCCGCAGCACCGCGGCCGCGCCGAAGGCGTGCTGCAGCGGATCCGCGATGCGGCCGGCAGCGGAGCCGGACCGGTCGTCGCCGGCGGCGACCAGCCGGGCTTCGCCGCGCTCGCCGCGGCCGCCGGCCGCATCGCCGCAGCCCTGTCGCTGCCGGTGCCGCTGCCCGGCTCCGGGGAGGCCGCCGGACTGCAGGCGCTGGAGCTGCCGGCGCTGCTGGCGCGGGCTCCGGCCGCCGACCGGTCGGCCATGGCGGCGAGGGTGCTGGACGGCATCGGACCCGCGCAGCGGGCGACACTGCGCGCGTTCTTCGCGACCGATCTGAGCGCGAGCGCCGCTGCACGCCAGCTGCACACGCACCGCAACACCGTGCTGTACCGCCTCGACCAGATCGCGCGGCGGTCCGGGTACGACCCCCGCCGGTTCACCGACGCGGCCACCCTCGCGGCCGCCTTGGCGTTCGCCCCCGACCACTGACCGGCAGGCGTCCCGGCGGCGGGCAGGGCACCGGTAGCGCGGGACCCCGGCCGCCGGCCCGGCCGCGGCAGCGAGGGGCCGGACGGCACCGGAGCGGCGCAGCGGGCAGCGCTGCACCGTTCTCCGCGGCCGACCGGTGAACGGCGCGCAGTCCCGCCGTGCGCTCGGTTCTCTTGTGCGCTTTCCGTGCAGCACCGCCGGGGCCGGCGGCGCACCGGGCAGGGCGTATCCCCGGGCGCGTCCGCCGCGAGCGGCGGCGCCAGACGCGTCGGACCGACGGGATTCAGGGCGGACCCGCTTCTCCGCTCGGCTGACGCGAACGCGGCGAGCGGCGTGCCGGGCGCCGCAGCAGAACCGATGTCCACCCGACCCCAGCCCCCGGCGCTCGCCCAGTCTTGCTGCTGCGCGCCGGCCGCCCGCAACGGCGCCGCCAAGAGGAGTGGAACCGCACGGCGCGCCGGCAGCGATGCCGTGTGCTGGACACACGCGCGGTGCGCCGCTTCTCGCACCCCGCAGTGTGAATCCCTGTGACCAGGTCGCAGGCGGGGGACACGGTGTGCTGCCACTCGAACACGTTCGGCGATCGCTTGTGCACCTGCCCGATCCGGGGCCGCCCAACCCGCCCGAGACTCGGGCGCACGCCCATGTCGCGGCCCCCGGCAGCCGGATTACGGTTGTGACGACCTTCACCGCTCCGACCCCTGGACTTCACGTTGCGCATCGCTGTCGCCACCGACTCCTTCAAGGGCAGTCTCGGCTCGCTCGAGGCGGGCCGCACCATCGCCGACGGGCTGCGCTCGGTACTGCCCGGCGCCGATGTCTCGGTGACGGCGATGGCCGACGGCGGCGAAGGCACCCTCGACTGCCTGCTGCACGCGTGGGACGGGGCACCGGAGGAGGTCGCCACCCAGGACGCGATCGGCCGGCCGCGCACCGCCCGAGTGGGGCTGTCGGCCGACCGCACATCAGCCGTCGTGGAGCTCGCCGAGTCCTGCGGGCTGCCGCTGGTCTCCGACACCGCCGCGCAGCCCCGCCGCGCGGACACCTTCGGCACCGGCGTGCTCGCCGCGCACGCCCTGGACGCGGGCGCCCGCGAGATCCTGCTCTGCGTCGGCGGCAGCGCCAGCACCGACGGCGGCACCGGGCTGATGCGCGCGCTGGGCGCCCGCTTCCTCGACGCCGACGGCGCCGAGCTCGCCCCGGGCGGCGGCGACCTGGTCCGGCTGGCCTCCATCGACGACTCCGGGCTGCACCCGGCCGCACGCCAGGCCGCGTGGCGCATCGCCTGCGACGTCGACAACCCGCTGACCGGCGCGCGCGGCGCGGCGGCCGTCTTCGGGCCGCAGAAGGGCGCCGACCCCGACGACGTCGCCCACCTCGACCGCGGCCTGGCCCGGCTGGGGGAAGTGCTCGCCGCGCAGTACGGCCGCGACATCGCCGACCTGCCCGGGTCGGGTGCCGCCGGCGGCACCCCGGCCACGCTCACCTGCATGCTCGGCGCGGTCCTGGTGCCGGGCGCGCGGCTGGTCGCCGAGGGCGCGGGCCTGCCCGGCCTGATCGGGCACGCCGACCTGGTGGTCACCGGAGAGGGCGCGTTCGACTCCCAGTCCCTGGACGGCAAGGTCGCCGGCACGGTCGCGCAGCTGGCCGCCGAGCACCGGCGCCCGGTCGTGGTCTTCGCCGGCCAGGTGGGCCTGTCCACCGAGCGCGCCCGCGCAGCCGGAATCGCCGCGGCCGTACCGATCGCCGCCGGCCCGGCCGCGCTGGCCGACCTAGTGGGCGACGCCGAGCCCCTGCTCTTCGAGGCCGCCGCCCGCTCCGCGGCCCTCCTCACCGCTCTGGAGCCCACCGCCTGACCCGACGCGGCAGCACGCCGCACCCAGCACCCCCGCCGGCCGGCGGCCGCCCCCTGGGCTGCCGCGCCCGTATCCGGCGTACCCGCTCACACCCCTGAACCCGGCCCGGCACCCGCCGGCCGCGGACCGCGCGCACCCCGCACCAATCCCCTCCCCTTCCCTCCCCACCCCCGACCCCACAAGGAACCCCATGGCAACCGGCTCCGGAGCAGCCCCCGCGGCACGGCTCCGCTCCCCCTTCTTCGGATTCATGGACCGCTTCCCCGGCGGCATCATGATCGTCCCGCTGATCCTGGGCTCGCTGTTCGCGACGTTCGCGCCGGCGGCCCTGGACATCGGCAGCTTCACCACCGGCCTGTTCCGCGACTCCGCGCTCCCGCTGATCGGCCTGCTGATCTTCGCGGTCGGCACGCAGGTCAACATGAAGACCGGCGGCCCCGTGCTGGCGCACGCCGGCGTGCTGCTGCTGTGCAAGAGCCTGATCCCGGCGACGCTCGCCGTGGTGCTGGGCCTGTTCGTGGGCCTCGACGGCATCCTCGGCGTGTCGATCCTGGCGCTGCTGGCGGCCTCCGACAACAGCAACAGCGGCCTGTGGGTGGCCTTCACCTCCAAGTACGGCGGCGCGCGGGACCGCGGCGCGTTCATCGGATCGGCGCTGAACGACGGCCCGTTCCTCACGCTGCTCTTCCTCGGCGCCTCCGGGCTCGGCGAGATCCCGTTCACCGCGCTGCTCGCGGCGGTCGTGCCGCTCCTGCTCGGCGTCATCGTCGGCAACGCCGACCCGCGCTGGCGGGAGATCGTGCGGCCCACGCCGAACATCGTCATCCCGTTCTTCGCGTTCGCTCTGGGCACCGACATCAACCTGGCCGACGTGCTCAGCGGCGGCCTGCAGGGCATCGCGCTGGGCCTGGTGCTCGCCCCGTTCACCGGCTTCCTGTGCTACCTGGGCTACCGGTTGCTGCTGCGCCGCGGCGCGCAGTCGGGGATCGGCTTCGCGGCCGGCACCACGGCGGGCAACGCCATCGGCACCCCCGCCGTCGTGGCCGCCGCCGACCCGACGTTCCTCCCCTACGCGGGCACCGCCACCGCGCAGATCGCCGCCTCGGTCCTCGTGACGGCTCTCCTCGCTCCGCTGCTGGCAACATGGATGCTGAAGCGCTCCGGCGGCCTGGAAGCGGCGGCGAAGGCGGCCGAGGAGGAGTCCGGCGACGCCGGGCCCGCCGAGCGCGCCGAACCGGAACCCCGGGTCTGACCGGCCCGCCGCACCACCGCTGCGCGGGGCGGTCCGCCCCGCGCAGCTCTCCTGCCCCCCGCCACTCCGCGATCCCCAGACGAAAGACCCCACCATGGACGTGCGCCTCGCCTACGGCGAGACCGGGCTGACCGTCGACCTGCCGGCGGACACGACGGTCGTCGAACCCGAGCACCACCCCGGCGCCCCCGACCAGATGGCCTGCCTGCGGGCGGCGCTGACCTCGCCGGTCGCCGGCCCGCCGCTGCGCGAGCGGGTGCGCCCCGGGCAGTCGGTCGCCATCTCGATGTGCGACAGCACGCGCCCGCAGCCGCGCCACCTCATGCTGCCGGCGATCCTCGACGAGCTGTCCGGGATCATCGCGCCGGAGGACGTGACGGTGCTCGTGGCCACCGGCACGCACCGCGGCAACACGCCCGAGGAGATCCGGGCGATGGTCGGCGGCGACCTGGCCGACCGGCTGCGGATCGTCAACCACGACGCCCGGGACGCCTCCGCGCTCACCTGGATGGGGCGGTTCGGCGACAACGTCCCGGTGTGGCTGAACTCCCGGTGGGTCGAGGCGGACGTGCGCATCACCACCGGGTTCGTGGAGCCGCACTTCTTCGCCGGCTTCTCCGGCGGCCCCAAGCTCGTCGCACCCGGCCTGGCGGCGCTGGAGACCGTGCTGACACTGCACGACGCCGCCCGCATCGGCGACCCGCGCGCCATCTGGGGCAGTATCGAGGGCAACCCCGTCCACGACGACGTGCGCGCCATCGCGGCGGCCACCGGCGTGGACTTCGCCTTCGACGTGATCCTCAACCGGGACAAGGAGGTCGTGCAGGCGTTCGGCGGCGACCTCCTGCCGATGCACGAGGCGGCGCGCGAGGCCGCGCGCGCCGTGGCGATGCGCGAGGTCGACGCCGCATTCGACATCGTAGTCACCACCAATTCCGGCTACCCGCTGGACCAGAACCTGTACCAGGCGGTGAAGGGCATCTCGGCGGCGGCGACTGTCGTGCGGCCGGGCGGCACCATCATCTGCGCGGCCGAATGCCGGGACGGTTTCCCCGACCACGGCTCCTACCGCGAGGTGCTGGCGTCGGCGGCGTCGCCGCAGGCGCTGTTCGACGAGATCTCGGCCCGCACCGAGACGGTGGCGGACCAGTGGCAGGTGCAGATCCAGGCGCGGATCCAGAAGGATGTCGACGTCATCATGCACACCTCCTACCTCTCCGACGCCGACCTGGCCGGCGCGCACCTCTCCCAGACGTCCGACATCGGCGCCACCGTGCGGCGGCTGTGCGCCGAGATCGGCCCGGGCGCGCGGGTGTGCGCCCTGCCGGAGGGGCCGCAGACCATCCCCTTCTTCGCCCGCTGAGGCGGCCGGCCCGGCCCGCGGGGGCGGGCGGGCCGACCGCTCCGGGCGGGACCGCACAGCACGCCACCGAACGGGGGAGCTCCATGAACACCGCTACCGCCACTGACACCGAAACCGACACCGGCCGCGCCGCCGAACCCGCCGCAGCGGCACGCGCGCAGCGCCCTCCGCGCACCAGCCACGGCGCGGAGACCGACGGGCGCGCCGCGCTGGAGCGGCTGCGCGCGCGGATCGCCGAGGAGGACCGCCTGATCGTGGCGCTCTCCGGCGGCGTCGACTCCAGCCTGGTCGCCGCGGTCGCCGGCGAAGTGCTCGGCGACCGGGCGGTGGCCGCGACCGCCGTCTCGGCGAGCCTGGCCGGACAGGAGCGCCGGTCAGCGCGTGACTTCTGCGCCGAGCGCGGACTGCGGCACGTCGAGGTCGCCACCGACGAGTTCGACCGCCCGGAGTACGCCGCGAACGCCGGCGACCGCTGCTTCCACTGCAAGTCGGCGCTGTTCGACGCCTTCACACCGCTCTCGGAGGTGCTGGGCGCCCGGGTGGCGCTCGGCACCAACACCAGCGACCTGGGCGACCACCGCCCGGGGATCGCCGCGGCGCGGATCCGCGGCGCCGTCGCACCGCTCGTGGACGCCGGTTTGGCCAAGGCCGACGTCCGCGCAGCGGCGGCGGAGATGGGCCTGTCGGTGGCCGGCAAGCCGGCCGCCGCCTGCCTGTCGTCGCGCATCGCCTACGGCGACCCGGTGACGCCGGAGGCGGTGCGCGCCGTGGAGGACGCCGAGGCCGCGCTGGCCGCGCTCGGCTACGAGCGGCTGCGGGTGCGCTCGCACGCGCGCGGCACCGTGGCCCGGATCGAGGTGCCCGAGGACCGCCTGGACGACGTGCTCGCGGCCCGCGCCGAGATCGCCGCCGCGGTCAAGACCTGCGGTTTCGCGTTCGCCTCGCTCGACCTCGACGGTTTCCGCAGCGGCTCCATGAACGCCCTGCTCCCCGTGGTCGAGGTGCGCTCATGACGGCCCCCGGCGCTCCCCGCCGCGCAGATTCGGCCGCCCCTGGCGCGGGCACGGCGGAACCGGGCCCGGACTCCGCGCCACCGCACCCCGCGGGGGACGGCCGCGGTGGGGAACGCGGTGTGCACCCCGCCGGAGCCGCACCCTCCGCGCCCGGCACCGGGCGGACGGACGGCGCGCCGGACCCCAGCGGCTACGCCGACCTGGGGTATGCGCGGGTGGATACCGACCGCGCGCGGCGCCAGGGCGTGCCCGAGGTCGTCTACGGGCCGGGCAAGCGGCCCGAGGAGATCGCCGGGATCGCGGCGCGGCTGCTCGGCGGCGGCGCGGGGCCGGTGCTCGCGACCCGGGTCGGGCCGGAGGCGGCCGCCGACGTCTCCGCCGCGGTGCCCGGAGGTACCTACGACCCGTCGGCGCGGGTGCTGTGCTGGCGCCCGCGGCCGCAGGACCGCGGTTTCACCGTCGCGGTGGTCACCGCCGGGACCGCGGACGGCCCGGTCGCCGATGAAGCCGCCGCCGTGGCCCGCGCCATCGGGCTGACCGTGCTGGAGGAGCGCGACGTCGGCGTGGCCGGCCTGCACCGGCTGCTGGCGGTGCTGCCCCGCATCGAAGAGGCCGACGCCGTCATCTGCGTCGCCGGCATGGAGGGCGCGCTGGCGAGCGTGCTGGGCGGACTGGCGGCGGCGCCCGTCGTCGCCGTCCCCACCTCGACCGGCTACGGCGCCGCGCTGGAGGGCGTGACCGCGCTGCTGGCCATGGCGTCCTCCTGCGCGAGCGGGCTGACCGTCGTCAACATCGACGGCGGGTTCTCCGCCGCCATGGCCGTGCACCGCATGGCCGTCGCCGCCGAGCGGCGCGACCGCCGCGGCGCTGCCGCCGCGCACACCACGGGAGACCGCGCATGATCTGCTGGCTCAACCCCGCTACCGGCCTGTCCGGCGACATGCTGCTCGGGGCGCTGCTCGACGCCGGGGCCGATCTCGACGCGGTCCGCTCGGCCGTCGCCGACACCGGGCTGACCGGCTGGTCGCTGGACGCGGAGCGGGTCGGCGTGGACGGCATCCAGGCAACCAAGGCGGTGGTGGAGACCGATGACGACGCCACCCACCGGCATGCGTCGGTCCTGATCGAGCACGTGCGCCGCACGTCGGAGCCGGCCGTCGCCCGGCTGGCAGAGCGGGCGGTGCGGGCGATCGCGGAGGTCGAGGGCGCCCTGCACGGCGAGGATCCCGAGCGGGTGCACCTGCACGAGATCGGCGGCCTGGACACCGTCGTCGACACGGTGGGCGTGGCAGCCGCACTGTTCTCGCTGGGGGTGGAAGAGGTCTACTCCTCGCCGCTGGGCCTGGGCGGGCACCGCGTTGGCACCGCGCACGGCGTCCTTCCGGCGCCGGCACCGGCGACGGCGCGGCTGCTCATCGGAGCGCGGATCGCCGGGCTGGACGTCGCCGGCGAGACCGTCACGCCGACCGGCGCGGCGCTGGTGCGCGCGGCGGGCACCCGCTTCGCGCCTCCGCCGGAGATGGTGCCGACGGGCGTGGGGCACGGAGCCGGCACCAAGCGCTTCCCCGGTCGCCCCAACGTCCTGCAGGTCATCCTGGGCGCGCCGGCGCGGGAGCGCCCGGAGGGTCCGGTGGCCCGCCGGCTCGTGCAGCTGGAGGCCAACCTCGACGACGTCACCGGCGAGCTGCTCGGCCACCTGATCGACGCGGCACTGGACCGCGGCGCGCTGGACGCGTGGGCGGCGCCGATCGTGATGAAGAAGGGCCGCCCCGCCCACACCCTGTCGCTCCTGGTCCCGTCCGAGGGCGCAGCGGACTGGCGGACCTGGCTGCTCGCCGAGACGGGATCGCTGGGCGTCCGCGAGACCGAGCCGCTCCGCTTCGCCGTCGACCGCTCCTGGTCGGAGGTCACCGTGCACGGCCGCACCATCCGCATGAAGCACGGCCCCTGGGGCGTCAAGCCCGAACACGACGACATCGCCGCCGCCTCCGCCGCCCTCGGCATCCCCTGGCGCCGCATCGCCCTGGAGGCCCACAAGGCCGCGTTCGCCCAGGACACCCCGGCCGAATCCGGACAGGAGTGACCCGCTGACCTGCGCGCTCTGACGGCCTGGGACCAGCCTTGGGCCTCCGGGCCCTTCTCCGATCACGGCACACGGTATTGACTCTGGCATGCGCCCGTTTCCTGTCTTGTGGCGCTCACACGTCGCATTGCCGGGAGATTGAATCGTGCGCTGGGTTTGGAGAGCTGAGGCAGGCGGATTCAAGGTCGAATACGGCGCCGTCGTCCTGCTTGTAGCGGCCGTCGTCGCCGCGGTACTCGCCTTCGGCTTGCCCACCAATGTGCGCCACCTCTACGTGGTCGGTCTCTGCCGCATCGATCCCGATGCTGAGGATTGCGATGCGCTGGGCCCCCCAGACCAGGGAGAGGCAGACAGCCCGCCTGCATCATCGGAATCGCCCGCTCCGCCTTCCCCCTCAAATGATTCTGAAGAGGGAGCCGAGGACGAGGAAGAAGATCCCGATAATGACCCGGAGATCCTCTACGACCCCGCCTTTATGGAGGATTTCGAAGCACTGCAGGACGCGAACAATGCTGTCGATTCCGCCGAGAGCGAGTACGACAATCTCGACGAAGAGCTTATGGGCCTTCTCCTCGACCTCATGGGAGTGGAGGATGCGCGCGCGTGCCTCACCGAGGGTGACATCATTGCATGCCTGTCCACCATTGTCAGTTTCACCCCCTGGGGCAAGGGACTCAAAGCCATCAAGACTGCCCCCAAGATCGCGAAACTCTTCTCGCGCTGGAAGAAGCTGAAGAAGGCACGCGACGAGGCACGCTCCCAGCAAAGGACAGCGCGGGAGCGGATGCAAGAGACATCCGGTTCATGCCCCATCTCGCCGCAGACGTCCAACCGGATGGTCCCCGCCGATTCCTTCGGCACCATCGACACCCTCAGCGCAACGATCACCGTCGCGCCCGCATACACCCAGGCTTCCACTCCGATCGACCTGACTCCGGTGAACAGCGGCAGCCGCGGCAAGCGCTGCACGCCACTGACCAAGAGCCAGCTGACCGATATGGCTAAATATCTTGGCTATAAACCAACCAAGAAGAACGCAAAATGGGGAAAGGTTTGGGAGAATAAGAAGGGGAGTCCCCGCTACATAGCGTTCGATAAGGACCAGCACAACGGCGAGTTCAAGGGCGCCTCTTCGTCGGAAACACTGGAGAAGGGCAAGCGCGACGGTTCCTATAAGGTAGTGGTCGACAGCAACGGGGCGCCGCAGCTCGAATGGGTGAAGGATTGAACATCGAATACCGGATCACCGCCTTCAGCGGTACAGCTGGTCGCGCCGGCTCTACCGCGGCAGCCGACGTCTGGGCACGGGCACTCCGCACAGTAGCTGGCGTGTACGGAGGGCCGGTGGAAGTGCAGCATCCGGTGACCGAGGGGGTTCCGGAAGCGGCGGCCGAGCGGTTTCCGGACGGGACCCGGGTGGACGCGGGGACCGCGGAGGAGCTGCTGCGGCACGCGGCCACGGGGCGCACGCAATGGTGCTTTGCGTTCGGCGGTCGTGCTCTCGTCGTTCCGGGTGAGCCGCCATTCCTGTACGTGGCGGCCGACACTGACCTGGGCGCTGCCCTCACCGCGGCCGTCGGCGCGGGTGCGGAGGTAGAGCGCTGGTCGGAGATCCCGAACCCCTACGCGCTGTTCGACGGTGAGGAGTACGCCACCGCTCCCGCCGATGCCGCCTTCTGGGAACGGGTGCGGGCCGCCTGCCGCGCCTTCCCCGGACCGCACCTGGTGCGGGAGCTGTGGGCGGTGCCATCCGGTTCCGTCTACCACGACCTGACCGTGGCGGCGGTGCCGCCGATCGCTGCGGGGCTCAAGCCGAACTCCCTGGTCTCAGCATGGTTCACGGTGCCGCGCAGCGCCCCAGCGGACGTCTGCCGCGAGCTGGCCGGGCTGGGCTGCGACGATCTCGCGGCGCTCGACGTCCGCCTGCGGTTGGTACCGGCAGGACCGCACCGCTTCACGCACGCCCTGGTCGACGGCCCGAACCTCCGTGCGGACGCCGAGCGCAGCGATCTCCCGGCGGAGCGCCGCTACTCCCCCGACCCCGACTTCGACACCGACGACGCCTGGCTGCACGCCCACCTCACCGCCGTCGTCCCCCGCACAGACGGCACCGTGAAGCGCCGGTGGGGCCTCCCCTCCGACTGGCTCACCGCCGACCTGCGGCCGCCCTCGCCCTGAGCTGCTCGACCTCGCGCGGACGGACCGGAATGGCGCTGCCGCCAGCGCTCCCGCCCGGGGCACCCCGCGGAGGCGAAGGAGAGCAGCCGGTGCGCCGGGGACAGACACCGCGACGGCCGAGCTGAGCGGCCGCTCCGGCGCCTCCGCTCCCGTTGCCGCGCGAGCGTTCAGTCAGCGCCGCTGGCCGCTTACGGTGCAGGCGGCGCAAGGCCGGGCCTCGGCAGCCGGGGCATTACACCCCACCGGCTGGCGGCCCTGCCCGGTGGTGCGTCCCGCCCAACGCGGCGCCACCGCCGCAGGAGTACTCGGGGGCGCCGCAGCGAGCGGCTCGAAGCGGCGTCGTGGGCGGCCCCGTCCGAACTGTGCGGTCGCAGGAGGCAGCGATGGGGCGAAGGCCGGAGCCGATACGCGCACGGCCGACCCAGGTCAGTGTGCCGTGACGAGACTCGGTGCGATCAGAGCCGGCTCGCGAGCGTAATCTGCTGCCGCCGGGCCGGTGCAGCCGAGCGGGTCGGCCAGCGGGGGCGCGGATGCGGGGATCCACGCGAAGGGGCAGCTAGGGCGTGTGTGGTGGATCTTGGTTCTCGGGTCTGTGGCTCGCAATGCCGGTGTACAACCGGTATATGAGCCGCAGATTCGAGCTCACTGACCAAGAGTGGGACCTGATCCGACCTCTGCTGCCCCCGGGCACACCCCAGCGTGGAGGCCGCTGGCGCGATCACCGCCAGGTCCTCAACGCCATCATCTACCGCACCCGTACCGGTATCGCCTGGCGCGACCTGCCCGAACGCTACGGACCCTGGAGCACGGCCCAGCACCGGCTCCAACGCTGGGAGACCGACGGCACCTGGGCCCGCATCGAGCAGCACCTCATCGACACCGACAAGGACACCGACCTGGACGCCCAGATCGACTCCACCGTCGGGCGTGCCCACCAGCACGCCGCAGGAGCACGAAAAAGGGGAAGCGTGCCGAGGACTCACGAGCCGCCCAGGGCATCGGGAAGTCCAAAGGAGGCCTGAGCACCAAGATCCACACGATCTGCGAGGGCACCGGCAAACCCCTGGCCACCACCCTGACCCCGGGTCAGGAAGCCGACACCCTGCAGCTGCCGGTGCTGCTGGGGCTGGTTAGGATCAACACACCCGGGCCAGGCCGGCCCCGGAGCAGGTTGCGTGGCCTGGCCGCAGACAAGGCCTACAGCTCCAAGGCCAACCGGAATCTGCTGCGCACCACGCGAACCACGGGCACGATCCCCGAGCGCGAGGACCAGAAGGCCAACCGCCGCAGGCGGGGCTCGGCCGGGGGCCGGCCGCCCGGCTTTGATGAGCGGGCCTACCGCCAGCGCAACCGGGTGGAGCGGTTGATGAACCGGCGCAAGCAGTTCAGGGCTCTGGCCACCCGGTACGACAAACTCGCCATGACCTACCGGGCCACCATCAGGATCGCCGACATCCTCATCCGGCTACGCGCCCGACCCGACACGACCATGCACCAAGATCCACCCAACACACCCTAGGGCGTGTTGGGTGAATGGCGTTCGTCGCGAGCGGTGTCCTGGTGCACCCGTCGCACAGCCGACGAAGGAGTCAGGGCGGGTTTTCCCTGTCGAGAAGAGGAGAACGCCGCGAGGGCGTGCCGGGGCGACGCGCAGCAGGACAGTTGTCCACCCAACACGCCCTAGGGGCGGGTGTCCCGGTCGTCGGGGGTGCGGGAGGGTTCGGAGGCTTCGGGGTGGTCCGGCCAGAGGCCGTCGCTGCCGGGGGCGCCGTCGTCGGCGTAGCCGGATTCGGGGTCGGCGGTGCCGTAGGGGGCGTCCTCGTACTCCGCACCGAAGTCGCCGTCCTCGTCCTCCTCGCCGAAATCGGAGCCGAAGTAGGCGGCGAAGCCGGGGCCCAGGCCGTGCTCCTTGCGCAGGCGGGCCGCTGTCTCGGTGTAGCCGTTGGACTTGAGGAAGACGGCGAAGCGCTCCAGGAAGCCCTCGTACTCCTCCTCGTCCTCCCAGTCTGCGAGGGCCGCCGAGGCCGCGGCGAGCCACGGGGCGTGGTCGCCCTCCGGTCCGGCGTCGCGGGAGAAGGGTTCGGCCACTGGCGAGGGCGCGCTCGGCGTGTAGCCGTAGGCGGAGCCGCCCGCTCCGAGGATGCGGGCCACCGGGTCGTCGCCGACCGCGTCGGCGATGCTCGGGCCGTGCGCTGCCGCGTGCGGCGGCTCCTGCCCGCCGGTCCGCTCGCTCGGTGCACCGTCGGCGGACCGCGCAGCCGGCACGCCCGGGGACGGCACCGCTGCAGCGCTGTCCCCGGCGAGGGCGGCGAGCGCGGCGGCCGCCGCCTGGATGCGGTCCGGGTCGGCCGCCAGCCACTCCGCCGCAGAGCGCCCGGACTGCTGCGCCGGCCCGGCTGCGGTGCCCGCGTGGGCGGCCGGCTCCGCTGCGCGCAGCGCGCGGTCCCGGCGCAGTTCGCGGAGGCGGGCCAGATACTCGGCGTCGGCGGGCGCCAGGTCCAGCTGGACCCGTTCCGCCCACGCCTCGACCGTGTCCGCCCCGCAGGCCTCCGGGCCGAGGAGCGCCGCGACGCGGAACCGGGCCGCGGCGTGGTCCTCGGGCTGCTCGACCGCCGCGGCCTGCTGCGCCCGTGCGGTGACGGACCGGACGGCATCCGCCTCCGCGGCGTCGCCCCGGCCCGCTCCGCGGGGGCCGCGCCAGCAGACCACCGCGGAGAAGAGGAAGGGGACGTCGGAGCGGCCGCTGTAGAGCCGCAGGCCGAACACCTGCCGCTGCTGCGGCGCGCGCCGGCCGGCCGGCGCGGTGAACGCGGTGGCGGCGAGCAGCACGGCGGTGGCGAGGGCACCGAGCCCGGCGGCGAGGAGGAGGGCGCCGGCGGAGGACGACGCGGCCGGCAGCGCGCCGGCGGCCGCGGCCCAGGCGGCGAGCGCGGCTCCAGCCGTAGCGGCGG